>NZ_JBAVYV010000131.1:0-22238 GCF_049588435.1 Ilumatobacter sp.
GGTCGAACCCGCCCGTCGTGGACGACGTCTCCCTCACCGAGGAGAGCGAGCGCTCCGTGCGCGAGCGGCGCGAGGTCACCGCTGGCGCCGAGCGATCCGTACTCGGGAACGATCGGAGTGATGTCGGCGTTGAGGATGTCGACCATCGCCTGGGCGACGAGCGGACGAGCACCGCTGTTGCCGAGCGCGAGGGTCCGCGCACGCAGCAGAACCATCGCCCGAACGACCTCGTCCTCCACCGGGTCACCCATGCCGGCGGCGTGGGAGCGGACGAGCGCGACCTGGAGGGCGCGCCGACGTTCGGGTGGGATCGACACGGTCGCGAGGGCGCCGAAGCCGGTGGAGATGCCGTACTTCGGCGCGCCCTCCGCGAGTTGTTCGACGATCGCGCGGGCGGCCGCCATGCGTTCGATCGCCGCGGGTGTGAGTTCGACCGGTTCGGCGTGACGGGCGACGGCGACGACATCGGCGATGGTGACGCCGGGTCCGTCGAGGTGGATGGTCATGAGGTGAAGTCCTCTCCGTTGGTGCGGAGTTCGTGCGTGAGTGCGTCGACGGTCGCGCAGATCTCAGCGTCGTGGGCGACGCGTATGTCGTCGGAGAATCGGTGCTCGGGTCCGACGATCGAGATCGCGAGTCCGAGCTTCCCGTTCGGCGGGAGTGCTCGGCTGATCGCGGTGATGTCGGCTTCGATGGCGCCGGTCCGCGTGACGGTGGTGCCGGGCGCCTCGAGCGCGGCGCCGAGTGCCGAGCCGTCGAGGGTGACGTTCTGGCCGATCCAGCCGACGTGACGGATCGCGCGCGGGCTCTCGGCGGTGGCGATGTAGGTGCCGGTGCGGCCGTCGCTCACCGCGAGGTAACTCGACTCGCCGGTGTGCTCCGCGAGTCGTTCGAGGTGGGGTTGGGCGGTCGCTGCGAGCCGGTCGAGCACGGTGCCGCCGCGGAGTGAGGCGGTGATGCGCAGGATGGTCGGGCCGGCGGAGAAGTCGCCAGCCTCGTCGCGGTCGACGTAGCCGCGCGCCTCGAGTGCTCGGAGGTAGCGCAACGCGGTGGTGGGCGTGAGCCCAGCTGCGCTTGCTGCCGCGGTCAGGTTGCAGTTGCGTTCGGCGAGCACGATCTCGAAGAGGTCGAGGACGCGGTTGATCGAACGCGGCACGCCGGTCTCGTCGGCGGTTGCATCCCCGGTTGCGGTGGTGGTCGTCGCCACGGTCCTCCTCAGTGATTCGGGATTGTCACACATTGACAATCGATGTGAACGGTTGACATCGTAGAGATCCTGCGCGCAGGATGCAAGGCATGAGCAACTCGTTTGGTCCGATCGGAACGCCCGTCACGAACATCGCCGCGCCACGCGGGACCGATCTGAACTGCAAGGGCTGGCCGCAGGAGGCCGCGTATCGGATGTTGCAGAACAACCTCGACCCCGAGGTCGCCGAGAATCCCGACGAGCTCGTCGTGTACGGCGGCACGGGACGGGCGGCGCGCAACTGGGATTCGTACCGGGCGATGTTGCGCACGCTCGAGACGCTGGAGCGCGACGAGACGATGCTCGTCCAATCCGGCAAACCGGTCGGCGTCATGCGTACGCACGAGTGGGCACCGCGGGCGATCATCGCGAACTCGAATCTCGTGCCCGACTGGGCGAACTGGGACGAGTTCCGCCGCCTCGAACACCAGGGCCTCACGATGTACGGCCAGATGACCGCCGGATCGTGGATCTACATCGGCACGCAGGGAATCCTGCAGGGCACCTACGAATGCTTCGCCGAGATCGCGCGCAAGCGCTTCAACGGCACCCTTGCCGGCACGCTCACGATCACGGCCGGCGCGGGTGGCATGGGCGGCGCGCAACCGCTGGCCGTCACGATGAACGACGGCGTCGTGCTCGTCATCGACTGCGATCAACGGATGCTGCAACGCCGCGTCGACCACCGCTATCTCGACGAGATCGCGCCCGATTACATCACCGCCGTGCGCCGGGTCCACGAAGCCAAGGCGAACCGCACCCCGCTGTCGGTCGGCCTGCTCGGCAACGCCGCCGACATCGTGCCGCGACTGCTCGCCGACCAGGTTGACGCCGACATCGTCACCGACCAGACCAGCGCCCACGACCCCCTCAGCTACATGCCCAACGACCTCACCCCCGAGGCTGCCGACGAGTTGAAGCGCAACGATCCGGCCGAGTTCACCCGTCGGTCACGCGCGGCGATGGCAGCACACTGCGAGGCGATGGTCGGGTTCATGGACGCCGGTGCGGAGGTCTTCGACTACGGCAACAGCCTGCGCGCCGAAGCGAAGCTCGGCGGCTTCGAACGCGCCTTCGACTATCCCGGCTTCCTCCCCGCCTACATCCGGCCCCTGTTCTGTGAAGGGCTCGGACCGTTCCGCTGGGTCGCGTTGTCCGGTGACCCGGCCGACATCGCCGCCACCGACCGGGCCGTTCTCGACGAGTTCCCCGACAACGAGGGCCTGCACCGCTGGATCAGGTTGGCGGGGGAGCGCGTCGCGTTCCAAGGCCTTCCCGCGCGGATCTGCTGGCTCGGGTACGGTGAACGTCACCGACTCGGTCTGCGATTCAACGAGATGGTGCGTTCCGGAGAACTGTCGGCCCCGATCGTGATCGGCCGGGACCACCTCGACTCGGGTTCGGTGGCCTCCCCCTACCGCGAGACCGAAGGCATGATCGACGGCTCCGACGCGATCGCGGACTGGCCGCTCCTCAACGGCCTGGTCAACACCTGCTCGGGTGCCACCTGGGTCAGCCTGCACCACGGCGGTGGGGTCGGCATCGGCCGGTCGATGCACGCTGGGCAAGTCAGTCTCGCCGACGGAACCGCTCTCGCAGATGAGAAGCTGGAACGCGTGCTCACGAACGATCCAGCGATGGGAGTGATCCGTCACGTCGACGCCGGATACGAACGAGCCATCGAGGTCGCGGACGAGCGAGGCGTCACGATTCCGATGCGGGGCGCTGCCGGAGCGACACCGTGAGCACGTGGACGATCGAAGGCGACTACGACGCCGACGGCGCGGTGTGTGTCCGTCAGGCGTTCACACCCGAGCAGGTCGATGGGGCGCGAACCGCGATCGACGAGAACCTCGCGGACCTGTCGCCCCGGGCGAAGCGGGCGAGCGGGGACAGCGATGGTGCGTTCGTCGAGGACTTCTGCAACTGGAGCCGGTTGCCCGCGATGGAACGCTTCATCCGGGAGTCGCCCGGAGCCGAGATCGCGGCGCATCTGACCGGCTCGCGTGCGACGCGCCTCTATCACGATCACGTCCTGGTCAAGGAGCCCGGCACGAAGCAGCGCACCCCGTGGCATCAGGACCAGCCGTACTACAACGTCGACGGCGAGCAGAACGCGAGCATGTGGTTTCCCGTCGACCCCGTCGATCGCTCCGCCACCCTCGAGTTCATCGCCGGCACGCACCGTGGACCGTGGTACATGCCGCGGACGTTCCTCGACGACCAGGCCAAGTGGTTCCCCGACGGCAGCCTCGCGGAACTGCCCGATTTCGACGCGGACAACGCCGTCGAGCCGGGCCGCTGGCGAGTGCTCGGCTGGGAACTCGAACCGGGTGATGCGGTGTTCTTCAACATGCTCACTGTCCACGGAGCCGGCGGCGTGTCCGGTGCGAATCGACGGCGTGTCCTGTCCGTGCGCTACCTCGGCGACGACATGGTCCACGCTCCACGACGCTGGACCACCTCGCCCCCGTTCGACGATCTCGTCGCCGAGATCCCCGACGGCGCCCCGATGGATCACCCGCTGTTCCCGATGCTGTGGACACGGTCCGAGGGGCTGGTCGGCGCATCGTGACGGTTCGGTCCGTGCTCTCGATCGGCCACCCGACGTTGCGCGTCGTCGCCGACGACGTACCGATCGACGACATCGCCGGCGCCGACGTGCAGCGGCTGATCGACGACCTGATCGAGACGATGCGTCACGCCAGCGGGGCGGGCCTCGCGGCAACGCAGATCGACGAACGGCTGCGGATCGCGGTCATGGAGGTCGGCGACAACCCTCGCTATCCGTACAAGCCGCGGATCCCGTTGACGGTTGCGATCAACCCGGTGATCGAACCGCTCGACGACGAGATGGTCGACATCAACGAGGGCTGTCTGTCGGTGCCGCTCCGGGGGTCGGTGCGCAGGCATGTCAACATCCGCGTGCGCTACTTCGACCGAGACGGCGTCGAACACGACGAGATCAAGCGCGGTCTCACGGCCGGGACATGGCAGCACGAGTGCGACCACCTCGACGGCGTGTTGTTCATCGACAAGGTCACCGACCCGTCGACCATCGCCACCTGGGACGAGTTCGAGGCACATCACCGTGCGGCGTTCATCGAGCGGATCACCGCCTTCGTGGAGCGTGTCGGTTCGTGATGCAGCCATCATGAGTCAGGTCTGGTGCGAATCCGCGCTGGTCGATGGTCGGCCACAGCGGGACGTGACGATCGAGATCCTCGACGGCCGGTTCGCCGCCATCGACGTCGGTGCGCATGTCGGTGCAGCGCCGCCCGGCGCCACCCGCCTCGCTGGCTTCACGATCCCCGGCCTCGCCAATGCCCACAGCCACGCATTCCACCGCGCGCTGCGCTCGCGCACTCAGGCCGATCGCGGCACGTTCTGGACGTGGCGCGAGCTCATGTACCGGGCGGCCGAGCGGCTCACGCCGGACTCCTCCCACCGCCTTGCCCGGGCGGTCTTCGCCGAGATGGCGCTCGCCGGGGTCACGTGCGTCGGCGAATTCCACTACCTCCACCACCAACCCGACGGGACCCCGTACGCCGATCCGAATGCGATGGGCGAGGCGATGCTCGCGGCCGCCGACGAAGCCGGGATCCGCCTGACACTGCTCGACACCCTCTACCTCCACGGCGGTCTCGGCCCCGATGGGTATGCCGCGCCCGCCGATGCGCAGCGCCGATTCAGCGACGGCTCAGCGGAAGCATGGATCCAGCGGATCGAGGATCTGGCTGCGAGCGGTACGCACCGACTCGGGGGAGCGATCCATTCCGTTCGCGCGGTCGACCCGCGAGCCGCGCAGGTGGTCGGTGAGTGGACCGGAGCACATCAGATGCCGCTCCACGCGCACGTGTCGGAACAGGTCGCCGAGAACGAGGCGTGTCGAGATCATCACGGGGTCACGCCGGTTCGCCTGCTGTCGGAGGCCGGCGTGCTCACCGATCGCTTCTCGGCCGTTCATGCAACGCAACTCGAGGCCGACGACCTGAAGCTGCTCGGCGCCGCTGGCGCGACGGTCGTCATGTGTCCGACCACCGAACGGGACCTCGGCGACGGCATCGGACCCACCGCCGCCCTCGCCGACGAGAATGTCACCATCGCGCTCGGTTCCGACTCGCACGCCGTCATCGACCTCTTCGAAGAAGCCCGTGCCGTCGAACTCGACGAGCGACTCCGCAGCCGCCGGCGAGGCACACACACAGCCGCCGACCTGTTGACGATGGCGACCGCGAACGGGCACCGCGGCCTCGGCTGGGACGATGCGGGCACGATCGCCGTCGGTCAGCGCGCCGACCTCGTCACCGTCGCGCTCGACTCCGTACGGACCGCCGGGACACCATCGACGGCTGTCGTCGAGACGACGGTCTTCGCTGCAACAGCGAGTGACGTGACGGACGTGTTCGTCGACGGTCGTCACCTGGTCCAGGACCGACACCACGCAACGGTCGACGTCACCCGCGAACTCGATGCGTGCATCACGGAGTTGATGGACGATGACTGACCCGACCGACGTCGCACCATCGACAACGCCGACGGAGCCCCGATCGCTGGTGATCGACAACATCGGTTCGCTCATCACGAACGACCCCGAGACCGGCCGCGGACCGCTCGGCATCGTCGAGGACGCCAGCGTCGTCATCGTCGGTGGCGTGGTCGAACACGTCGGACCCGCTGGCGCGGTCGCGGACGTCTGCATCGATGCCGACGGGGCCTGTGTGCTGCCGGGCTTCGTCGACTCCCACACGCACCTCGTGTTCGCCGGCGATCGTGCCCAGGAATTCACGGCGCGTATGGCCGGTCAGCTCTACGACGGCGGAGGCATCAGGGTCACCACCGAGGCCACCCGCGGCACTCCGACCCACGAGCTCGACCGACTCGTCCGTCAGCGGCTCGCCGAGGCCCATCGTGCGGGAACCACCACGATCGAGATCAAGTCCGGATACGGCCTGAACGTCGTCGACGAGGTTCGCTCGGTCGAGATCGCACAGGCGCACACCACCGAGACGACCTACCTGGGGGCGCACCTGCTTCCGGCGGAGTTCGCAGGCCGTCCCGACGACTACATCCACCTCGTCTGCAACGAGATGCTCGACGCCGCCGCACCGCACTCGAAGTGGATCGATGCGTTCTGCGAGGTCGGCGCGTTCGACGTCGACCAATCACGCGCCGTCCTGGAGGCCGGCCGAGCTGCCGGGCTCGGGCTCCGCCTCCACGGCAACCAACTCGGCCACGGGCCCGGCGTGCAGCTGGCCGTCGAGTGCGGCTGCGCCTCGGTCGACCACTGCACCTACCTCACCGATCGCGACATCGAATCGCTCGCGGGAAGCGACACCGTCGCCACGTTCTTGCCGGCCGCTGACTTCTCGACGCGTCAGCCGTACGCGGATGCCCGACGGGTGATCGAGGCCGGCGCCACGGTGGCGCTCGCATCGAACTGCAACCCCGGATCCAGCTACACGACCTCGATCTCGTTCTGCATCGCTCTCGCCGTGCGCGAGATGAACATGACCATCGACGAAGCGATCCAGGCGGTCACGATCGGCGGCGCAGCGGCGCTGCAACGAACCGATGTCGGCCGACTCGCGCCTGGGTCAGCCGGACATGCCGTCATCCTCGACGCGCCGACACACCACCACCTCGCCTACCGCCCCGGTGTTCCCCTCATTCGTCGGACGATCGGCCCGCTCGGCGACGTGCAGCTCGCTTGTTGAACCGTTGCCAAGGGATCGTCCACGGCGCTGCGGTCGCGACGGTCAGGCGCGGCGATCGGAGACGAGCCAGGAGGTCACGGCACTCGCCGAGGCAGCGCTCATGACCGCAGGCCACGCTCCGATCTGCTTCGCCAGCGGGTGCGACGCACCGAAGCTGCCGACGTAGACCGCCGAGAGCGCAACCGCGCCGACGGGGCCCGTGGTGCGGACCCATTGCCTCCCGGCGATCACTCCCGCACCGGCCAACACGGCACCGCCGAGTGGGCGGTTCCCGGTCTCGCGAGCGATGAGGTACCCGCCGATCAGTCCGGCAGCGACGATGGGTGCAGTGGGAATCTTCACGACCGGAGACGATAGGCAGCCGCGAGCGTCCGCCGGTGTTCCGCGTGTCGTCCAACACCGAGGACGGCACACGGGTGCGGGACTAGACGATGTTGCTGGCGCCGTCGGCCCAGTAGCGGTCGCGGAGGATGCGCTTGTAGAGCTTGCCGGTGGGGAGTCGGGGGAGACCGGCGTCGAAGTCGATCGAGCGCGGCACCTTCTGGCGCGCCAGGTGCTCGCTGCAGAACTCGATCAGTTCGCGTGCCAGCGCGTCGTCGTGTTCGATGCCGGGCATCGGCTGCACGACGGCCTTGACCTCTTCGCCCAGATCTTCGTTCGGCACTCCGAACACGGCTGCGTCGGCCACCTTCGGGTGGGTGATCAGCAGATTCTCGGTCTCCTGGGGATAGATGTTCACGCCGCCCGAGATGATCATGAACGTCTTGCGATCGGTGAGGTACAAGAAGTTGTCCTCGTCGACGTACCCGACGTCGTTGACCGTGGTCATCGTTCCGTCACCCGACGTCGACTCGGCGGTCTTGTCCGGATCGTTGTGGTACTGGAAGTCGGTTCCGGACTTGAACCACAGGGTCCCGGGAGTGCCGGTCGGCATCTCGTTCATGTCGTCGTCGGCGACGAACACCTCGCCGAGCACGATCTTGCCGACGGTGCCCTTGTGTGCGAGCCACTCCTCGCTGTTGCACGCCGAGAAGCCGAGCCCCTCGGTCGCTCCGTAGTACTCGTGGATGATCGGACCCCACCAGTCGATCATCTGCTCCTTCACCCGGACGGGGCACGGCGCGGCGGCGTGCACCGCGAACTCGAGGGAGGAGAGATCGAACCGCTCGCGATCATCGACCGGCAGCTTCAGCATCCGGCTGAACATGGTGGGCACGAGTTGGCTGTGCGTCACCTGGTATCGCTCGATCAGGCGGAGGTAGTCGATCGGGTCGAACCGCTCCATGACGATCACGGTCCCGCCTTGTCGGATCGTGAGGTTGACCGCAGCCTGCGGAGCGGAGTGATACAGCGGCGCGGGCGACAGGTAGATCATTCCGTCGCGGTAGTGCCACAGATTCGCGAGGAACCCGAACAGTGGAAGTTGTTCCGACGGATGCTGCTCGGGGAGCGGGCGGATGATGCCCTTCGGCCGGCCCGTCGTGCCCGATGAGTAGAGCATCGCGGTTCCGAGCAATTCGTGCTCGAGCGCCCCGGTCGGCTGGTCGGCGATCGCACTCGCGTAGTCCTGCAGTCGGTCGTCGGCGCCGTCGGGTGCGCCACCGACGACGAGGATCAGCGACACGTGGTCGAGGCTCGGCAGAGCTTCCATGACCACCGGCAACTTCGCGGTCGACGTGATCAGGACCTGGGACTCGGAGTTGTCGACGATGTACCTCATCTCGTCAGCCGTGAGATACGAGTTGATGCACGTGTAGTACATCCCGGATCGCTCTCCCGCGGCGCACGCCTCGAAGTAGCGGTCGTTGTTCTCCATGAAGATCGAGTAGTGATCGCGCGGGCCGAGGCCGTGCGAATTCAGCAGGTGCGCGAGCTGATTGCTGCGCGCCTCGAAGTCGCGGTAGCTGACCGCCTCACCGGTCGACGCCATGATGAACGCCGGCTGATCCGGATGCTCGATCGCGTGTTGTGCTGCGTACATGTCCGACCCCCAGAGTCGCTCGTTGCGGAACCCCCGACGGCCGACCGTACATGGTCGGAATGGCCCACTGTCACGGCCGACGGGAAGTCTCCTTGCAATGTAAGGAGTATGCCTTAAGATGCAGACGTGGCACCGACCGACTCTCGATCCGAGCTGGCGAAAGGTCGGATGATCGATGCAGCGGAACGTCTGATCGCCGAACGCGGTCTGGCATCGGTGTCGGCACGCGAGGTGCTCGTCGCCGCGGGCCAGCGCAACAAAGCGGCGATCACGTACCACTTCGGGACCTGGGACGGCCTCGTGGAGGCGATCCTGGCCACTCGGATGGCCGAGGTCGCTCGACGACGCGAGGAACTGCTCGATGTGATCGATCGAGAGTCCGACCCGTCGACCCGCCGGTTGGTCGAGGCGCTGATCGTGCCGTTCGCCGAGCGTTGTATCGGGGATCCCGACAGCTGCTGGGCGCGGTTCCTGTACCGCTGCATGTCCGATCCCCACGTCGCCACGATCGTCGAGCGCAGCGTGGAGGGTCGCACCTTTCGGGTGACCAACGATCGTCTGATCGCGCATCTCGCCCACCTGCCCGACTCGCTGCGCCGTCGGCGTGTGCAGAGCGCATTCGCCACGGCCGTGGGCAGCTTGGCCGACTTCGAGATCCGACGCGATGGCGACCGCGGCTCCGCCCTGCCGATCGAGGTCGTGCTGAGCGATCTCGTCGACGTGGCCGCCGCGATCGTCGATCAACCGTCGTCGAAGCAGACGCTCGAACTCCTCGACCGAACCCACATTCCCGAAACCCTGCTGAACGGAGAACAACGATGACATCGATCCTCGACATGGGGCCCCGCGTCTTCCCGCGCGTCCCCGACACGTTCGAGCACCGCGAGTACCGACGGCTCACGATCCGCCCGTGCACGCCGACGATCGGCGCCGAGATCGACGGCATCGATCTCGGTTCCGACATCGACGACGAGACATGGGCCGAACTTCGCCAGGCGCTGCTCGAGTGGAAGGTGCTGTTCTTCCGCGACCAGGACATCGACCGGGATCAGCACCGGCGATTCGCCGAACACTGGGGCGAGCTCGAACAGCACCCGTTCTTCAAGTACGTGCAGCCCGGCCAGACCGATGTCGACGTCGTCACCCTCGCCAAGGACGCCGTGACCGGTGGATACGAGAACGAGTGGCACACCGACATCACCTGGAACCTGACCCCGGCGTTCGGTGCGGTGCTCCGCGCCGTCGAGGTCCCCGACGTCGGTGGCGACACGTTGTGGGCCGATGCCGGCGCCGCGTACGACGGACTGGCCGACGACGTCAAGGCACGCATCGACGGACGCAGCGCGGTCCACGACTGGCGCTTCTCGTTCGGGCGGACGATGCCCGACGACGCCGTGCAGATGCTCGCCGAGCAGTTCCCGCCCGTCGAGCACCCGATCGTGCGGGTCCATCCCGAGACCGGCCGTCGGACGATCTTCGTGAATCCGATCTTCACCCAGCACATCGTCGGAGTCGATGCCGCCGAGAGCGACGAACTCCTGGCGATCCTGTACCGCCAGATGACCCGCGCCGAGTACCAGGTCCGGTTCCGCTGGACGCCCGGCGCGGTCGCGTTCTGGGACAACCGCGCCACGCAGCACTACGCCTCGAGCGACTACCACCCGCAGCGGCGGGTGATGGACCGCATCAGCATCGCCGGTGACCGCCCGATCGGACCCGCCGGTTGACGTCCGACGCACCGAACGTCACCATCCGGAGGTTCGCTCGACTCAGTCGTCGCGACCTCCGGCGACCCAGATGTGGTTGTCGTAGTACTCGTTGAGACCGGCCTCGATGTCCGCGGCGGGTGTCTCGACACCGAGGTGGTCCCGGAGGATCGCCGCCCCGGACGGACGGGACTCGTCGTCGGGCCACGTGGTCGCATCCCACATCCCACTGCGTCGCAGGGCCGCGCCGCACTGGATGTAGCACTCGTCGACGGTCACGACCACGGCCGTCTTCGGGAGGCGCTCGTCGATCGCGCAGGCCTGGAGGATCGCTGGATCCCGGACGAGCGCGGCCGAACCGGACAGCCGCAGCGTCTCCAGGACACCGGGCACGATGAACAGCATCCCGATGCTCGGCTGGGCGACGATGTTGCCGAACGAGTCGAGGCGGTTGTTGCCCGTGAGGTCGCCCCAGGCGAGTCGGTGTTCGTCGAGCACGCGCACGAACCCCGGAGGACCGCCACGCGGTGACGAGTCGGCGCGCCCTTCCGTCGATGTGGCCAGCACGATGAAGGGGGAGCGGGCGATGAAACCGGCCGCCCCGTCGTCGACGTGGTCGATCACCTTGTCGAGAACGGGCTGTCCCGGCTCTCGGTAGACGGTGCGCAGCTGGGCGCGATCGGTGATCAGGTTCTCATCGTCCACGGTGGTTGTCCTCTCGTTGCGGCGTTTCCGAAATCGGCGCCCAATGTGCGTTCGCAACCTCGTCGAACCGCCTGCTGGGGAGCGAGGTGTTCATGTGATGTCGGCCCATCGGCAGCATCAATGGCTTACCAGATGTCGGGTCCATGATCACCTGGCTGTCGAGTCCGAACACGGCTCGGATGGTGTCTTCCGTGAGAACCTCGCGAGGCTCTCCCGCGGCGTGGAGGCGACCGCCGGTCAGCGCGATCAGATGGTCGGCGTAGCGGGCGGCCATGTTCAGGTCGTGGAGAACCATCACGACCGTGGTCCCGCGGACGCGGTTGAGGTCGGTCAGCAGGTCGAGCACCTCGATCTGATGGCTCACGTCGAGGAACGTCGTCGGCTCGTCGAGGAGCAACAGGTCGGTCTGTTGAGCGAGCGACATCGCGATCCACACCCGTTGGCGTTGACCGCCGGACAGCTCGTCCACGGGACGGTCGGCCAGGTCGACCGTCTCGGTCGCCTGGAGCGCAGCGGCCACGGCGATGTCGTCGTCCGTGCTCCACCGGGAGAAGATCGACTGATGCGGATGCCGACCGCGGCCGACGAGATCGGCGACGGTGATCCCCTCCGGAGCGATCGGCGACTGCGGCAGCAGCCCGAGCGTGCGCGCCACCTCCTTGGCGGGAAGTCGGTGTACCTGCTCGCCGTCGAGCAACACCTGGCCGCGCTTCGGTGTGAGCAACCTGGACATCGACCGCAGCAACGTCGACTTGCCGCATGCATTGGGGCCGACGATCGCCGTCACCCGGCCGGGCGGAACGACCAGATCGAGGCTGTCGATCACCTCGCGATCGCCGTAGCCGAGACGGAGGTCGACGACTTCGAGGGAGTGGGTGGTGGTCACATCGAGCCTCCGGCGCGGTTGGTGCGGATGATCAGGTAGATGAGATAGGGGGCGCCGAGCACGCCGGTGATGACGCCGACCGGGTACCTCGTGTCGAACGCGAACTGTCCGCAGAGGTCGGCCACCTGGACGAGCAGAGCACCGACGAGCGCGGATGGAATCAGCAGCGATCCGGTGGTCCCGACGATGCGTGCCGCGATCGGACCGGACAGGAAGGCGACGAACGCGATGGGCCCGCACGCTGCCGTGGCGAACGCGATCAGCCCGACAGCGGCGACGATGGCGATGATCCGAGTGCGTTCGACGCGGACCCCGAGGGCGCCAGCGGTGTCGTCTCCGAGCTGGGTCATCGTGAGGTTTCGTGCCTGGACGAGCAGGACGGGAACGAGCACGATCATCGCCATGAGCACCGGCACGGTGTCGTTCCAGGTCGAGCCGTTGAGGCTGCCCGCCAGCCACCGGGACGCCTGCTGCAGGTCCCACTCGGCGGCCTGCGACAGGACGTAGGCGGTGACGCTGTTGAGCATCGCGGCGATCCCGATCCCGATCAGGATCAAGCGGGTGCCGACGACGCCGTCCTTGAACGACAGCGTGTACACGAGGAGCGCGACCCCGAGTCCGGCGGCGATCGCGAACATCGACACCTGGGTCTCGCTCAACGACAGCATCACGATCGCGAACGCGGCCGCGGCACCGGCACCCGACGTGATTCCGATGATGTCGGGGCTCGCCAGCGGGTTGCGGAGCATCGTCTGGAACGTCACGCCGCCCAGGCCGAAACATGCGCCGGCGGCGACGGCGAGGACTCCACGCGGCAAGCGCAGCCTCCCGACGGTGAACGTCGCGCCCGGTACCTCCTGGCCGAGGATGACGCGGAACACCTCCCCCGGTGAGTAGACGGTGTTGCCGATCATCAGCGTGACCGCGAACGCGACGATCACGCCGAACGCGAGGGTGGTGATCACGACGCGGCGACGGGTCGACCGGCGATCCCGGCTCCGGGCGACCGATTCGGCGATCGCCACGACGTCCCCGCCCGGGTGTCCGCGGTCGACGACGAGCGGGTCGAGGGAATCGAGGCTCACAGCTCGCGTACCTTCTGGCGGCGCACGATGTAGATGAACACCGGTGCTCCGAGCAGGGCTGTGATGATCCCGACGTCGATCTCCTGTGGGCGCGCGATGACTCGGCCGACGACGTCGCCGGCGGTCAGCAGCGTTGCACCGACGACCGCCGACATCGGGAGAACCCAACGGTGGTCGGCGCCGAAGATCAACCGAACGGCGTGGGGGACCACGAGCCCGACGAACGCGATCGGTCCTGCGATCGCCGTCGACGCGCCACACAGGATCACGGCACCGAGCGCCGCCACCGCGCGTGTGAGCGCGACGTTCTGGCCGAGACCGGCGGCGAGTTCGTCACCGAGAGCCAACGAGTTGAGTCCCCGGGCCGACAGCATGCAGATGACGAAGCCGACCGCGAGGAACGGCAGCATGTACCCGAGCTTCTCGTAGGTGGCCCCACCGACGCCGCCGATCTGCCACGACGTGACACCCCCGGCGATGTCGTTGCGGCCGAGAACGACGGCGCTGACGAGCGAGGCGAACGCGGCGGAGGTCGCGGCGCCGGCAAGTGCGAGTTTCAAGGGCGTGGCCCCGCCGCGACCGAGAGAGCCGACGGTGTATACGAACACCGCCGCGGCCGTCGAGCCCGCGATCGCCACCCAGATGAAGCTCGTCGGCGACGAGAGTTGGTAGTACGCGATCCCGACCACCACGGCGAGGGAGGCTCCCATGTTGACGCCGAGGATCCCCGGGTCGGCGAGAGGGTTGCGCGTCACCCCCTGCATCACGGCACCCGCGAGCGCGAGTGCCGCGCCGACGAGAACGGCGAGCAGCGTCCGCGGAATTCGTTTGCTCACGGCGGCCTCCCCCAGCGTGTCCTGAGCGCCGCCGAGCGCGGCCCAGACCTCCGACCAGCTGACCGTCCGCGACCCGATCGCGACGGAGGCGACCATCACGACGAGGAGCACGGCGAACACGACGACGAGCCACGCCAGGCGCGCCCGAGCCGGACGCCGCACGACAGCGACATCCGGCTCGGCCCGGTGTTCGAGAACGGTCACCTGTTCCGGTTCACTCGACCTGATCGGCGGCCTCGGCGAGCATCGCGACGTAGTCGTCGAGCACCCACGAGAGCGACAGCGGGGTCGGGTTCGCCGCCGTCGCCAACGGCGTGCTTCCGTTGAAGAACACCACCGAACCCCGCTCGAGGGCCGGGATCTTGGATGCCAGCGGATCGGCCTGCAGGGCGCCGATCAATTCGCCGTTCTCGTCGCCGTAGCCGACGATGATGTCGACGTCGTCGAACACCTGGATCTGCTCGGTGCTCTGCGACATCGAGAACTGGTCCGAGCCCTCCGATGCCTCCGCCACGACGTCGGCGATCTCGAGACCGAGGTCCTCGAAGAACTGCACGCGGGTGTCGAGACTCGTGTAGAAGCCGACCTCGCTCAGGTCGGTCGGGTCGAGGTGGCCGGCGAACATCGCCGACATGCCCTCGATCTGTGGGTACTCGGCCACCGAGTCGGCGATCTGCTGTTCGAGGTCAGCGATCAGCGCATCGCCCTCCTCGGCCATGCCCATCGCCTCGCTGTTGAGTTCGATGATCTCGCGCCACGGGGTCGCCCATGCGGCTTCCGGGTACGCGACGACGGGGGCGATCTCGCTGAGGGTGTCGAAGTCCTCCTGCGTGAGTCCCGAGTAGGCAGCGAGGATCACGTCCGGGTCGGTGTCGGCGACCGCTTCGAAGTCGATGCCGTCGGTCTCGTCGAACAGCACCGGCGTCTCGGCGCCGAGTTCCTCGAGTTCCTCGGTGACCCATGGGAGCAGGCCGTCTCCGTCGTCATCGCCGAAGTTGGCTGCGGCCATCCCCACCGGCACCACGCCGAGGGCGAGCGGGACCTCGTGGTTGGCCCAGTTCACGGTGGCGACACGCTCGGGTTGTTCCTCGATGGTGGCGGTGCCGAGCGCGGTTTCGATCGTGATCGGTGTCCACGCGTCGTCGGCGACCGGCGAGTCGGTGGCGACCGCCTCGGATGTGGTCTCGTCCGTGGCGGCCGCGTCGGATGCATCGTCGTCGGCGGACGAGTCGTCCGAACCGCACGCCGATATCGCGATGACGATGGACGCGGCGGCGGTGACTGTGAGAACTCTTCGGGTCGGGGTCATGGGTTTCCTTCCGGATGGGGGTGGAGCGACGTACTCGCGGGCCGGTGACCGGAACGCTCACCGGAGTGAGCAGGTGGCCGATCTTCGAGTAGTAGGGGAACCTAACATCAAGCGTCGGTAAAGCCACATTCGCGCATCGATCGGCACGGGCGACCACCGGCGAGCCCGGGGACGGGTGCGGTCGCGTATCGTTCCGGGATGTTGCTCGAGCAGACGAACTCGATCGATGGCTGACACCGAGCGTGAGGTGGCATCCCTCGCGGAGGACGAGGGGGACGACGAGTCCGTGCCGGACGGTCTGATCCTGGGCCCGATGCTGCGGTGGGTGGGAGCGACGGAGGCGACCGTCTGGGTCGAAACAGCGCGACCCGGAACCGTGTCGGTGCTGGGTTGTTCGACATCGACCTTCACGGTGCGGGACAAGCACTACGCCCTGGTGATCGTCGAGGGCCTCGAGCCGGGATCGGTCACCCCGTACGACGTGCACCTCGACGACCGACCGGTGTGGCCGATGCCCGACAGCGAGCTCCCGCCGAGCGTGATCCGCACGACCGGGCGTGACGATGATCGGGTGTCGATGCTGGTCGGTTCATGTCGGGCAGCCGCTCCACACGAGGCGCCCTACACGTCCGAAGCGGCAACCGACGATCGCGGTCGCGGCGTGGATTCGCTGTGGGCGCACGCCCGCCGGATGGTCGACCAGGAACCGACCGAATGGCCGTCCGCGGTGCTGCTGGTCGGCGATCAGATCTACGCGGACGATTCGTCGCCGAACACCAAGGAGCGGATCGAGCGGCGACGTGATTCCGATTGCGACCTCCCGCCCGAGATCGTCGCGAACTTCGACGAGTACTGCTGGCTCTACCACGAGGCCTGGTCGCCGGCGCTCGAACGGTGGCTGTTCTCGGTCCTGCCGACGATGATGATCTTCGACGACCACGACGTGATCGACGACTGGAACATCTCGGCGGCGTGGATCGCCGAGACCCACGAGAAGCCGTGGTGGGAGCCGCACGCGGTCGGCAGCGTGATGTCGTACTGGATCTACCAACACCTCGGGAACCTCTCGCCCGACGAGATCCGAGCAGACGGGATGCTCGCCGAGTTGACCGCGGTCGACGATGCATCGGAACGACTCGAGCAGTGGGCGGGCGAGGTGAACGACTCCGATCCGGGTGATCACCGCTTCAGCTACTTCCGCGATGTCGGCGAGATTCGTATCGTCGTGATCGACTGTCGCCACGGACGGGTCCTCGAGGCGGATCGGCGATTGATGGTCAACGAGTCCGAGTGGGAGTGGGTCCGGGACCGAGCACTCGAACACTCCGGACATCTGGTTCTGGCCACGACACTGCCGGTGTTCATCTCGTCCGGACTCCACGACCTCCAGGTCTGGAACGAGCGGGTCTGCGACGGGGCGTGGGGCCGGCGTGCTGGACGGTGGGCCGAGAGCGTCCGCCGGTCGCTCGACCTCGAGGACTGGAGCGCTTTCGACCGTTCGTACACGGACTTCGTCGAACTGCTCGAAACGCTGTACGACTCGGGCGAGAACCCCGCCTCCGTGGTGATCGCATCGGGAGACATCCACTTCAGCTACACCGCGAAAGTGGCCGTCGGCCCGTCAGATGCGAGGGTGCATCAGGTCGTGAGTTCCCCGATCCGCAACGCCCTGATCCCGCCCGAGCGAGGAGTGATGCGCTTCACGCTCACCGGAGTCGGTCGGCGGATCGGCGCCCTGCTCCGACGGCTGACCGGAGCGCGACCCAACGCGATTCCGATCGAGATGACGACCGGGCCGTACTTCGCCAACAACATGTGCGTGCTGGCGTACGACGGCGATCACGCCGAGGTGACGATCGAGCAGGCGGTCCCGGACGGCGATGGCGGCGGAGTCCTCAACGAGGTCGCCCGCACCGTGTTGTGATTCCGCCGGTGTGAGCTGGTTTGCCGATCGCTCGACCGGGGTAGGTCATCGGTCGCGACCGCACCGAAAGCAGGCGTCAGCTCATGGCCGACACTCACCCATCGACGACGAACGAGAGTGATGACGCGACGGACGAACCCACGCGGCGTGACGACCTGCGGTGGGCGGCGATGGGTGGCGTGGCGGCCGGGGTGATCGGCTTCGGTGGCATGGTCGTCGTCGGGACGGCGAGCGCCTTCGAGGCCCGCCGGCTCCTCGACGCCGTCCTCCCGACCGTTCGCTTCGCGGCATCGGCCTACGTGGCCGGCGGTGCCACGATCCTCGCGTTGATGCTGACCCTGATCACCTTCTCGATCTCCCACGACATGGACTTCCGGCGGAGCCACTACCGCCGCATCCAGGAGATCTCGATGATGACGACGGCCGTCATCGTCAGCTCGGTGATGCTGCTCATGTTCCTGAGCTTTCCGCTGGGCGAGGCGGACGTCGAGCGAGGGTGGTACCTGTGGGTGTACTACGCAATTCTGCTCGGGGGATCGGTGACCGGCGGAATCTTCATCTCGACGATTCTGATGCTGTTCTACGCCGTGCGCGGGCTGATCGGCGTCGGCCAGGATCCCGAGGAGAGCAGCATCGTCATCACCGACCCGGACGGCGACGAAGCCGGCACCTGAAGTCCCGCATCTCGGGTCCGTCGTCGCAGTTCGCTCTTGACCCTCACGTCGCGTGATGCCGTACCGTCGGCGACATGACGAGGTCGCCAGGCAACACGGAGATGCGAATCGGTGAAGTCGCCGCACGGAGTGGAATGACGGTGCGCACGCTGCGCTACTACGAGGAGATCGGGCTCGTCGCGCCGACCGGGCGAACCGATGCCGGGTATCGGCTCTACGGGCCCGACCAGATCGAACGCCTCTACCGCATCTCGGTGCTCCGCTCGCTCGGCCTCTCGCTCGACGCCGTCCGGTCGGGTCTGGACGACGATGCATCGGGGCTGCGCGATCTGATGCAGGACCATGTCGCGTCGCTCGAGACCACCCTCGCTGCGCAGCATCGACAGCAGAACCGACTCACCCAACTCGTCGATCACCTCGATGACAACGGAGACACATCCGGTGATCTCCTCGACCTCCTGGAGGACATGAACATGACCCAGCCCACACTCGAGCGACGGCTCTCGATCATCGTCTACGCCGACATCGCCGCGGCGTTCGACCACCTCACCAACGTGTACGGCTTCGGGCCGGGCGAGATCACCCGTGACGAGGACGGTCGAGCCGTCCACGCCGCCATCCAGGCCGGCGACGGCGAGCTCTGGCTGCACCCGGAGTCCGAGGAGTTCGGGCTGGCCTCACCGCAGCATCTCGGCGGCGCCAGCGCAACGATGGCGATCATGGTCGAAGATGTCGACGCACATCATCGCCACGCCGTCGAGCACGGCGCGAACGTGCGCTACGAACCCGTCGACCAACCGTACGGATACCGCGAGTACAGCGCCGTCGACCCCGAAGGCCACCTGTGGTCGTTCATGAAGGCGATCGGCTGAGCGACGCTCGGCACGTGTTTGACGGAGTGGGTCAGATCCAACCCGTCGGCGCGGTGGGAAGCGTGACGGTGAAGGTCGTGCCGGTACCGAGATCCGTCTCGACTCCGATCGTGCCTCCGTGGGCCTCGACGATCGCGGCGACGATCGACAAGCCGAGCCCCGAACTCCGCACGCTCGACGTTCGTGACTCCTCGGCCCGGTAGAAGCGGTCGAAGATGTGATCGGCGACCTCGGGTGTCATCCCGGGTCCGTCGTCGGAGACGATCACCGTGACGTCGTGCTTGTCGCACGTCACCGTGATCTCGGCGTGCGAGCCCGAAGCGTGCACTCGGGTGTTGGCGATCAGATTGACGAACACCTGGAGGAGCGCGTCGGCGTCTCCGACGATCTCGGCCCCGGAGGTCGTCGAGGGCGTGAAGCGGAGTGAGTGTGTCGGGTCGATCACCTTGTCGTCGGACACCGCGTCGGCGATGACCGAGTTCAGGTCGACCGGCTCGAAGCGGAGGCTGCGACCCTGGTCGAGACGGGCGAGGGTGAGGAGGTCGTTGACGAGTCGGCCCATTCGGTTGGCCTCGCTGTGGATCCGGGACATCTGCTTGTCGACCGATGCGGTGTCGGTGGCCGCCCCCGAGAGGTACACCTCGGAGTAGCCGGCAATCGTGCTGATCGGGGTGCGCAGTTCGTGTGACGCATCGGCGGCGAACCGTTTGACGCGGTCCTCGGCGTCACGCCGCTCCTCGAACGAGACCTGCAACCGGTCGAGCATCGTGTTGAGGGAGTTGGTGAGCCGTTCGATCTCCGGATTGGGCGTCGTCTGGATCGCCCGTCGGCCCATGTCGCCCTCGGCGATCGCTTCGGCGGTGTCCACGAGCTCGTCGTACGGACGCAGGCTCGCGCGGAGCAGGAACCAGAAGATCGCTCCAAGTACCGCCATCATCAGGAAAAGCGTGACGAGCAACGTCCGACCGAGCGCGGTGAGCGTGTTGCGGACTTCGTCGAGTGGAGCGGCGAGCGCGAGGTACCGGCCGTCGTCGAGCCGCCCGACCGTGACCCGGTAGTTGGGACCGCCGTCGGTGCCGTCGACGGTGAACGTGGCGTCGAGCCGATCGATGATCCGGCTGGGCGGAAGGTCGGGGGCCGGGACGGGGTCGTTCACGTCACCGGCGAGGATCTCGAGCTCGGGCTGGCCGAGTTCGTCGACGATGATCGTCGCCAGCGGGTTCTCCCGGATCACGATGGCGTCGAGCGCGTCGAGGGTGAAGGAGTTGTAGAACTGCTGGTTCAGGTCGAGTTCGTTGGCCAACCGGTCGTCGATGTCGTCGATGAGCTGGTTCCGCGCGCCGTTGATCGTGAGGATCGCGCAGACCACGAAGACGACGACGAGCGCGCCGAAGACGAGCAGCAGGGCGCGTCGTCGGGTCATCGATCAGCCCTCGGTGCGGATCGTGTAGCCGACGCCGCGGACCGTGTGGATGAGCTTGGGCTCGACGTCGTCGACCTTCTTGCGGAGATAGCTGATGTACGTCTCGACCGAACTCGCATCTCCGCCGAAGTCGTACTGCCACACGTGGTCGAGGATCTGCGATTTCGACAACACCCGCTCGGCGTTCATCAACAGGTAGCGCAGGAGCTTCCATTCGGTGGGAGACAGGTCGACGACGTCACCCGCGCGGGTCGCGCGATGGGAGTCCTCGTCCATGACGAGGTCCGCGTACTGGTGAACTCGGGTCTCGGCGGGGGCGGCACCCGTCCGCCGCAGGACGGCGTTGATCCGAGCGACCACTTCCTCGAGGCTGAACGGCTTGGTCATGTAGTCGTCGCCGCCCTTGGTGAACCCGGACAGCATGTCGTCCTTGGTGTCCTTGGCCGTGAGGAAGATGACCGGGGTGAGATCGCCGTCGGCGCGCAGGCGTCGACAGACCTCGAAACCGTCGATGTCGGGCATGTTCACGTCGAGCATGATCAGCTCCGGATTGAACGATGCGGCCGTGGACAGGGCGTCGAAGCCGGCGGCAGCGGTCGCGACCTCGAATCCCTGGAATCGCAAGGACGTGGAGAGCAGGTCCGTGATGTACTCCTCGTCGTCGACGACCAGGATCCTGCGCTTCGGCGCGACGTCGTTCTCATCCACGCTCGCGATCCAACCACACATTGCTCAGAGTTTCCCGAGAATCGACTGGGAGTTGCCCGAACGCGGGCTCGGAGCATTCTCAGCCGCTTTCGGGTCGGTTCTCAGGATTCTTTGAGCCTCGCGCGGCTGAATGGTTCGGGTTCGGGGCGTCTCCCCGGCGGTCACCCCCCATTCCACTCGTCGAGGAGTCCTCCTGATGTCCACGTTCTTCTACAAGCTCGGACGGTTCGCCGTCCAGCATCGCAAGGCGATGCTCGCGACCTGGCTCGGCTTGTTCGTCGCAATCGCCGTCGGCTCCCAAGTCGCCAACACCGAGACGAGCGACGCGTTCACGATCCCGGGCACCGAGTCCCAGGAGGCCTTCGACCTCCTCGACGAGCGCTTCCCGGCCCAGTCCGGTACCTCGGCGCAGATCGTCTTCGCCACCGAGGACGAGACGCCGCTGGCCGACTCCGCCGATGCTGTCGACGCATCGCTCGCCGAGGCCGCTGGACTCGACGGCGTCATCATGGTGACGGACCCGTTCGAGACGGGCACGCTCAGCGAGGACGGATCGATCGGCTACGCCGACATCCGCTACAGCCTGGAGACCACCGATGTCGGTCTCGAGGGAGCCGAACTCCTCGAGGAGACCGGCGCCATCGCCGAGTCGGCCGGAGTCCAGGTCGAGTACGGCGGTGAAGTCATCACCGGCAACCCCGAGCAGCATCCCCCGACGTCGGAGCTGATCGGCATGGCCGTCGCCGTCGTCGTGTTGCTCTTCGCATTCGGCTCGGTGCTCGCGATGGGCTTGCCCCTGTTGACGGCCATTCTCGGTCTCGGGATCGGACTCACGAGCATCACGCTCGCCTCGGCGTTCATCGATCTCTCGTCGACCGCTCCCACCTTGGCCACCATGATCGGCCTCGCCGTGGGCATCGACTACGCCCTGTTCATCGTCACCCGGCATCGCCAGAACCTCTCCGAGGGTCTGAGCGTCGAGGAGTCTGCCGCTCGCGCCAATGCGACCGCCGGCTCCGCCGTCGTGTTCGCCGGCGGGACCGTGGTGATCGCCATCTCCGGACTCGCCGTCGTCGGCATCCCGTTCCTCACGGCGATGGGCTTCGCCACCGCGTTCACCGTGTTGATCGCCGTCCTCGTCGCTGTGACCCTGCTGCCGGCGTTGC
>NZ_JBAVYV010000132.1:0-3414 GCF_049588435.1 Ilumatobacter sp.
GATCACGTGGCACCACGGTGTCGCGGTCTCGGTCGGGCGCACCCAGCACATCGTCCCCGACCGGACTCGACGAATCGTCGAGTACCGCGACGGAGGATGCCGGGTGCCCGGGTGTCGCAACGGCCGATTCGTCGAGGTCCATCACATCGTCCACTGGTCCGACGGCGGGACCACCGATACGGCGAATCTGATCTGTCTGTGTCCCAAGCATCACCGACTGCATCACCAGGGTCGGCTCGGGATCGCCGGGAACGCCGACATCGACGCGGTCGTGTTCACCGACGACAACGAAAGATTGCTCACTGACAGCGGCACCAGACCCGAGCCCATCGGGGCACCTCCACCCCCGATCCGGGGCACCTGGCAGCACCCTCTCGGCGAACGCCTCGACTTCCGCTGGCTCTCCTTCAACGACGATCCCGCACGGCCGAAGTTCTCGGCGTAGCCGGCTCCCGTCTCGAATCGACTCACCCCGACTCGGTTCCGAACTAACGTCAGCCGAATGAGCAACCTCGATCAACCGGCGGACAGTCCAGGCGACGTCCCACCACCACCCCCAACGGCGGCAGCTGCCCCGATCGCGCTCGGACCCCCCGGCAAGGCCCGTTCCGACTGGCTCGTGATCCTCGTGTCGATCCTCACGCTGGGGATCTGGACATGGGTCTGGTCGTACCAGAACGGCAACGAGCTCCACGAGCACAACCGCAACGGGATCGGCGGCGTCGGATATCTCCTCCTGACGATCTTCATCTCACCGGTCACCATGTTCCTGATGGCCGGCGAGATCGAGAAGATGTACGTCGCCGACCGCCGGAAGCCACCGGTGACCACGATGACCGGACTGTGGTTCCTCCTGCCCGTCGTCGGCTACTTCATCTGGTACATCCGGGTCCAGAACGCACTGAACGAACACTGGGAAGGACTCGGCGCCAACGCGGCATCGGGCCTCTGACGGCACTCGATCCGATTCGCCCGGGCTCCTCGCGTGCCCGAGGCGGGTCGGTCAGGTGAAACGCGACCGGGCGATGCCCGCGAGTGAGTCGGCCGCCGACCGAGCGAGTTCGGCTGTCGGCGCCTCGACCATCACCCGGATCAACGGCTCGGTTCCACTCGCTCGGAGCAGGACTCGACCCGTTGCCCCGAGTTCGGCCTCGACCCGGGCGACATCGGCGGCCATCAGCTCGGCGACATCGGGGACCCGGTTCGCCACGCGCACGTTGACGAGGACCTGTGGGAGCGAAGTCATCGCCTCGGAGGCGATGTCGGCCAATGGCCGATCGGCACGCTTGACCACGTCGAGCAGCGTGAGCGCGGTGAGCAGACCGTCACCGGTCGTCGCGTGGTCGGCGAAGATCACGTGGCCGCTCTGCTCGCCACCGAGCGAGAACGCTCCCGCACCGAGTGCCTCGAGCACATAGCGATCGCCGACTCCGGTCACCACCACGTCGATTCCGGCCGACTCCATCGCCAGCTTGAAACCGAGATTGGTCATCACCGTGACGACCACGGTGTCGTACGCCAGCAGACCGCGCTCGCGCAGGTCGACCGCGCAGATGGCGATCACGTGGTCACCGTCGACGACGCTGCCATGATGATCGACCGCGATCAGGCGATCGGCATCGCCGTCGAGGGCGATGCCGACATCAGCGCCGTGCTCGACGACCGCAGCGGCCACGAAGTCCGGCGCGGTGGCACCGCACCCGGCGTTGATGTTGCGACCGTCGGGTTGATCGGCCACGACAATGACGTCGGCTCCGGCCGCACGCAGCGCGGCGGGAGCGACGACCGACGCCGCACCGTTGGCGGTGTCGAGCACGATCCGCAGTCCATCGAGTCGGCGTCCTTCGAGCGTGCGCAGGACGTGGTCGACGTACCCGGATGACCCATCGACCTCGACCACCGTCGGTTCGGGGAAATCGTCGAAGGCAGCCGACCCGGAACGCTGGCCGGACGAGGGCGAACCGTCGCCGGCGGAGGCGAGCACCTCGAGTTCGGCTTCGATCTCCGCCTCGACGTGATCGGGAAGCTTCGTGCCACCCGGCGCGAAGAGTTTGATTCCGTTGTCGTGGAACGGATTGTGCGACGCCGAGACCATCGCTCCCATCGCCCCGGTGCGTTGTGCCTCGAAGGCGACCAATGGGGTCGGGACGACGCCGAGGCGGATCACGTCCATCCCCTCGGCGCAGAACCCCTCGGTCAATGCCTGGTCGAAGGCGGGGGTCGACTCACGGGTGTCACCACCGATCACCACGGTCGACGTTCCCCGACCGTCGGCCCCATGCCGATCCGACCCCAGAACGCGAGACGCCGCCCGTGCAAGACGGGCGGCGAACTCGGTGGTCAATTCTTCGTGAGCGACTCCGCGGACACCGTCGGTGCCGAAGTTCATCGGAACGGTGCTCCGAGCAGATCCGTGATCGAGCGGATCAGCGCTTGGTGAACTGAGGAGCCTTGCGGGCCTTCTTGAGGCCGTACTTCTTGCTCTCCTTCTTACGCGGGTCACGCGTGAGGAGCCCGGAGGTCTTCAGCGTGTTGCGCGATTCAGGATCGAGCTCGACGAGCGAGCGGGCGATCGCCATGCGCAGGGCGCCGGCCTGACCGCTCGCGCCGCCGCCGTGGATCGTGGCGGTGATGTCGTAGGACTCGCGGGTCTCGGTGACGTTCAACGGCTCCGCGACGACCATCTGCGATGCGTCGGTCGGGAAGTAGGCCTCGAGGGTCTTGCCGTTGATCGTGAACTGGCCGGTGCCGGGGCGCAGCGAAGCGCGGGCGACGGCGCGCTTGCGGCGGCCGGTGGTCTGGGTGAGCGGTGCAGTCATGTGTTTCTCGTTCTCTTCAGTCAAGTCGTCAGTCGTCAGGTGGGACAGTCAGCGGGCCGCTCAGCGGGCTTTCGCGTGGTCGATGGCCATCGGCGTGGGCTGCTGCGAGGAGTGCGGGTGCTCGCCACCTGCGTAGACCTTGAGCTTGGTCAGCTGCTGACGTCCGAGGGGACCCTTCGGCAGCATGCCGCGGATCGACTGGCGGACAGCCTCGGCGGGCTTGCGAGCGTGCAGCTTGGCGTACGACTCGGACTTGATGCCGCCCGGGTAGCCGGAGTGCCGGTACTTCATGGTGCGCTCGGCCTTGCCGGACGTCATGACGATCTTGTCGGCGTTGATCACGATGACGTGATCGCCGGTGTCGATGTGGGGGGCGTAGATCGGCTTGTGCTTCCCCTTCAGGACGCGGGCGACCTCGGTGCACATGCGACCGAGGACCATGCCTTCGGCGTCGACGACGTGCCACTCACGTTGCGCCTGGATTTCACTTTGCTTCGGACTGTAGGTCGCCATCTCGGGCCTCTCTCTGCGGTCGCGTCGGACCGGTTGGATTCGACTGCGTCGGACAGCACTTCCGATGGAAGCGGCCGCTCAC
>NZ_JBAVYV010000133.1:0-17078 GCF_049588435.1 Ilumatobacter sp.
CGATATCTGATCTCGACCGGGAAGGTCCGGCCCGACACGGTGACGATCGGCGCGGGCACACCGTCCGCGCCGGCAAAGTGGGTGGCGAAGCGCTCGGTGTCGATCGTCGCCGAGGTGACGATCACATGGAGGTCGGGCCGCTGCGGAAGGAGTTGTCGCAGGAAGCCGAGGATGAAGTCGATGTTGAGGCTGCGCTCGTGCGCCTCGTCGATGATCAGCGTGTCGTACCGACTGAGCATGCGGTCGCGCTGGATCTCCGCGAGCAGGATGCCATCGGTCATCACCCGGATCAGGGTCCCGGCGGAGATGTTGTCGGTGAAGCGGACCGAGTAGCCGACGTCGCGTCCGACCTCGGTCTCCAGCTCGTCGGCGACCCGTTCGGCGATCGTGCGCGCCGCCACGCGCCGGGGCTGGGTGTGGCCGATCACGCCGGCGACACCCCGTCCGGCCTCGATGCACAGCTTCGGGATCTGGGTGCTCTTGCCCGACCCGGTCTCCCCCGCAACGATCACGACCTGGTGAACACGCAGCACCTCGAGCAACTCGTCGTGACGCTCGGTGATCGGGAGGTTCGGTGGATAGTTCAGCCGATCGTCGGCGAGGATCGCCGCGGCTGCAGCTCGGCGTTGCGATTCGCCACCGTGCGCTCCCACCCGCACAGGATGCCGAGCTTTCGCGTAGGTTCCGCCGTGTGCAATATCGCTACCGGGTGATGGTCGTCTACATCGTCGGGCTGTTCATGACGATCATCGACGGCACGATCGTCAACGTTGCACTCCCGACGCTGGCTCGCGAGTTCGACGTGTCGTCGACCGACATCGAATGGATCGCAATCGCGTACCTGCTCGCGCTGGCCGCGATGATCCCGGCCGCCGGATGGCTCGGCGACCGATTCGGAACCAAGCGGATGTTCCTCACCGCCCTCACCGTGTTCGTCGTGGCCTCGGGGCTCTGCGGTGCCGCGCCGAACCTCGAGGCCCTCATCACGTTCCGCGTTCTGCAAGGCCTCGGTGCCGGACTGATCACGCCGATCGGCAGTGCGATGCTCTTCCGTGCATTCCCGCTCGCGGAACGATCGACGGCGACGGTCGGTGTCCTCAGCGTGGCGGTCGTCGCACCCGCGATCGGCCCGGTGCTCGGCGGCGTGCTGGTCGACAACATCTCGTGGCGCTGGATCTTCTTCGTCAACCTGCCGATCGGAGCCCTGGCTCTGACCCTCGCGGTCATCTGGCTGCGGGAGGAGATCCAGGCGGCAGCCGGACGACTCGACGTGCGCGGGCTGGTGCTGTCCGCGACCGGCGTCTCGCTCCTGATCTACACCCTCTCGACCGGCCCGGAGCAGGGCTGGCTGAGCACGCAGACGATTGCGACCGGCGCGATCGGAGTCGCGGCAATCGTCGGGTTGATCGTGATCGAACTCGGTCTCGACCAGCCGCTGCTCCAGCTGCGCCTGTTCGCCAACCAACTGTTCCGGGTGGTCAACATCTCGGCCGCGATGGTCTATGCGGGCTTCTTCGGGTGGATCTTCGTCCTCCCGCTCTACATGCAGACGCTGCGCGGGTTCAGCGCGACACAGTCCGGTCTGGTGCAGGCACCCCAGGCGTTGGCGATCTTCGTCGTGTCGAACCTGCTCGGCAAGCGCGTCTACCGGGCCGTCGGGCCCCGTCGTCTGATGATCGCCGGGTCCGCCGCGACCGCGCTCTTCACCGGCGGATTCGTGTTCGTCGACCTCGACACCCCGCTCTGGATGATCGCGTGCGGGTCGGCGCTGCGTGGCGCCGCGGTCGGAATGGTCTTCGTCTCGATCCAGACGGCGGTCTATGCGACGATCTCGAATGCCGAAACCGGGCGGGCGACGGCGTTGTTCAACACGCAGCGCCAGATCGCGTACGCCGCTGGAGTCGCGATCGCCGCGTCGGTGATCGCCGCGAAGGTGTCATCGGTCGGCGGCGACAGCGCACCTGCGATCGATCGGCTCCCGGCCTACCAGTGGGGGTTCCTCGCGATGGGCCTGATCATGCTGCCCGCAGCCGTCACGAGCTGGTTCGTCCACGACGAGGACGTCGCGGCGACCCGCGGTCTCGCTCCCGCGCCCGTCTGATTTGCTTGCGTCCGCAATTATCATTGTCGGAGACGATATCCTGAGGAGATGGAATCAGCTGTGATCCAGACCGTTCCGCTCGGCTTCCAATGGCCGACCATCGATCCGTTCCTGTTCTGCGTCCATCACCTCGACACGTACCCGGCAGCCGACGGCGAACTGGGACCGGACGCCTCGCTCGACGGGCGCTCGATCGGCCAGGACTTCGAGCCGATCGACGGATGGCGGATGTACCACGGCTCGAAGGTCCCCGGCTTCCCACAGCACCCGCACCGCGGGTTCGAGACGATCACGTTCGTCCGTCGTGGGCTGATCGACCACTCCGACTCGCTCGGCGCCACCGCGCGTTTCGGGCGCGGCGACGTCCAGTGGATGACGGCCGGCGCCGGCATCCAACACGCCGAGATGTTTCCGCTCGTGAACGACGACGAGCCGAACACCATGGAGATGTTCCAGATCTGGATGAACCTGCCGGCGGCCGACAAGATGGTCGACCCGCACTTCACGATGCTGTGGGACCACGACGTCCCTCGCCACATCGACGGTGGCACCACCGTCACGGTGATCGCCGGCGCGTTGGAGGGTCCCGACGGCGTGACGGAGCCGCCAACCCCGCCGCCCGCCTCCTACGCGTCCCGTGCGGATGCCGATGTGGCGCTCTGGCACGTCGCGATCGAGCCGGGATCGACGTGGACGATGCCCGCTGCCGCCGAGGGTGTCGTGCGGGTGCTCTACGTCTTCGAGGGCGACGGGATCGACATCGACGGCGAATCGGTCGGTCCGTCGACCGGTGCGGTCGTCGATGCGGCGCGTGAGCTGTCGATCACGAGTTCGGGCGCGACGGAACTGCTGGTGATGCAGGGCCGCCCGATCGGCGAGCCGGTCGCGCAGCAGGGCCCGTTCGTCATGAACACCGAGGACGAGGTCCGTCAGGCGTTCACCGATTATCGCGAGACGCAGTTCGGTGGCTGGCCGTGGGACCGGCCCGACCCGACGCACGGCCACGACGACACCCGATTCGCCCGTCACGCCGACGGTCGCGTCGAGTACGCGGCGACGGCCGACGCCTGACCGCTACTCCTGACCACTACTCCTGCGACGTCGGACTCCCGCCGGAGTTCTCGGCCGACCCCGCCTTGGTCGCAGTGTGCTTCTCGGCCTGGGCGGATGCCTTGTTCATCAGGTTGGTGAGCGCGTCCGCAGCGCCCTTGACCGCGTTGGCGGCGGTCTCGGTCGCCTGGGTCTGACGAAGCTGGGAATCAGCGGAATCCTGCGCACGCATCTCGCGGTCCAAGGTCGCATCGACCGGAATCTCCGTGCCGTACTTCGGCGCAGCACCCTGCGAGTACTTCTTGGCCGCATCGGAGGCCTTGGCCGTCACCGCCGATGTCTTGCCCTTGCTGACCTTGTCCAGCGTGCCGCCCGCCTTCTCGACGGCGTCACCGACCTTGTGCCGATTCTTCTCGAGGAGGTCCTTCGCCTTGCGGAGGTTGCGCGTGTTCAAGATTCCCATGGATCCAGGGTAACGAATCGCTCCACACCACCGTCGGGCGTTCGCTGGACGGTCGGACCGCTCACGGGTGCTATCAACGGGACATGACATCATCGATCGCACAATCCACCCGTTGGCTCGATGCCACCGCGCAGGCCGAACTCGTTGCCTCCGGCGAGGTGTCGGCGGCCGAGTTGGTCGATGCCGCGATCGAACGGATCGACGCGTTCGACGAGCCACTGAACTCGGTCGTCATCCGCTGGTTCGACGATGCGCGAGAAGCGGCCGTCGAGGTCGATCGTCGTCACGCCGCGGGTGAGGAGTTGCCGCATTTCGCCGGCGTGCCGACCCTGCTCAAGGACCTCTGGGCCCATTCGATCGGGCATCCGATGACGAACGGCAACGCGGGGCTGCGTGACGAGATGCCGATCTCGACCTACGACACGACGCTCGTGACGAGGTTCCGCGATGTCGGCCTGATCACCCTCGGCCGGACGAACAGCCCGGAGCTGGGCTCGCTGCCGGTGACCGAACCGCTGTCGTTCGGCCCGACCCGCAACCCGTGGTCGACCGATCACACCCCCGGCGGCTCATCGGGTGGATCGGCGGCTGCTGTGGCGGCCGGGCTCGTTCCGATCGCGAACGCTTCCGACGGCGGCGGGTCGATCCGGATCCCTGCGTCGTGCTGCGGACTGATCGGATTGAAGCCGTCGCAGGGCCGGATCACGATGGGTCCCGATCGTGACGAGTCGGGTCTCGGCGTCCACTTCGCCGTCACGCGATCGATGCGCGATACCGCCGCGCTGCTCGACGCCACGAGCGGGCCCGGAGTGGGCGACAACGTGATCGCGCCGGCGCCGACACGCCCGTACGTCGACGAGCTCGGCGTCGATCCGGGCCGACTGCGCATCGGACTGCTCGCGCAGCACCCGCTCGGCGAACACTTGGATCCCGAGTGCGCGGCCGCCGCTCGCGCGGGAGCGGCCCTGTTGGAAGGGCTCGGCCACGACGTCTCCGAAGCACACCCGGAGGTGCTGGAGGATGCGGCGTTCTCGAGTCGGTTCATGGCGATCTGGGCGACCAACATGGCCCTCTCGGTCGAGGCCTGCAGTCGGATGATCGGGCGGGATCTGACCGAGGACGAGGTCGAACCCGTCAACTGGGCGATGGCACAGTTCGCGCAGCACATGACGGCGACCGACTTCGCTGGAGCGCTCGCGGCCGTCGGTGAGTATCGACGATCGATGCAGTCCTGGTGGGCCGACGGTTGGGACCTGCTGCTCAGCCCGACGCTGTCCGAGCCCCCAGCGAAGATCGGCGAACACCTCGCGCAACCCGGCGATCCGATGGCGGGCATGAAACGGGCGGCACAGTTCGTGTCGTTCACCCCGCCCTTCAACACCAGCGGTCAGCCGGCGATCAGCCTGCCGCTGCACACGACCCCGGACGGACTCCCGGTCGGCGTGCAACTCGTGGCCGCGTACGGTCGCGAAGACGTCCTGATCCGCGTCGCGTCGCAGATCGAGGCCACCGGCTGCTTCCAACTTCCGGGCGGTACATCCTGACCCCCGATGTCTACGGTGGGGCAATGACACCAGCAGAAACCGTCACCGCCTTCATCGTGGCCCTCGAACGCAAGGACTTCGACGGGGCGATCGCGCTCGTCGCCGACGACTGCGAGTACGACAACGTCCCGATGGGCAAGGTGCACGGTCCCGCCGAGATCCGCGCCCTGCTCGAACCGATGTTGGGAGCCGCCGGAAGCGTCGAGTGGGTCGTGTACCGCCAGGCCGCCGAAGGGCCGCTCGTGTTCAATGAACGACTCGACCGGTTCGAGATGCCGTTCGGCTGGATCGACATGCCGGTGACCGGGGTGTGGGAGGTCCACGACGGCAAGATCACCCTCTGGCGCGACTACTTCGACCTCGCCACCTACCGCGACCAACTCCCCACGTCCTGACGACATCGCGACGCCGCCGTTCGACCTCGTGGAGGCGGTGCGCGCCCGGACGGTTTCGCGTCAGGCGTCGGGGTTCCGACCCATTCGCAGCCTGGTGACGTCGAGGGGCCGCCCGGTCGCCTCGTCGACGACGAGTGGTTTCACGATCTCCCCGGTCTCGCGGTCCTTCAACACGACCGGCGGCTCGTCGCTGTCCCAGAGCCAGTCGCTCCCCCACCGCCACATCGCGGCGAGCACCATCCAGAACTCGCGCCCCTTTTCGGTCAACCGGTACTCGTATCGGAGCGGCTGCTGCTGGTATTCGACTCGCACCAGCATGCTCTCGTCGACGAGTCGATTCAGACGTGCGGTCAGCACCGCTTTCGGGATGTCGAGTCGCTCGGCGAAGTCGCCGAAACGCCGAGCTCCGGTGAATGCCTCGCGCATCACGAGCGGCGTCCACCAATCACCGATCAGATCGGTGGTCCGCGCGATCGGGCACGGCCAGTCGTCGAAGCGGGTGCGACGCATCAATCCGCCACCTGTTCGACGCGCTCGATCCGCGCCCGGACGTGCTTGTGGAACGGCGTTCCGGCGAACCAGTCGCGGTCCTCGCTCGATGTCAGCTCGTTCGGAGCGATGCCGACGGAGTCGGACGACGTGCCCGGCCACGCATCGAGCCCGAATCCGTTCGGGAGCGACACGTGGCCATCGCGCATCGTGTCGGTGATCTCGACGAACGCGACCGCGCCGCCGCGCTTGGTGACGACCCGCGCCCGGTCCCCGTCGGTGAGTTCGAGACGTTGTGCATCGGCCGGCGACAACCGCAGCGCGCCCTGTTTGTCGAGCTTGCGCCACGACGGATCGCGGTAGATCGTGTTCGCGCTCGACGACCGACGTTCTCCGGCAGCGAGGACGAACGGGAACGCTTCGTCCGCCGCGACCGGACTCGGTTCGCCAGCGAGCGCATCGAACTCGTCGAGCAGCGACGGGATCACGAGGTTGATTCGACCGTCGGGGGTCAAGAGTCGCTTCATCGTCTCGTCGTAGTCGTCGGTCGAGAAGATCAGACCGGACGGATTCGCGAGCACCTGCTCGAAGAGGGCCTCGCCGAGCGGTTGAGTGCCCTGGGGGTCGATTCCGGCCCGGCGGATCGAGGCATGCCAGAACCCGGCCGCCTGTTGGGACAGGCCCCAGATCGCCGCCGCGCCCGATGCGTCGACGCCGTCCTCGGTCCTCAGAGTCGGCCCGAGGGTTTCGTAGAGGACCACGGGGAGAAGTTTGCCCAGGTCGGGGTGGTCGACCATGAACTGGACGAGCGCTGCGGTGTACTCCGAGCGGCCCGCGGCGGCCGCCTCGGTGAGGGGGGTGAGAACCTCGTCGTCGTAGGCGCCGAGGGCCCGGCACAGTCGGGAGTGGATCTCGCACTCGGGCAGGGTGCCATCGAGCGGTTCGAACACGGGACGACGGAGGTGGAAGTAGTTGCTCGGGAACTCGAGGTTGAAGAATGTGCACTCCCATTTCTCGAACTGCGACGCGGCCGGAAGCACGTAGTCCGCCTCGCGGGCGGTCTCGGTCATCGCCACGTCGATCACGCAGAGGAAGTCGAGTTGGCGCAGCGCCGTGCGCATCGCCTGGCTGTCGGCGAGCGAGTGGACCGGGTTGCCCGACTCGACGAGCATCGCGCGGAATCGATCGGGGTGGTCGCCGATGATCTCCTCGGGGATCACGTTGCACGGCACGAGACCGGTGACCAGCCGGTGACCGGTCACGGGCGTGGACGGCACCCCGCCACCAGCCTTGCGCGGGCCTCCCCCGCCGCCCAGCGATGCGAAACGCGTGTGCAGGTTCATCCCTCCCCGCACACCGAAGTTTCCGGTGAGCAGGACGACCAGCTTCTCGAGGTAGCTGTTGAGCGTCGAATGCGGTGCCATCTGGATGCCGAGGTCCTCGAAGATCGACACCCCGTTCGTCGCCCGTCCGATGACTGCGGCAGCTTCACGAACCTGCTCCTCCGGCGTGCCGGCCTTCGCGCATGACTCGGTGACGTCGACCGCCGCGAGGTGGGCCCGCAGCTCGTCGAATCCGTTCGTGTTCTCGGCCAGCCAACTGGTCGCCGCATGCTCCTCGGCGATGACCTTCACGAGCGCGGCGAGGAGGTGGGCGTCACCACCGGGAACGGGTCGGAGATGGATGTCGGCGAGATCTGCGGTCTCCGTGCGGCGCGGGTCGACGACGATCATCGTGCGCGTCGGATCGTTGGCGATCGCCTTGAGGACCTTGCGCGCCTGCGGGAAGCCGTGGGATTGCCACGGATTCTTCCCCCAGAACACCGACACCTCGGCGTGGTGGTAGTCGCCGGTGGTGTGGCAGCTCGATCGGCCGAAGAGTTGCCCGTCGACCCAGAACTCACCGGTCTTCTCCTGCGCGAGCGCGTTCGACTGGTACGTGATGCCGAGCGCTGCGCGGGTGGCCGCGCCGTAGCCACCGCCGAGATGATTGCCCTGGCCGCCGCCGCCGTAGAAGAAGATCTTCTCTCCGCCGTGTTCGTCGATCACATCCTGATAGCGGGCGGCGACCTCGGCGATCGCCGTGTCCCAGTCGACCTCTTCGAACGATCCGTCGGGTCGGCGCCGCATCGGACTCGTCAGGCGGTGGGCACCGTTCTGGTAGTGATCGAGGCGCAGCGCCTTCTCGCACGTGTAGCCCTCGCTGGCGGGATGGGCCTTGTCACCGCGGACCCGCGTGATCGTCGGGCCATCGAGCTTGACCTCGATTCCGCAGTTGATCGAGCACAGGATGCAGGCCGTCTGGTGCCACTCCGCAGCTGCACTCTCGACGTTCGACATCCTGCTGCCGGCCCTGCTGCCGGTCATGCTGCCGGTCATGCTGCCGGTCGTCACGCTGGCGGGAATGCTGTTGGAGCTCATGGTGTCCTTTGCGGGCGTCGCTTCACGGTGAGTTCTCGATCCGTCGATCGACCGTCGATGGTCCGTGGTTCTTCCCGTGCTGGTCCGTTGACGGTTCGTGCCGATGGTTCGTTTGTTGAATTTGGTCAGTTCATCAAACAGACCAGGTACCTGTCAAGCCCCGCCGAACCGTCGGCTGGCCCCTGTGTCGGTGAGCGAGCGGGCGTAGGGTCGACGCCGTGACCGGGACGGAGCTGACGATCGTGTTGATCGCGGTCGTCATCGGGTCGATCGCCAAGGCGGTGACCGGCATGGGTCTGCCGCTGATCGCGATTCCGATCGCAGCGCTGTTCGTCGACCTCGACGCCGCGGTGGTCACGATCGCATTCCCGAACATGCTGGCCAACGGGGTGCTCGCCTTCCGCGAGCGCAGCCACGTCCACGAGACACGCGACCTGCCTCGACTGGCGATCGCCGGATTTCTCGGAGCCGTCGTCGGAGCCGTCGCGTTCGTCTCGCTCCCGCAGGAGCCGTTGGTGATCGTGTTGATCATCTCGATCGCGGGCTACGTCGTCACGTTCTTCGCCAAGCCCGACCTGCGGGTCGGACCCGAGCGGTCGCGTCGAATGGCACCGGCCGTCGGCGGGGTGGCCGGAGCGTTCCAGGGTGCGATCGGGATCAGCGGGCCGATCGTCGGCTCGTGGATCCACAGCTACCGCCTCCCCCGCGGGGCCCACATCTTCTCGGTGACCACGCTGTTCTTCGTGTCCGGGTCGACCCAGTTCGCCGTGCTCGTGTTGTCGGGTGAGCTCTCGGGGAGGGTCGGCGCATCGCTGCTCGCCTGCATCCCGGTCCTCGCGTCGATTCCCGTCGGAGCATGGCTCCGCAACCGCGTGTCCGCCCGCGGGTTCGACCTCGCGGTCATCGCGATGCTGGTCGCGTCGATCGGTGCGCTCGCGATCAAGACGGTAGGGTGAAGCTTCAACCCGACGGGGAGTCTGCGGAACGCCAGGCTGAGAGGGTGACACGCCGTCACCGACCCGAGAACCTGAACCGGATCATGCCGGCGTAGGAAGTCGATCACCGTGAACGAACACATCGTCATCGTCACCGGAGCCTCACCGCTCCCCGACCACGTCGTCCGAGCCGTCCCGCCTTCGGCCATCGTGCTCGCCGTCGACGGAGGACTCGACGTCGCACTCGAGGCGGGAATGCGCCCGTCCGGACTGATCGGCGACCTCGACTCGATCAGCGATGGCGGACTCGCGTGGGCGACCGCGCACGCGACGATCGCTCGCCACCCGACCGACAAGTCCGAGACCGACACGGAGTTGGCGCTCGCGTTCGCTGCGGACATGAATCCGGACCGACTGACGATGGTCGGCGGGGGCGAACGACTCGACCACACCATCGCCGCGCTCGGCGCCCTGCGAGCGCGGAAACTCACCGGCGTTCCGGTCCTCGACGGATGGTGGAACGGTCAGCACCTCGACGTCATCCACGGACCGGGCCGACGCGAGCTCGCTCTGCAACCGGGATCGCTGCTCTCGCTGCTCGCGATCGGCAAATCCTGCCACGAGGTCGGCGTGTCGGGCGTTCGATGGCCACTCGAGGGCCACCGGCTCGAACCGGTCGTCGGCCTCGGTGTGAGCAACGAGGTCACCGCCGACGACGGCATCGTCGCGGTGACCGTGTCCGGTGGCGTGCTCACGATCTTCGACACCCCGGCCGACTCGCAGCCTCCGGCCGACGCCGACACCGCCAGCCCGGCGAACAGTCCTTCCGAACCCACCGCCGAACCCACCCCCCGAACCCAGAATGAAGAGTCCTGACATGACACCCATCCGCAGCGCTGCACTGATCGCAGCCGCTCTCGTCACCGTCGCCTCCTGCGGCGGATCCGACGACGCAACCGACGCAACCGACACGACCGCACCCGAGACCGACTCCCCCGTCGCCGAGGGCAGCAGCCCCGAGACCGAACCGGCGAGCATTGATGCACCCGATGACGCCGACTCGACGATCACCCTCCTGACCTACGAGTCGTTCCCGTCGGAGGGAACGGCGATCAATGACCTGCTCGCCGAGTTCGCCGAGCAAACCGGCATCGACGTCGAAATCCTCATCGCGGGCGACACCGGCACCATGCTCTCGAAGGCCGAGCTGACCGCCGGCAATCCCGAGGGCGACGTCATGTGGGGAATCGACAGCACGTTCATCTCCCGCGCCATCGATTCGCAGATCTTCGAGCCGTACGAAGCGGCCGGCCTCGGCGCGATCCCGAGTGAACTCACCGACCTGGTCCGGAACGGCGAGGCCACCCCGGTCGATTTCGGGGACGTGTGCGTCAACTACGACATCGCGGCGCTCGAATCGCTCGGGATCGATCCCCCGACATCACTCGACGACCTCGCCGATCCGGCGTACAAGGATCTGCTCGTCGTCCAGAATCCGGCGTACTCGTCTCCCGGGCTCGCATTCCTGCTGGCGACGATCGACGAGTACGGCGGCGAAGGCTGGCAGGAGTACTGGACGAACCTCGTCGACAACGGTGTCGCGATCGTCGACGGCTGGACCGCCGCCTACTACGAACAGTTCAGCTACGCGGGCGGCGACCGACCGCTCGTGGTCAGCTACGGGTCGAGCCCGCCCTTCGAGGTGCTGTATGCCGAGACCGAACTCGACACCGCCCCGACCGGCGTGGCCGAGTCGACCTGCTACCGCCAGGTCGAGTTCGCCGGAGTCCTCGCCGGCACGGAGCACCCGGACGAGGCCCGACAGCTCGTGGACTTCATGATCACCCCGGCGTTCCAGGAGGCGTTGCCGCTCGATGTGTTCGTCTTCCCGGCGAATGCCGATGCCGAACTCGATCCGGTGTTCGACGAGTTCGCCGTGATCCCAGAGACGAGTCGCGAGATCGACCCGGCGACGATCGAGGCGACCCGGGAGATCTGGATCGACGAGTGGACCGATCTCGTCCTGGGCTGACCGTGGTGCCGGTGTGATGAACCGCCTCCCGGCCTGGTTGGTCGGGCTGCTGGTCATCGCGCCGGTGGTCGGGCTCGTCGTCTTCTACGCCTGGCCGTTCGTCAACCTGATCGTCGAGGCGGTCGACACCGAGTCCGTCGGAACGGTGTTCGGCCGCTCTCGAACGTGGTCGATCGTCTGGTTCACCACCTGGCAGGCGGTGGTGTCGACGTCGTTGACCGTGGTGATCGGGCTCGCGCCCGCCTGGGTGATCGCCCGCTTCGACTTCGCCGGACGACGCCTGCTGATCGGTCTCCTCACCGCGATCTTCGTCCTTCCGACGGTCGTGATGGGCGCCGCGTTCCTGGCTCTGCTCCCCGACTCGCTCGACCGCACGGTCTGGGCGGTCGTGGGCGCGCACGTCGTGTTCAACCTCGCCGTGATCGTGCGCACGGTCGGGGCGGTCTGGGAACATCTGCCGCCCGACATGGAACATGCCGCCGCGACGCTCGGCGCCTCGCCGTCGACCGTCTTCCGCGAGATCACCCTGCCGCTCCTCCGACCGGCCGTGATCGCCGCCGCCGCGATCGTCTTCCTGTTCACGTTCACGTCGTTCGGGGTGATTCGCGTCCTCGGCGCAGCCGGAACCCGCACGATCGAGGTCGAGGTCTGGCGACGGGCGACACAGCTCGGCCAGATCGACCAGGCCGCCGTGCTCGCACTGCTCCAACTCGCGATCCTCGGGCTGCTCGCCATCTGGTCCTCGATCGCCGCCCGACGCTATTCCCGTGCGCTCGACCTGCGCCCACTCGCCCGTCCGCAACGACCACGCACGACTCGCGTGCGGATTCTGGTCGCGGGCGTCGCCGGCACGACCGCACTGATCGCCGTCGTCCCGCTGGTCGCCCTGGTCGTGAAGTCGATGTCGGCGCCGACCGGATGGACCTTCAATGCCTGGACCGGGCTCGGGTCCGCCGAGATCCGGCCCGGGATCACCCTCGGCCTCGATCCGCTCGACGCGCTCTCGAACTCGCTGCGGATCGCGGCGTGGAGCACGCTGTTCGCCGTCGTGATCGGCGCGCTCGCCAGCCTGGGAATCGTCGCCGCCGGAAAGGCCGGCCGTTTCCTCGACGCCGGCCTGCTCCTCCCGATCGGGACGTCGGCGGTCACGATCGGATTCGGGATGCTGATCACGTTCGACAGCGATCCGTACGACTGGCGCGCCAGTTGGTGGATCATTCCGGTGGGCCACGCGCTCGTGGCGGTGCCATTCGTGGTGCGCAGCACGCTCGGTGTGCTCCGCTCCGTCGATCCGCAGCTGTCACTCGCGGCGGCGACCCTCGGGGCGTCGCCGACCCGAGCGTGGGTGGAAATCGTCGTCCCCCACCTGTGGCGTCCGCTCGCGACCGGCGCAGGAATCGCAGCGGCGATCTCGCTCGGGGAGTTCGGCGCCACGAGTTTCCTCTCCCGCAGCGGTGGCGAGACGCTGCCGATCGCGATCGAGCAGCTGCTGGGTCGCACCGGGTCGCTCCTCCAGACGAAGGGGTATGCACTCGCGACCATCCTCGCCGCTGCAACGATCGGGCTCGTGATGCTCGTCGACCGCACCGGAGACCTGGTGGGTGGGCGTCGCCCCGTCGCGGCGCCGACCCGCCCCACGGAACCGCCGACGGAATCGCCGACACGGCTGCCGACGGAATCGCCGACACGGCTGCTGTCGGAACCGCCGCGTGAACATGTCGACGAGCGACGAACGCAGGACGATCATGCGCGGCGCTGATGTCGGCCTCGACGGGATCGACGTCGCATTCGACGGCACGGTGGTGCTCCACGACCTCGATGTGCGGGTGTCGAGCGGCGAAGTGGTCGCGCTGCTCGGACCGTCCGGAAGCGGCAAGAGCACGCTGCTGCGCGTGATCGCCGGCATCGTCACGCCGGACCGAGGCATCGTGTCGATCGACGGGATCGACGTCACGGGTGTGCCGACCCATCGTCGGAGCGTCGGGATGGTGTTCCAGGACAACCAGCTGTTCCCGCATCGCTCGACGATCGACAACGTGGCGTTCGGTCTCAAGATGTCCGGGGTCGACCGGGCCACGCGAAACGCTCGCGCCGCCGAGTGGCTGACCCGCGTCGGACTCGACGGGTTCGGAGGGCGCCCGATCACCGAGCTGTCGGGAGGTGAGGCCAAACGCGTCGCACTGGCACGAACGCTGATCACCGAGCCGTCCGTCCTCCTGCTCGACGAGCCCCTCACCGGCCTCGATCGTGAGCTGCACGACCGACTCGCCGTCGAACTCTCCGATCTCCTGCACGACACCGATGCCACGGCGATCCTCGTCACCCACGACGTCGACGAGGCGAACGTGATCGCCGACCGGAACGTGATGCTCGACGACATCCAGGGCACCCCGTGATCGACCCGGGTTCCGGCTCGATCGTGGTCCTCGCACCGGGCGACACGCACGATCTGCGCCGGCGGGTCCTGCGCGACGGCAATCCCGACGCGCAGCTCGTGTGGGCAGGTGATGACGAGCCCACCACCGCGCACCTCGGAATCATCCTCGACGGGGCGATCGTCGCCGTCTCGACATGGCTCGCCCCCACGATCGACACGACGATCAACACCGTGACCGACACGACAAGCGACACGACAAGCGACACGACGACCGACACGACAAGCGACACGACGACCGACACGAGAAGCGACGCGACGAGCATCTCGCCCACGTCCGACGCCAGGCCGCTGACCCAACTCCGCGGGATGGCGACCGAGCCATCGCTCGCCGGGATCGGTCTCGGACGACGGCTGTTGAGCGCCGGACTCGACCGTGCGGCCGCGCACGGGACCGAGCTGGTGTGGGCGAATGCGCGCCTCGGCGCGCTCCGGTTCTACGAACGCAGCGGTTTCACGGTGATGGGCGACGTGTTCACGATCGCGGAGACCGGCCTGCCACACCGCCGAGTGGAGTACCCGATTTCCCCTTCGGCCACCTGACGACCCCGTGGGTGGGCGATCCACCCGACGAACTCAGGAGACGAGACCACACGATGTCGTACGCGCAGGCAGTCGTTCATCGGCAGCGGGCGTCCCACCTCCGCACGGTGGCGGCGCGCCTGAGGACGACACCGGCGATGTCACTCCAGCGGTACTCCGGGGTCGACACATGGCACGGACCGCGAGCCGATGCATGCGGCATCGAGCTCTCGGTCGTCCAGCGCGCCGTGCGCGACGCCGCGGACGATCTCGACATCCACGCCCAACGGCTCGAACGCAGCGCCGACGATCTCGTGACAGCCGCCATCCGTGCCGCACAGGAGGCTCGCCTCCCACCGTTCCACTGATCGCTCGCTCCCCTCGCCGCTCGTCCGCGGCCCCCACCGCCACCGACCCCGAGGGGAGCGATCATGATCGTCGGATACGACCCGCACCGAGTGTCGGTGCTCGTCAGAGAGACCCGCGCCGCTCTCGACGATCTGGCGTCGATCGACAGCAGCGACCCTGCCGCTTCCGACGCCATCGCGACCGTCCGGCAGATGCGCACGATGCTCGCCGACGGCCTGCTCACCGCGGTGCGATCGATCGAGGCGGCCGATCCACTCGTACGCGCCGGGGACCGGCCGATGCCCGCGGGATCGAACTGGTACGCGGACTGGCTGACGGGTGCGGTCTCGAATCCCTACCGCGCACTGAGCGACGACGAACTGCTCGACGAGTTCGAACGGCTCGAACGCGATGTGCCGTACGACGACGACTTCCGACCCGACATGGACCACCCGTTCTGGGATCGGTTCGAGTTTCTGGCGGCCGAGCTGGCGGTGCGGGTGTCGATCGACGCCGATCTCGTCAACCGGGTCGCCGAACGGGCGAGCGAATCGTTCCTGATCCCGATCGCCGTCTCGTTCGCGGGGTTCGAGCCCGAGCTGGTCGCCAGGATGCTGCGCGACGTCACACGATCACCCTCGGCGATGGTCGACCTGCTGTCGAACTACCAGGCATACGGCGCCGACGTCATGCTCGACTTTCTCGCACGGCACCCGCACGCCGCGCTCGACGCCGTCGACCTGACGATGTTGACCGAGCTGATGGCGTGGCCCACGATCGACAGCGACCGTGTCGGGCGGTTCCTCCATGCGGCGATGGCGGTCCCGTTCCGGGATGCCGCGCGCCTCGACGATGCCTTCGTCGTCCTCCAGCATCTCGTGACGCTCGCCAACCGTCGCGCGTACGAGACCGGATTTCCGACCGATCTCAGTCCGACGATCACCCGGATCGTCCTCGAGTACGTCCCGTTCTTCATCACGTCGTTGCCGGGCTACTCGGTCGTGCACCTGAAGGACTTCGACTTCGTCGATGCAGAGACCCCGCTCGGGACCTATCCGGAGGTGCTCGATCTCTTCGGCGCTCTGATGCGCGATCCGACCTCGCTCGACATCCTCCTCGCGTCGATCCCGACCTTCGCCGTCATCGGTGCGGGCGACAACGGCCCGCTCGGGATCACACCGAACGACGTCGCCGACTATGTCGACACGCTCCGCAAGTCCGCGCTGAACGAACAGCTCGAGGTGGAACGTGCGGCCGACCGTTCCGGGCGCGATGCCCGCGTGGCGGTCGACATCGCGGTCGGCGCACTCCAACTCGTCAGCGCCGTCCTCGGCCCGGCGGCAATCGGGGGCGTCGAGGTCGCCACCTCGGTTCTGAGAGGCGGAACGGTGGGCCTGGTGGAGTGGATGTCATCCACGGCCGACCTCGGGCTCGACGACATCGAGGTCGTCGCCTCACTGCTGGTCGTGTTCGGACTCGGCGTCGGCGTGCTCCGCTCCCACACGGCCTCCGCACACGACACGCCGACGTCACCCGGCGGCGACGCCGAAGGGACCGAGCCGACCGGTGGGACCCAGGTGACCGATGATCAGCCGCCCGATGATCAGCCGCCCGATGATCAGCCACCCGGTGATCCCGAGGATCTGCCCGGGCCTGACGAGTCGGCGATCATCGAGTTGGCCGAGACGATGCTCGCACTGATCGAGACCCGGCTGGCCGACGGCGCGAGCGTCGAAGAGATCGGCGGGTTGATCGACGGCTTCGGCCGCACCGTTCGAGCGCTCGATCACGAGCACGTGATGGACGTGATCGACGACCCGCGGATCGTCCCACGCGACATCGCCGTCGACCGGACGGTCGACGGCGATGGGTGATCACACGCGGGCGGTGCGCTCGATGTCGGTGCCGATGACCGCTTCCTCGAGTCGGGCGTACGACGCCTCCATCCCGTCGATCATGCCGGTCGCCATGATCTGCTCGAGGAGATCGGTCGTCGGGTAGGTGATCACGACACTGAGCAGCGTCGCGCCGTCGGCCGGGGTGAGCGTCATCTCGTGACGCGTCGGTGCACCGTCCATCCCGATCATCGCCTCGGTCGTCACCTCGCGATGCGGAGGGATCGACTCCAGCACCTCGCCTTCGAACCCGAACCGATCGGTACCGTCCGTCGACTCCCATTCGTACCGGTAGCGGGAGCCGACTTCGGCGGCAGGTTCACACACGGGCATCGTCCACCCGTCGGGCCCGAGCCTCCACCGCTGCATCAACGCCGCCTCGTGATGGGCCCGCCACACCTCTTCGACGGCGCCTCGCACGACCCGGCTGACCCGGGCACTGGTCGGTGT
>NZ_JBAVYV010000134.1:0-5194 GCF_049588435.1 Ilumatobacter sp.
GGACGAGTTCCTGACCTACCCAACCCACCCGTTGTCCGAGCGTGCCATCGCCGGGTTCAAGAAGCGCCTCGCCGCCAGCACGCTCAGGTATCCGCCTGCTTTCATGCAATCTCTCTCGGCAGCCCTTGAGGTTCATCGAGCGGCGTAGGCCTCTTGACGGCCCGTGCCCACAACGTGCCCACAACAGGGGTTCACAGGGGTCAAGAGGGACTATCCTCGTGATTTCACAGCAACAACAGCGAGTCCCGGGCCCTGGCACGAAACACCAGGTCACGTGGCTTGTCGGCGTTTCCTTCGGCTAAGGTCGGAGGCCTTCGCGGATGTAGTTCAATGGTAGAACATCAGCTTCCCAAGCTGAGAACGCGGGTTCGATTCCCGTCATCCGCTCCATATAACACCTGGTCAGAGGCTGTCTTGTCACTGCAGGTGCTCATCTTCGTGACTTGCTCGTGCCTAGAACGCTTGTGAAATCGAGCTGATATCGCCGTTCCAGCAACACGATCGGAGCGCGAAAGTCCAGCGTCTGGCATTGCCACGGTCGACAACGACGCAGTGTTCTCAGGCGAAAAAGCTGAGTACGTCGGCATGCGGTCTCGGCGGCCGCCTGTCGGATCGCGAAGCAGTCCAGGCGTTGGCAACGGATCTGCGTTGGAAGGTGGCGTGCGGGTTGTCGATCACCGATGCTGGGTTTCATCCAACGACGTTGACGCAGTGGCGCAACCGGCTCCGCAAGTCTGATCGGCCGGAGCGGATCTTCGACGCGGTGCGCGACGTGATTGGCTCGACGAACGTGTTGGCGAACAAGCACCGCCGGGCGCTCGACTCGACGCTGCTCGATGACGCGGTCGAGACCCAGGACACGGTGACGCAGTTGGTGTCGATGATCCGCCGGGTCCGCAAAGCGGTCCCCGAAGCTGCTGCTGCTGTCGTGGTCGGCGACGATTACGAGGTCGGCTCGGGCAAGCCGGCGTGCGCGTGGAACGACCCGATCGCACGCGACGAACTTGTGTCTCGTCTGGTCAACAACGCCCTCGCCGTTCTTGCTGCTGTTGATGGTGTCGAACTCGACGAGGCTCAGCAACAGATGGTTGGTCTGCTCGCGTTGGTCGCGGGTCAAGACGTCGAACCCGACGAGACCGAGGGCTCGTGGAAGATTGAACGCAAGGTCGCGAGGCATCGGGTGATCTCGACGGTTGATCCTGAGACTCGCCACATGCACAAGTCCCGGTCGTCATATCGCTGCTGGGTTGGCTTTGTATCGAACTGCCAGCCGGCCGGTGTCCATCGGCTGGGGTGTGGCTCGAAAGAGGCGCAATCAGATCGACTCGAATCAGGAGTGCCCACCTCGGTCGACGGTCGAGGATCGGCTGTGCGTTCCGTTGGTGGGTCCGTCCAGATGGGAGAGGAATGTGTCGATGCCGGCGAGGACGGCTGAATAGCGCCACGAGCGCCACAGGTCGAAGCCGTGTTGTCCGCCCGGGAGTTCGATGGCGACGACGGGTTTGGTGGACTCGGTCCGCAGTTTGTCGGCCAGTGATCGTGCGGCTTCGACCGGTGTCCAGGTGTCGTATTCACCGTGCGCGATCAGGAACGGTGGCGCAGCGGCCGCGGGCAGCGCGAGAGGTGTCGAGGTCACCGGCTCGACAGGCGTGTGCCCGTAGTAACGGCCGTAGTAGCCGTACAGGCAGATCGCGGCATCGAGGTTCGTGTCGGAGTCGAGGGCGAGCAGTGACGTGAGGTGCGCACCCGCGGAGCTGCCCGCCATGACCACCCGCTCGGGGTCGCCGCCGTACTCGCTGGCGTGGGTGCGCGCCCACGCCAGCACGCTGTGCGCATCGGCGAGATGGTCCTCGAACCCCGCCGATGGTCGCAGCCGGTAGTTCGCGCTGACACACACCCAACCCTGCGCGGCGAGTCGATGGAGGAGTGCTCGTCCTTCGCGGTGCTTGCCGCCCGAGTAGTAGCCGCCACCGTGCAGATACACGAGCACTCGACCGCCACTCGGTCGGTGGCGTCGGTGGTACACGTCGAGCCGGTTCCGTCGGTGATCGCCGTAGCGCAGACCAGCCACGCGAACGACGTGACGCGGCCGCCACGGGATCGGTGTGAGCAGCGTTCGCCACACCCACCGTCGGGGGCGGTCATCCATGCTCAGCCCTGCAACTCGGATGGCCTCGGTGACCGCCGGCCACGCCAGCGTCCCGCGACGTGCGATCGCCACGACACCCGCCCCGACCGCAGCAGCGCCACCGATCGGCAGCAGCGACGACCAGGCGAGATGGAAGTCGCCCGACGCGATCGTGTCGATCGTCGCGGCCGTCAACGGCAAACCGATCGCCAGGTGGGGAACTTCGTTGACGCTCAAGCCCATGAAGTACGCAGCTCGGGCGAGGACGCGGGGTCTCCGTGGCGGGCGCAGCGTGATCAGCGTGAAGAATCCGAGCACGCCGAGGGTGATCAGATATCCGATGCTCATGTCGAACCTCCTCTACATTTGTCGAGGTTGACTCTACAGGTGTAGAGTCGGGATGAAACCTCAGAGGAGAAGATCGAATGGAAACCGACCGCCGCACGCGAATTGCCGATGCGATCATCGAGACCCTGGCGCGCGTCGGCAGCCGCGGCCTGACCCACCGAGCCGTGGACGATGCCGCAGGGCTGCCGCAAGGATCCACCTCGTACTATCTGCGGACACGCGACAGCCTGATGGACGCAGCGGTCGCCCGACTGGCTGAGAGCGACACTGCAGCGCTGCAACGAGGCGATGGCGAGACACTCGCCGAGATGCTCGCCCGCGTGCTGGACGATCTGCGCCTTGCCGATCGGGATCGGACACTCGCTCGATACGAACTCGCCCTCGAGGCGGTCCGCCGACCCGAGTTGCGCGACGCCCTGGAAAGCGGAAGCGAACAGATCCGCCAGGCGATCACCAACCACCTCGCCGAAGTCGTTGCGCCCGAACCCGAGGCCCTCGCCGGAGACGTCATGGCACTCTTCGACGGGTTGCTCTTTCGCGAGCTGACAGCGGTTTCTGGACACCGCAGCGACCGCGCTGCGATCCAACGAGCCATCGAGCGCATGATCTGATCCGAACCGCCGCGGTCGTTCGATGTATCTCGGGAGTCCGGAGGCGACAAGGCCGAGGTGCCGGTGAGCCCGACTACGGTGCGCCGACATTCTGAGAGAGTTCAACGAGCCGGTTCGAGAAGCCCCACTCGTTGTCGTACCAGGCGAAGACCTTGACCTGGTCGCCGACGACTCGGGTGAGGGGTGCGTCGAAGATTGCCGAGTGCGGGTTGCCGACGATGTCTGCTGAGACGATGGGGGCTTCCGAGTACGCCAGGTAGTTCGACAGCCCGGGATCGGCTGCCGCAGTGCGGAAGGCTGTATTGACCACCTCGACGGTCGCTGCTCGCGAGAGCTTCACCGTGAGGTCGGTGATCGATCCAACAGCGACGGGCAGACGGAGCGCGAGGCCGGTGAGCTTCCCGTCGAGCTCGGGGATGATTCGACCGATCGTCTGTGCGGCGCCGGAGGAGGTGGGAATCGTCGAAAGTGCGGCCGCGCGTGCACGCCTGAGGTCGTCGTGCGGGGCGTCGTGGATGCGTTGGTCGCTGGTGTAGGCGTGGATCGTCGTCATCAGTCCGGACTCGATACCGAAGGCCTCGTGCAGAACCTTTGCCATCGGGGCGAGACAGTTGGTGGTGCAGGAGCCGTTCGAGAACACGTCGGCCGTCACGTCGATCGTGTTGTCGTTGACTCCGAGGACGATCGCAGGAATCTCGCTGTCGCCGGGCGCCGCGATGATGACCTTGCGCGCTCCGGCTGCCAGGTGCTGGCGGGCGGTGGTCGAATCCGTGAACCTGCCGGTGGACTCGAGGACCACGTCCACACGCTCAGCGTCCCAGGGAATGTCAGCCGGCTCGCGTTCTGAGGTGACGGGGATGCGAGCAGTGTCGACCACGATCGCGTCCACGTCGGCGCGCACTCCGTCGAGGTGTCCGGCCAGCGAATCCCACTCCAGGAGCGAGGCGAGGGTTGCAGCGTCGGCGACATCATTGATCGCGACGACCTCGATGTCTGCGCCGGTGCGCAGGGCAGCACGCAGGTAGCTGCGACCGATGCGGCCGAAGCCGTTGATTCCGATTCGAACTGTCATGGATGTCTCCTTTGAGGTTGGTCAGTCATTGGGTTCGACGGCCACGCCATCTCGCCGCCGGCTCGTCTCCACCAACGTCACAAGGGTCTCCCTGCGGTGGGCTCGGAAGTGTTCACGTTCTCTCCTCGTTTGTGCTGGTGCCCGCTTCCGCGGAAGACCTAGGGATTCGACGGGGAGTCCGTCCGCCTGTGACAAGTTGGCGCACGGTTGTCGCATCAAGCCGGCTGTTCGGGGCCGTCGGGAGAGAATCGGGTAGCCAGGCGTGTTCGCAACTTCGCTCTGATCGAGGCGGTCATGCGGAGCCGCCGACAGGACGCCGGCCGACCGTGCCGGGTCATGCCGACGGTGAGTGTGCGGCGGTCAGCTGCTCGTGGAGGTACGTGAGCTTGTCGGGATTCATGATCGAGTGGATCTCGTGGATCGTGTCGCCGCGGGAATCGACAGTGAGTAGCTGGTACTGCTGGCCGAATGTGAGGAGTGCCCCCGGTTGTCCGTTGACTTCGATCGTTCGTTCTACGTGGATCGCACGATGGCGGCGCAGCGCGCCGAAGAACGCAATCACCTTGTCGGCCCCGACGATCGGATGGCGTGCGGCGCGCGCCTTGCCACCGCCGTCGCTGTAGGCGACGGCATCGTTCGTCAAGACGTCCTGGAGCTCGTCGAGTTCTCCGGTCTCGAGAGCGCCAAGGAACCGCTGGAACAACACGCAACGCGCCGCTGGCTCGGGATCGAAGCGACGGTCGCAACCTTTCACGTGAACGCGCGCTCGTCGGAGGTGCTGACGTGAGCCGTCTGAGCTGATGTCGAGGACGTCGGCGATCGCAGCATGTGGCAGGTCGAAGGCTTCGTGCAGCACGAACACGGCCCGTTCGGGCGGTGTCAACTGCTCCATCATTCGGAGCGTCGCCAACGACACCGACTCGCGACGTTCGACGGTGTCGAGGGGGTCGAGCGGTGAGGGTGACCCGGGTCTGCCATCCCGTCAACGCTTCGAACAGTTGGCTGGTGACGCGTTGCGAGCGCACCATCATGGAC
>NZ_JBAVYV010000135.1:0-7432 GCF_049588435.1 Ilumatobacter sp.
TTCGTGATCGCGAACCGCCGTGCGAGGGTCCGAGACAGCCTCGATTGCGGGCATTTCCCCTGCTCAGTGATGGTGCCCGGGGCGGGGTTCGAACCCGCATGAGGTTGCCCTCGAGGGGGTTTAAGCCCCCCGCGTCTGCCAGTTTCGCCACCCGGGCGGGCGCAGACGAAGGCTAGGCGCCACGCCGCCTCACGACGCGACACGCAGATCTACCGACGCCATCACCTCCCACAGGTCGTTGCGGACACGATCGGCATCGGGGGGTGCAAGGCCGTTGCTCACCACGACGCCCTCGATCATGTCGGCCAGCACCGCCTCGCGCTGACGCCCCCTCACCCGCACCGACACCACAGGGTCCGAACCCGCTGCTCCGGATCGGCGGCGAATGCTCCGGTCGACACCGACCAGCCGTGGCGGACACCGAAAACTCGGTGCGATCAACGACCGACGCGACGCTGCACGGGTGAGCGCCCGAGCGGCGTGGGCGAATTCGACGGTCGAGGAGAACTCCATACGTCCATCATGACGACGGGGTACCTCACACTCGGGTGGCTCGGAACGTCAGCCGTCAGCGGGCGGCGGTTCGGTGATCGGTGGGGGCTCGGGGAGAGTTCCCGGGCCGAGGTACACGATCACCTTGGCCACGCCGATCCCCGGGATCGGGGGCGCCTCCGCCAACGGCAGGATCTCGACATCGCCGGGTTCGAACCCGAGGTCGACGGCCACGATCTCGGCCTCACCGAGATACGGCTCCGAGTAATAGATCCGTGTCTCCTGCGCCTGTGCCGGACCCACGACGCCACGCACATCGAAGTATCCGCGGTCGCTCAATTCCTGGATCACCGGCCCGAGTCGCTCGCCTGCGCTGGTCCCGTTGACGACGAGGATGCCGACGAAGAACCGCTCGATCGGAACGGCTGTCGTGGGCGGGACGGTGGAGGTCGTCGAGGTGGTGGATGTCGTCGTAGTCGTGGTCGAGGTGGTGGTCGGCGGAATCGTGGTGGTGGTCGTGGTCGTCGTGGTGGTCGTCGTCGTGGGGGGCGGCGGCTCCTCGGTCACCTTGAGCATGATCACGGTCGCGATCAGCCCGACGGCGATCGTGGCGAAGATGATGCTGAGGGCGGTCTTGTTGGACATCGGAGGAAGCGGTCAGCAGAGATCGGTCGATGGCGACCATGCGCCGACGGAGCATCCATCGACGAAAATCAAGAGGGCGGCGGCGACCTCGTCGTCGATCCACACGTCCGTCCTCATGATCGCCCGACGCTACCCGACGACACCCGTGGTCGACGTGGACCCGGTGGCCTACAGTCCGTGGCGATGACCGACCAGATCGTGACCCTGAGCCCGGTGCAACAGCGCACGCTCGAGGTGCTGCGGCGGTCGGGCGATCCGGTGGTGTTCGATGTCGAGTTCATCGACGACATCCGCGCCGAGATGCGCGCGGCGATCGACCATTTCGCCGAACGTCTCGACCCCGATGAGGAGATCTGGATCTCCAAGCATCGGATCGCGTCTGTTCTCGAATGTGAGACCAACCATCTCCTTCCCGACGAGTTCGAATGGACGAGCGCCAACGCCAAGGGCACGATCGCCCACAAGGCGATCGAACTGCAGATCTCGTGGCCCACCCGCCTCGGCGAGCCCGCACCCGTCGATCTCGTCGACCAGGCGATGGTCCGACTCGCGGACGAGAACCGCAGCATCGGACAGTGGATCGAGACCCTGTCCCCCGCCGACGAGGCCGACGTGCGCGGTCAGACTTCGGTGCGGGTCACGCAGTTCGTCGAGAACTTCCCACCGCTGAGCAAACGATGGGCGCCGGTCACCGAAGCTTCCGTGCGCTGGCCGAATACAGGGCCGATCACGTTGGCCGGCAAGGTCGACCTGCTCTTCGGACGACCGAATGCCCGCGAGAGCCGCAAGGTGATCATCGACCTCAAGACCGGCCGACCCAGCCCCCGCCACCGCCAGGACCTCGCCTTCTACGCGCTGCTCGAAACGCTCGTGCGCGAGGTTCCACCACGCAAGGTCGCCACCTTCTACCTCGATGCCGCCGAGGCCCAGGCCGACGACGTGTCGGAACGGCTGATCGAAACGGCGATGCGGCGCACGCTTGACGGAATCCACCGACTCATCGAAGTCGAATCGGAGGGCCGTCCACCCACACGCCGGCCGGGCGTCACCTGTCGATGGTGTCCGATCAACACGACGTGCGACGACGGAGTCGCGTACCTGCGCGCCCAGGGGCGCGACGACTGAACCCGGACGTCCCGGCTCGGTATCGTGGGACGATGTCGATCGATCGGGACAGCAGGGTCTTCGTCGCCGGGCACGGTGGATTGGTCGGGTCGGCGATCATGCGTCGACTCGAGAGCGACGGATTCACCAACCTCCTGACGGCGACCCGGGCCGAACTCGACCTCCGACAGCAGAGCGACGTCACCCAGTGGTTCCACGACAACCGCCCGGACCATGTCTTCCTCGTCGCGGGCACCGTCGGCGGGATCATGGCCAACAGCACGCGCCCCGCCGAGTTCATCTACGACAACATGATGATCCACGGCACGGTCGTCCACGCCGCACATCTCAGCGGGGTGACAAAGTTGCTGTATCTGGGATCGTCGTGCATCTACCCGCGCGAGGCCCACCAACCGATCAGCGAGGACGAGCTGCTCACCGGCACTCTCGAGCCGACCAACGAGGCGTACGCGATCGCGAAGATCGCGGGCATCAAGGTGTGCCAGGCGTACCGCCAGCAGTACGGATGCGACTTCATCTCAGCGATGCCGACCAACCTCTACGGCCCGAACGACAATTTCGATCTGACGTCGAGCCACGTCCTGCCCGCCCTCATGCGCAAGTTCCACGACGCCCGCTCCGCCGACGAGCAGGTCGTCGAGGTGTGGGGTACCGGCTCGCCGATGCGCGAATTTCTCCACGTCGACGATCTCGCCGACGCCTGCCTGTACCTGATGGACAACTACAGCGACGTCGGTCACGTGAACGTCGGGACCGGTGAGGACCTCCCGATCCGCGAACTCGCGGAGAAGATCCGCGACGTCGTCTGCCCCGACGCCGAGCTTCGGTTCGATCCGTCGAAGCCGGACGGCATGCCGCGCAAGGTGCTCGACGTGTCGAAACTCAATGCACTCGGGTGGAAGCCGTCGATCGACCTCGACGAGGGAATCGCGTCGACCTACGAGTGGTTCCTCGATCAGGTCGAGACCGACGGAGCATCGACCCCGCGCGGCATCTGATCCGCTGCTCATCCACCGGGCAGCGGTGACGCCTCAGGTCGTCATCAGGGCGACAGGCAATCCGAGCCCCACCTCGGAACCGATCGTCGCAATCCGTCGCCCCGGCTGCACCGCATCCTTCGGAGCGCTCACCCGGTCGGGGCCGATCCGTTCACACGCCGCATCGAGATCGTCGACGTTGATCACCAATCCCCAGAAGCGTGCGGGCCCGTCCGGCATTTCCGGCCGAGACACCAGCTCGACGATGAGACCGCCGCGCCCCAGTCGATGGAATCCCTGGCGCATCGCGCCCACCTCGCGGATCCGCTTGAGTTCCGCTCCGGTGCTGGCCTCGATCGCTCGCGATGTGCGTTCGAGGTCAGCGGTCATCACGACGACGTGATCGAGCCCACTCGCTCCGAGTTCGTGGTGTGCGAACGTCGGCGGGCGTGGGTCCACGGCGGTCGTCGCGATCCCGTCGATGTCACCATGTTGTCCGGCGTCGACCCCGCTCAACGCCCAGCCGACGATTCCCGTCGCGCCGGATTCGGCCTGTGTCTCGACGCGCACCGACGTTCCCATCAGCGGAATGAAGCCGTCCTCGTCGACGACCAGCCCGAGCGACCTCCAGACGGAAGGATCGCCTGCCACCTCCAACCATTCAGCGCGTGCCGTCATGGGTCGATCCTCGCAGAACGAGGCGGCGGGTACGCGACCGGGTCCAGACGCGACAAGGCGCCCGAGCAATGATCCGAAGGATCGGGGCGCGGGCGCCTGAAAGTCAGTTCGGTTGGATGGTGAAAGGCGTCAGCCGCGGCCCATGTTGGGACGCTTGCCGTGGTTCGCCTTCGAGCGGCGGAGCCGGGCCTTGCGCTTCTTGGTCTTCTTCGACATAAGGCGTTCGATGCTATGGCCGTTTGGCCGCGTCCCCAACCGCACGGCGTGCGACACACCACCTGTCGCCCGCTGTCAGCGCCCCATGTCCACGACGGAGACATCGAGCCGTTCGACCGCCCCCAGCCATCATCAGTCCCGGACGGGAGTCAGCCTCCTCGTTCCTCCAGGTGCGACGACGGGTGGCTACTGTCACCACATGACCACAGAGATCCACGGAACCGTCGCACCCGGCTTCGAAGCGGTGCGTGACGCATTCGCCACCAACTGGGAGATGCACGGCGACGTCGGTGCCTCGGTGTGCGCGACGGTGGACGGCGAGGTCGTGTTCGACCTGTGGGGTGGCACCGCGACCTTCGACGACGGTGAACGCGACTGGGCCGAGGACACGATCATCAACGTCTGGTCCACGACCAAGACGATGTCGTTCCTGTGCTGCCTCCTGCTCGCCGATCGCGGAGAACTCGACCTCCACGCACCCGTCGCCACGTACTGGCCCGAATTCGCCGCCGGCGGCAAGGAGCAGGTTGCAACCCGCCACATCATGGGCCACACCGCCGGACTGTCCGGATGGGACCAACCGCTCGACACCGTCGACCTGCTCGACCACGACAAGTTGGTCGGGCTGCATGCCGCCCAGGCGCCGTGGTGGGAGCCGGGCACCGCGTCGGGATACCACGCGATCAGTCAGGGCTACCTGCTGGGGGAGATCGTCAAGCGCGTCTCGGGTCGATCGCTCGGAACGTTCTTCGACGAGGAGATCGCCGGACCGCTCGGTGCCGATTTCCACATCGGCACCGGCGCCGAACACGACGAGCGGATCGCGCACGTGATCCCGCCTGCCGCCCCGCTCGGTGCGGACGGCGGTGCCATCGACGAAGACTCGATCGCGTACCGCACCCTGACCAACCCGACGGTCGACGCATCCTTTTCGTCCACCCCCGAATGGCGACGCGTCGAGATTCCGGCGGCCGGCGGTCACGGCAACGCCCGATCGGTCGCGGGCATTCACACGCTCACCGCGAACGGTGGCAAAGCGAACGGTCAGCAGATCATCTCCGCCGACGGTCTCGAGCGAATCTTCGAGGTCCAAGCCGAAGGCATCGACCAGGTGCTGGGCGCCGACCTCAAGATCGGGATGGGGTTCGGTCTCCCGAGCCCGATGCTTCCGCTCCCGAACCCGCACACCTGCTACTGGGGCGGATGGGGCGGGTCGCTCGCGATCATCGACATGGACGCGAAGCTCAGCTTCAGCTACGTGATGAACAAGATGGGCGACACGACCACCGGGGACCCCCGTGGAGCCGGACCGCTCCTCGCCACCTACGCCGCCCTGATGTCCTGACGCTGGGTGCGTCCCGGTCCCACCGGCCATCTCGTCGCGCATCCACCCGCCAACCGGGCACTTCCGCGACGAGAACGTCGGCGACGGCACTCGCGGGTGGCCCGCCCGACTCGTCAGGCGGCGGCGCGGGTCCAGGCCAACAGTTCGTCGACCGGCTTCGTGTTGAGGATCCGGTCGATCGGAACGTCACAGTCGGCCGCACGATCACAGCCGAGCGGCTGCCACTCGAGCTGGCCGGTTGCGTGCGCGTCGGAGTCGATCGTGAACCAGCATCCATAGTCGACCGCGAGACGCAGCAACTCCCGGGGCGGATCGAGCCGCTCGGGCCGACAGTTGATCTCGACCGCCGTGTTGAACTGAGCACACGCTGCGAAGACGTAGTCGGCATCGAAGTCGCTCGGCGGGCGCTTGCCGATCATCCGGCCGGTGCAGTGCCCGAGGATGTCGACGTGCGGTGACGCGATCGCCTGCAACATCCGCTCGGTCATCTTCTGCTTCTCCATCCGCAGCTTCGAATGCACGCTGGCGACGACGACATCGAGGCGCCCGAGCATCTCGTTCGACAGGTCGAGTGAACCGTCCTCCAAGATGTCGACCTCCATCCCGGAAAGGATCCGGAACTCGTGTCCGGCATCGGCGATTGCTTCGTTGACGGCCGCGATCTGGTCGAGTTGTTCGTTCAGCCGTTCCTCGTTGAGCCCGTGAGCGATCGTCAGCCGGGCCGAATGATCGGTCTGGACCATGTACTCGTGGCCGATCGCCATCGCCGTCGTCGCCATCCGTTCGATCGGCGCACCGCCGTCGCTCCACGTCGAGTGGAGGTGACAGTCGCCGCGCAACGCGTCGCGATACGGCCGGGCCTTGTCGCTGATCTCGACCTGCGACTTGGCCTCGATGTCGGCCAGATACCGCGACGGGCGACCTTCGATCGCATCGGCGATCACCTGCGCCGTCGACGAACCGATTCCGTCCAGGTCGGTCAATGTGTCGTTGGCAACTCGGCGTTCGAGTTCGGCTGGGTCGGTACTCCGCACCACGTCGAGCGCCCGAGCGAACGCCTTCGTCTTGAACCCCGACTCCCGCGCCCGATCCAGACAGTGGATCACTCGCAGCAGCGCCACCTCCGGGGTCATGACCCGATCGTATCTCCCACTGTCGATCCGCTCGCCTCCGCCACGTCCCGTTCCACCCAAGCGACACGACCCGGCTCTGCCGCGGCCCGTCACGAGGTTCTGCGACGCCGAGTCACTGCAGATCCGGCGCCCCTGTCGCACCGACGTTCTCGTCGCGCATCCGCCCACCCACCGGGCCGATCCGCGACGAGAACTCGGGGCGGCTCACGCGACTTCCCCTCCATCGTGCGTGACGACCCACCGGGGTCGCATGGAACATCTCGCTCCCGCACGCGCCGATCTGACCCGCCAGTCCGCCACGATGCGCGCCCACACCGTCATTGTCCTGTGCGCGTGCATGGCGGTACTGGTCGCGAGTTGCGCTGTCCCGGCCGAACCGGACTCCGACACAGGCACAACCGATTGGTGTTGGCGGTACTACGCACTGGCCCCCGCCGGTGCGCTCATCTCCGACCTCGGCCCGCCCAGCGCCGATGCTGTCGATGAGTGGCTCACCTGGCTGCATGCCACCCTCGACGCCCCGACCGACCGGCGACGGGCCCAATCCGAACAGCTGCACCTCGTCGATCGGATCCACACGTCCCAACCGTGGACCTCGGCCGAACGTGACAGCTACCGCCGGGCATCGATCAGCGACCCGACCCCCGCCACTCTCTGCGAAACGCGCGGCGCCCGGATCATCCCGCACCACGACGGAACCCTGCCCGACGGATGGACGGACCGCTTCCTCGACCCCGACGATCCCGCGTTCTCCCGCGCCGCCTGGGCCGAGGCGGAGGCGGCACGATGACCTGGTTCACCGGTGGTGGCCGACCCACTCG
>NZ_JBAVYV010000136.1:0-12295 GCF_049588435.1 Ilumatobacter sp.
CCCGAGCGACGGAGCGTTCACCAACGACATTGTCACCGAAGCGGTGGCGCTGCTCGCCGATGTCGATCTCGTCGGTGCCGACTACGCACCGATCGAGGTGACGCTGAACGAAGGCGGCGAGTGATCACGCCGTCGGCGTCCTGACGAACCGCTGACGCTCGGCTGTGGGATCCAGGTCTCGCAGCCGGGCGTTTGCGCGTGAACCCTCGACATGCACATCGGTGCCTGGCACCGATGTGCATCTTCGGCCGGTGATGCGGGTCGTCACCACCGTCTAGGTTTGGGGCATGGGAGAGATGATCGAATTTGCCAGTGAGTCGGTTGACGCCCGCGGGTACCTCGCCGTGCCGGATTCGGGTTCGGGGCCCGGCGTGATCGTCGTGCAGGAGTGGTGGGGGCTCGATTCCGGGATCAAGGAGATGGCCGACCGCCTGGCCACCGCCGGCTTCGTCGCCCTGGCGCCCGACCTCTATCACGGTGAACTCGCGGCCCACGACGAGATGGACAAGGCCGGCCAACTGATGACCGACCTGCCACCCGATCGCGCGACTCGCGACATGAGCGTCGCGGTCGACCACCTCGATGGTCTCGACATCACCACCGGACGCGGGATCGGCGTCGTGGGTTTCTGCATGGGAGGCATGCTCAGCTTCCTGCTGGCAGCGGACCGGCCCGACAAGATCACGGCGGCCGTCCCGTTCTACGGCTTCCCCCACGGTGATTCGCAGCCCGACTTCTCGAAGATCGAGGCCGCGATCCAGGGTCACATGGCCGAGCACGACGACTTCTTCCCGCCGAGTGCTGCGATGCACCTGGAGGCCGAACTCCAGGCGCTCGGAAAGGACGTGTCGTTCACCGTGCACGAGGGATCGGGTCACGCGTTCATGGCTCCCCACAATGCACTCGGGACTCAGGACCAGGCGCTGTACGACCTGATCTGGCCCCAGGTCACCTCTTTCCTCCACGACCAGCTCGGCAGCTGAGGAGTGCCTCGCTTCGACGCCGTGCTCTTCGACGCGGGCGGAGTCCTCGTCCTCCCCGATCCGTCCGTGCTCGGTCCGTTGCTCGCGTATTACGGAGGTGATGCGTCGATCGCGGCGCACCGCCGGGCGCACTACGCCGGGATGAAGGCGAAGTCCGACATCGATGCCGGTGAGTCCAGCTGGGACGCGTACGACGATGCCTACGTGGCTGCCGTCGGGGTCCCGGCGACCGACCGGGCCGAGGCCGCTGAGGTCCTCGGCCGGACCCGGTACCACGCGACCTGGCGGTGGCTGATCCCGGAATCACGCGCCGCGCTCGATCGGTTCGCCGACGCTGGAGTTCCGATGGGCGTGGTGTCGAACGCGAGCGGCCAGATCGAGGCGATGCTCGCGAGGCACACATGCCAGGTCGGACCGGGTGATCACGTCGAGATGCGGGTGATCGTCGACAGCCTCCTCGTCGGAGTGGCCAAGCCCGATCCGGCGATCTTCGACCACGCGCTGCCGGCGTTCGCCGAGTTCGATCGGGAACGGATCGCCTACGTCGGTGACTCGGTGACGATGGACATCGGCGCGGCGTCGGCGGCAGGGCTGCACCCGATCCTGCTCGACCCGTTCGACGATCACGTGGGGGCGGACTTCGAGCGGATCGCGTCGTTGGACGAGTTCGCCGACGAGTTCGCCTGATCGGTCGGGGAGATCGTCCTTGATCATCTTTCGATCATTGAATATAGTGATCGTACGATGTATTCAGAGGCACTCGATGACCAGGGGTTCCGTGCAGTTGCGCACCCCGATCGACGCGTCCTCCTGCGTCTGATGGGTTCCGACGAACACCCCGTCGGCCACCTCGCGTCCGCAGCCGAGCTGGCCCAGCCGATCGTCAGCCAGCATTTGAAGGTGCTGCGCGAGGCAGGGCTCGTCTCGGTTCGCCGCGATGGCAATCGGCGCCTGTACTCACTCGACTTCGAGCGCGTCGGCGCACTGCGTTCCGTCCTCGACGAGTTCTGGCACGACCGACTGTCCGCGCTGAAGTACGTCGCCGAGCGTGACAGCGTGGGCCGGACCGGTCCCGTCACGGCGGGCGGCGGTGGAGGGGCCGGCGCGTGATCCTGGCCGATGCGACGATCGAGATCGCGGCACGACGCGATGCTGTCTTCGACCTGTTCACCACGAAACGCGGCCTCGAACAATGGATGGCGCGTGAGGCCTGGGTCGACCTGCGTCCCGGTGGTGCGTGGCGATGGACCCACGACAACGCCGCCACGTCGTCGGGCGAGTACCTCGAGATCGAACCGCCGGACCGGCTGGCGTTCACCTACGGATGGGAGTCCGGCGAGTTCGCCGACATCGGGCCGGGGACGACGACGGTCGAGGTGACCTTCGAGGAGATCGACGCCGGCACTCGGGTCACGGTGACCCATTCGGGGCTGCCGCCCGCGAACGTCGCGCGACACGCTGCCGGCTGGACCCACTTCCTCCACGTGCTGTCCGACGTCTGCGCGGGAACGGCCGCTCCCGCGGTCAACCTGCCCGAGCCCACCTGAAACGCGATCGAAGCGACATCGACGAGGAGACATCATGGCCACCCTGGGGACACGCGACGACGAACACCGACGGTTCTGGGACGTCGCCGAGCCGTTCCTGGCAACCGGCACGCTGGTCGAGGGGTCGATGATGGGGCACCAGTGCCTGCGCGCCAGCGCATCGAACGGGTTCGTCGCGACCGTCGAACGTGTGGGCGGGAACCTCGTCGTGAAGCTCCCGCGGAATCGCGTCAGCGAGCTGATCGAGACGGGCGAAGGTCTCCCGTTCGCTCCGGCGAGGAAGGTGTTCCGCGAATGGGTCGCCCTTCCCGTCTACGACGAGGCTCGGTGGACGGAGCTGATCGAGGAGTCGATCGGGTTCGTCGATGGCTGAGATCGCACCATTCGCCGGATTCGGACCGCACGCGATGCCGTTCCTGGTCGGGCTCGCGGACGACAACACGAAGCGCTACTTCGAGACGCACCGAACCCTGTACGAGGAGCAGGTTCTCCAGCCCCTCATGTCTCTCGTCGTCGCGATCGGCGACGAGCTGCGGGAGCGAGTGAGCCCGGCGATTCGGTCCGAGCCGAAGATCGGTAAGTCGATGTTCCGGATCAACCGGGACCTGCGGTTCTCGAAGGACAAGACGCCGTATCACACCTACCTCGACTCGGTGTACTGGGAAGGCGACTCCCCGCGGGCGAGCCCGGGTTTCATCCTGCGCATCACGCCCGACGAGGTGATCATCGGCGCGGGTGTGGTCGGCCTCTTCGGCGAGCGGCTCGAGCGATGGCGGACGGCGGTCCTCGACGACGATCGCGGAATCGAGTTGGCGACACTCATCGAGGCGACTCGATGCAGGCTGCGCGGCGCGACATTGACCGAGCCGACCCGCAAACGGGTCCCGAAGGGGTTTCCGGCCGATCATCCGCGAGCGGACCTGCTGCGCCGCGACGGACTCCACCTCAGTACCGCACTCGCGATGCCTGACTCGGTGACGTCGGCGTCGTTCGCGACATGGTGTCTCGAGCGTCACGTACAGCTCGCCGACCTTCATCGGTGGCTCGTGCGCGAACTGGGCGGATGAGTCCCGCGTCAGCTCGTCGGTTCTCCCGACGGCAGCAACCGCCCGTTCATCAGGATTCGCTTGAAGGCCGCGGGTTCACTCCACGACGGATGCCGATGATTCCATCACCTGCGGGTACACGACCATCCGGACCTCGGGGTGGCCGAAGCCGAGGTCGTGCAGGAGTTCGGCATAGGCCTCGGGTGCCAGGACGTTGTCGGCCACCGGGTCGGGCGGTGGAGTCCCGCCCATCGCCGAGTGGAACGGTTCGCGGTTCGCCACCGCCGCGGAGCACGTGTGCGACGGGTGGTCGGAATTCGCCGGGACCTGCACGGCCAGCTGGCCGTCGGGAGCGAGCTGCGCGACCCACCGAGCGAGGACCGACGAATGGTCCGGGACCCATTGCAGGCTGGCGTTCGCCACGATGAGATCCACCGGTTCAGCACCCGACCAGTCGGCGATGTCGCCCGGCGCGAAGGTGCATCGGTCGTCGGTGGCCCGCCGGGCTTTTTCGATCATCGCCCGCGACGAGTCGATTCCCCGAGCGGACCGGACGTCGAGTCGCTCGGCGAGCTCGCGGGTCGCCATGGCCGGCTAGGACTCGGATGTGGCGTCGGGCGAGTTCGCTCGGAAGTACTCCCACTCGTCGACCCGGGTGCCGTCGGGCAACACGCAATATCCGACCTGGCCGTCGGCCTCGTCGACGATGTCGACCGCGCCGCCCTGATCGACGCAGAACACCGACGCCGGGTTCGCCTCGGTGACCGGATCCTCGGTCGGGGCGTCGTCACTTCCGCACGCTGCGATCGAACCCACGAACGTGAGCACCGCGACGAGACCGATGGGGGCCTGCAAGCGGGAGCGCACGGGAGAATCGTAGCCCTTCCCCGATCGCGACGACGGTGCTCGTGTCGACGCGGACCCGTCAGTCGGCCGTGCTGGCCGCGATCAGCTGGCGGGCGATCACCTTGAGGCACAACGTCTCATCGGCGCCCTCGAAGATCGACAGGACGCGGGCGTCGACGAAGAGTCGGCTGACGGGGAACTCCTCGGCGTAGCCCATGCCACCGTGGATCTGCATCGACTCGCGGGTCACCCACTCGGCGGCCTTGCACACGTACGCCTTGACCATCGACGCTTCCATCTGACCGGCACCCTTCGCCATCAGGGTGGCGACGGCATAGGCGAACTGGCGACCGGCCTGCGTGAGCACGGCGATCCGTCCGAGCTTGGCGCGGATCAGCTGGTAGTCGATGATCGCCTCGCCGAACACCTTGCGGTTCTCGGCGTAGTCGAGCCCCTCCTCGTAGGCCGCCTGCATGACGCCGACAGCGCGCGCCGCGGTCTGCAGACGGCCGTTCTCGAAACCGGCCATCTGGTAGTAGAAGCCCTTGCCGAGCCCGTCCTCGCCACCGATCTGGTTCTCGGCGGGAACCCACCAGTCCTCGAGTGCGATCTCGTAGGAGTGCATGCCCCGATAGCCGATCGTGTCGATCGGGCGACCTTCCATCTTTCCGCCGGTCTCGGTGCCGTCGATCTCCTGGCGGAGGTCGAAACCGTGTGCGTCGCCGCGGGGCTTGGGAACGATGAACAGGCTCAGTCCGCGGTGGGTCTTCGTGCGATCGGGATCGGTACGTGCGAGCAGCGTCAGCGCGTCGGCGCGGGCACCGAACGTGCACCACGTTTTTACCCCGTTGATCACCCAGCCGTCCTCGCCGTTCGGGCCGGGCGCAGGGGTGGCGGTCACCTTGATCCCGGCCACGTCGGAGCCGTAGTCGGGTTCGGTCACCGCAACGGCCGGCATCACCTCGGCGGTCGCCAGCAGCGGGAGCCACTTCTGCTTCTGCTCTTCGGTGCCACCCTTGACCAGTGCCCGGGTGAGGATCTCGGGGCGCGTGATCAACGAGCCGCCGATCCCGAGCGACGCCTTCGACAGCGCCTCGGTCGCGGCGACCATTGCGATGTACTCCTCGTCGCCGCCCTCGCTGTATCCGCCGTACTCGGCGGGCACGCTGAGGCCGAACGCTCCGAGTTCGGCCATGCCGGACACGATCTCCTCGGGGACATCGGCATTCGTGCGGTGCACGTGCTCGGCGTGCGGCGCGATCACGTTCTGGGCGAACGCTCCGAACGTGTCGGCGACCATCTCCATGTCGCTCGACAGGTGCAGCGGACCGGGCGTGTCGGCGAGCGAGGCGAGGAAGGCGGGCGCGCGGTACGTCGTCATGAACGCGTGCGCGTTCGCGAGCGCGTCTCGGTCGACGCCCCAGTCGTCCTCGCGACCGAGGATCTTCGAGGCGAGGTCGTGCACCATGTCGGCGGTGAACGCGCAGGTGATCTTGGCCTCGAGGTCGCCCTTGTTGCCGTAGTCGATCAGCGACTTCGCCGTGGCGACGCCGGCCGCGGCGTGGGCGAGTTCGTATGCGAGCACCTGGTGGACATCCGGTCCGCCTTCGAGCGACGCGAGGTGGCGCACGGCCTTTCCGACGACACGGTCGGCGAGGTCGATCGCGTCCGCGGCCGCGGGGAGGTCGGGGACGATGTCGGTCGTGGCGGGGGAGGCGCTCATGACCACCGAGATTACCGAGCGGTAACCGGAGCGGCCATTCCTGGAGGTGCGTGGCACGATGTGACCCATGGCGAACCTGGTCGTGTTCTGTGGATCGAGTGCCGGGTCATCCCCGAGTTTTCGGGTCGCGGCCGACGCGCTGGGGACCGAGATCGCGGCCGGCGGGCACCGACTCGTCTACGGCGGGGGGAGCGTGGGGCTGATGGGTGTCGTCGCCGATGCGGCGATGGCGGCGGGTGGCGAAGTGGTCGGTGTGATCACCGAACAGCTCCGGGCGCTCGAGGTCGGCCATGACACCCTCAGCGAACTCGTCGTCGAATCGACCATGCACGAGCGCAAGGCGCGGATGGCAACGCTGGCCGACGGTGTCGTCGTGCTCCCCGGCGGGTTCGGGACCTACGACGAGGCGTTCGAGATCCTCACGTGGAATCAGCTGGGGATCGTGTCAATGCCGGTCGTGTTCCTCGACGTGGACGGGTTCTACGAGCCGCTACTCGAGTTCGTCCGCAACGCATCGGCGGCCGGTTTCCTGAAGCCCGACCACGCAGCGCTGGCCTGTCGGGCATCGACAGCAGCCGAGGCGGTCGCGATCGCGACGCGTCCGGCAGCGGCGTTCACACCGAAGTGGGTCGGCTGACCGGACAACTGGTGCCTGGCACCGGTTGTCCATCCACAGGCATCCACCCGTTGTCCACACGAATCTCCACACGAAACAGCGAGTAATTCACACGGTTCGCCCTCTGGCACCTCACAGGCCACCGCGTCGAAGATGGCTCCATGCCCAACGCGACCCGTCCACGAAGGAGCGACCCCCTCTGGCAGCGGCGGAGCGGGCGAAGCCGTCGCCACGGTGTGTCCGAGACCGCCGATCGGATCGTGCTCGAAGCCGACGGATGGAGAACGACGCTCGACTATCGGGAGAACCATCGACGCGACGTGAACGGGGCACTCGAAGGCGTCGAGGCGTGCTGGCGTGCCGAGGCCGAGCGGACGCGCTCCGACGGTCGACTGCAGGTCCTGGCCGTGATCGGGCCGTCACCGGCTCGAGTCTGGCGTCGGCTGCGGATGGAGGCCGAGGTCCTGCTCGAATTCCGCCCGTGCCCCGACGGCGCGAGGCGCTGACCTGCGGGTTCGCGAGCCACCTCGGAATTCCGCCCGATTTCTGGACGAAACCCTTGCGCGCGGCGAATCACGCTGCTGTAATTACTCGTCCGTCATCACACGAGATGTGGTGGTTGTCGAGGGGGACGACAACAAGAAGACACCAGATGTGGTGGTTGGGGCTCACGTCCGAAACTGCTTCATCGCCCGCAATTCGAAACGAAACGCCTGCCGATCCGGGGCGGACAGACCAGTGGAACAACCCGGTTCACACGGCGCAAGAGACAACGAGCGAACAGACAGTGAGATGGAGCGACCATGACAATTCTCGATACCGAATCAGCCCCCGAGTCCGAAAGTCGCGCACCAGGCGCGACCACGCTGACCGACACCTCCACGATGAGTGACACGATGCGTGACATCACCGCCGACAGCGGCCCGACCGGGATGCGCGTCACCAAGCGCAACGGAGCGGTGGAACCGGTCGACCTCAACAAGATCGTCAACGCGATCGCCCGGGCCTCCGAGGGCCTGCTCGGCGTCGACCCGATGCGAGTCGCCACCCGCACGATCTCGGCGCTCGCCGATGGTGCAACGACCCGCGAACTCGACGAGCTGTCGATCCGCACCGCAGCCGGCCTGATCGTCGACGAGCCGAACTACTCCAAGCTCGCCTCACGGCTGCTCGCCACGATCATCGACAAAGAGGTCCGCAACCAGAACATCCCGTGGTTCTCCGAGTCGGTCAAGGTCGGCTACGAGCAGGGCATCGTCTCCCAGGAGGTCTACGACTTCGTCGAGGCCAACGCCCCCGAGCTCAACGCGGCGATCAACTCCGATCGGGACCGCTCGTTCGAGTTCTTCGGGCTGCGCACCGTGTACGACCGGTACCTGCTGCGCCACCCCGAGCGCCGCGACGTGATCGAGACCCCGCAGTACTTCTTCCTGCGTGTCGCCTGCGGCCTGTCGACCACCACCGACGGCCAGGCCGGTGTCGACGAGGCCGTCAAGTTCTACGACCTGATGTCGTCGCTCGCCTACTTGCCGTCGAGCCCGACGCTGTTCAACTCGGGCACGACCCACAGCCAGATGTCGAGCTGCTACCTGCTCGACTCGCCGGAGGACAGCCTCGAGGGCATCTACAAGCGCTACACCGACATTGCGAAGCTGTCGAAGTTCGCCGGCGGCATCGGCGTCGCATGGCACCGTGTTCGCGCCAAGGGCAGCCTGATCACCGGCACCAACGGTCTCTCCAACGGCATCGTCCCGTGGCTGCGCACGCTCGACTCGTCGGTCGCTGCGGTCAACCAGGGTGGGCGTCGCAAGGGCGCCGCCTGCGTGTATCTCGAGTCGTGGCACGCCGACATCGAGGACTTCCTCGAACTGCGTGACAACACCGGTGACCACGCGCGACGCACCCACAACCTGAACATCGCCAACTGGATCCCCGACCTGTTCATGGAGCGCGTCGAGAAGGACTGGCAGTGGTCGTTGTTCGACCCGAAGACGGTCCCGCACCTCACCGACCTCTATGGGCGGGAGTTCGAGAGCGCCTACCTCGCCGCCGAGGAACAGGGTCTGTTCGAGAAGCAGGTCCCGGCCCGCCAGCTGTACAGCAAGATGATGCGCACACTCGCGCAGACCGGCAACGGCTGGGTCACGTTCAAGGACGCATCGAACGAGAAGTGCAACCAGACCGGGGCGACCAACGACGACGGCAGCCCGCGCGTCGTCCACCTCTCGAACCTGTGCACCGAGATCCTCGAAGTCACCGACCAGGACAACACCGCGGTGTGCAACCTCGGTTCGCTCAACCTCGGCTCGTACGTCGGAACCGGCGGCACCGACGCCGAGGAATTCGACTTCGCCCGGCTCGGGCGGGTCGTGCGTCAGGTCGTGCCGTTCCTCGACCGGGTCATCGACATCAACTTCTACCCGACCTCCGAAGCCAAGTTCTCGAACGAGAAGTGGCGTCCGGTCGGTCTCGGCCTGATGGGTCTGCAGGACGTCTTCTTCAAGAAGGGCCTGTCGTTCGACTCACCCGACGCGAAGGATCTCAGTCAGCGGATCAGTGCCCACATCTACTTCCATGCGCTGTGGGCGTCCACCGAGCTGGCCGAGCAGTACGGACCGCACGAGTCGTTCGACGGCACCCGTGCCGCCAGCGGCAACCTGCAGTTCGACCTGTGGACCACACCCGACGGAAACACTGTCACGCCGCCCGCCGAACTCGACTGGGACACGCTGCGCGGCCGGATCGCCGAGCACGGGCTGCGCAACAGCCTGCTCATCGCGATCGCCCCGACCGCCACGATCGCGTCGATCGCCGGCTGCTACGAGTGCATCGAGCCGCAGGTGTCGAACCTGTTCAAGCGCGAGACGCTCTCCGGCGAGTTCATGCAGATCAACCGCTACCTCGTGCGTGAGCTGCAGTCCCGCGGCTTGTGGGACGAGCGGATGATCTCCGAGATCAAGCAGGCCGAGGGTTCGATCCAGGGAATCGAGCGGATCCCCGCCGAGCTCCAGGAGATCTACCGCACGGCGTGGGAGATCCCGCAGCGGCAACTGATCGACATGGCCGCCGAGCGCGGTGCGTTCATCGATCAGAGCCAGTCGCTCAACCTGTTCATGGAGACGCCGACGATCGGCAAGCTGTCGTCGATGTACCTCCACGCATGGAAGCAGGGGCTGAAGACCACGTACTACCTGCGCAGCCGTGCCGCCACGAAGATCAACAAGTCGACCACCTCCGGTGGTGCGGCACCGGCTCCCGGTGGCGGAACCCCGGCGGCTCAACTCGTCGGCGACACCGCTCCCGATACGGCGAAGAAGACATTCACCGACGAAGAGGCGCTCGCCTGTTCGTTGGAGAACCCCGAGAGCTGCGAGGCGTGCGACTGATGGCCCTCATCGACCCGATCTACACCGACGAGACCTCGTCGCCCACCACGGCAACCGAAGTGGAACCGAACACGGCACCCGTCGGAGATGCGCGTCCGAAGCACATTCTCGACCCCGGATTCGACCTCACGCTGCGGCCGATGCGCTACCCGCAGTTCTTCGACATGTACAAGGACGCGATCAAGAACACGTGGACCGTCGACGAGATCGACTTCTCCGACGACCTCGTCGACCTCGACCGCAAGTTGATGCCCGCCGAGAAGCACCTCGTGTCACGGCTCGTGGCGTTCTTCGCAACCGGGGACTCGATCGTCGCGAACAACCTGGTGCTCAACCTGTACCAGCACATCAACGCCCCCGAGGCACGGATGTACCTGTCGCGCCAGCTCTACGAGGAGGCGTTGCACGTCCAGTTCTACTTGACGCTGCTCGACAACTACATCCCCGACATGGCCGAGCGCGAAGCCGCGTTCGCCGCTGTCGAGAACATCCCGTCGATCAAGGCGAAGGCCGAATTCTGCTTCACGTGGATGGACTCGGTGCACCACCTCGATCAGATCACGACGCAGGACGAGCGCCGTCGTTTCGTGATGAACCTGATCTGTTTCGCCACGTGCATCGAGGGGCTGTTCTTCTTCGCTGCGTTCGCGTACGTGTACTTCCTGCGGTCGAAGGGTCTGCTCAACGGTCTCGCCGACGGCACCAACTGGGTGTTCCGCGACGAGTCGTGTCACATGAACTTCGCGCTCGAAGTCGTCGACACCATCCGCAAGGAAGAGCCCGAGCTGTTCGACGAGCACATGGAGACCGACATCCGGGCCATGATGCGCGACGCCGTCGATTGCGAGTACCTCTTCGCCGCCGACGTGCTCGGTGAGGGCGTGCCCGGGATGAGCCTCAAGGACACCCGTGAGTACCTGCAGTACGTTGCCGACACCCGGCTGCACCTGCTGGGCTACGCGAGCGAGTTCGGTTCGAAGAACCCGTTCAGCTTCATGGAACTGCAGGACGTCCAGGGCCTCTCGAACTTCTTCGAGCGCACCGTGTCGAGCTACCAGACCGGGGTCACCGGCGACGTCAGCTTCGACGAAGACTTCTGAGTCGAATCATCCCCGAGCGTCCAACCGGTCCGCGGCCGACGTGGGCGACGGGTTGGCAGATACCGTGGGTCGTGTGAACGAGGGCGCGGAATGGTTGACGAGCGCCCATGTCGCGATCGTCGCCGGTAAGGGCGGCGTCGGCTCGTCGACGGTCGCGGCAGCGGCTGCGTTGGCCGTTGCCCGCGAGGGCGCCGACGTTCTCTTCGTGGCGGTCGACGGTCGACCCGGGATGGGCCGGCTCCTCGGTGGCCGCGAGATCACCGACCGGGATCAGACGCTGCAGCGCCTCGCCGGCGGTGGACGGATCCGGGCGCGCAGCATCCCCGCCGACCAGGCGTTCGGCGACTACCTCGAACTCAAGGGCGTCGGTGGTCTGCTGCGTCGTGCGGCGTCCGCGGCATCGTTGCCGATGATCGCCGCAGCGACGCCCGGGCTCGAGCACCTGCTCGTGCTCGGCAAGATCAAGGAGCTCGAGAAGGAGGGGGCGGCCGATCTGATCGTGGTCGATGCGCCTCCGGCGGGTCATGCCGCACCGTTCATCCGCTCGGCGTCCGGTCTGTCCGAGGTGGTCAAGTCCGGCCCGGTACTCGACCAGGCGCAGGAGGTCTCCGAGATGCTCGCCGACCCCGCTCGGTGCCGTGCGTTGCTGGTCGCCCTTCCGGAGGAGACGCCGGTGACCGAGCTCATCGAGTTGGCGGTCGACCTGGGCGATGATCTCGGGGTCGGGCTGATGCCGCTGATCGTCAACTCGTGCTGGCCCGATCGCCCGGGCCTGGACAAGACACCGGCGATGGCAGCCCGCTCGCACAAGGTGAGGTTGAGCGACTCGGCGAAGTCGGCGCTCGAATCGGCAGCATCGTTCGGACGAAGTCGCCTCGCTCAGCAGCGCGAACAGCTGGAACGGCTGAGCGATGCACGCGACGAACGAGTCATCACCCTTCCGCGGCTCGCGACTCCCGGTCTGGAGCCGTCCGACCTGACGATCATCGCCGACGCGCTCGTCGGGGACGAAGCGGCGGGAGACGGGAGCGCCGATGCCGGCTGACGC
>NZ_JBAVYV010000137.1:0-8862 GCF_049588435.1 Ilumatobacter sp.
AGCGACAGGTGCTCGTCGCCCCCGCCCCGACGGCAGCGAGTAGCGACCCGGCGCCGACCGTCGTCCTGTTCCACGGTTTCGCCGGTGTCGCCGATGAGTTCGCGTCCGACACCGGCCTGCTGACCGAAGCCGCCGAGCACGGGGTGTCCGTCGTCGTGCCGTTCGGACTCGGGGAACCTCCGACCTGGGAGTTGGGCGGCGGGCCGGTCGACGATGCCGGATTCGCCGCGGAACTGATCGCCGACCTGGCGAGCGACCCGTGCGTCGATCCCGACCGGATCTGGCTCGCCGGATACTCGGCCGGAGCGGGATTCATCGGAGTCCAGACCTGCGCGCTCCAGGAACACCTCGCCGGCATCGTGATGAACGCTGCGGTCGCTCCCCCGCTGTGCGACACGGTGACCGGACTCGATGTCGTCATCGCACACGGCACCGCCGACCTCGTGGTCCCCTACGACGGGTTGACGATCGATGCGGCGAGTGGGGCGACCCTGCCGTCGTCGCCCGATCTCGCGGAGACCTGGGCGACACGGTTGGGATGCGGCGCGGCGACCGACGGGGCGACGACTGACGGCTTCCACCAGCAACGCTGGACGGGTTGTGGCGAGTCGGCGAACACGGTCGACATGTTGACCTACGTCGGCGGAGGCCACCGCTGGCCCGGGCGACCCGACGTCGGCGGCGAGGGCGACGTGATCGCGTCACCCGACCTCACGTGCGTGGTCCTCGGCGCCGTTGCCGATGCCGACGATCCCGTCGCACGCTGCCTCACCGCACCGTGACGTTCAGTCCGCGTGCGCTCCGCGGGCTCGTCGGAGGGCCTTGTCGATCTCGACGGCCACCGGTGAGGGCAGGGCGAGGAGGGCGACCACGAGCCACTGCCACGCCGTCAGCGAGACAGTGCCCAGGATCCGCTGCATCATCGGGAGTTCGATCCCCACCCACACGAACGCGACGCCGAATCCGGTCCACTTGATGAACGGCATCAGCGGTTCGGCCCAGGCCGGCTCGATCACCCGGCGCGAGGCGAGGCCGAGCAACGCGGCGGCCAGGCCGACCACCGCGAATGCCATGGTCATCGACACCGACGGATCGACGGGGCTCGGCTCGCCGGGTCCCCACATCACCAGTCCGAGCGCCGGAAGTGCGATCAGCAGTCCGATCAGCGCCCATCGACCCGCCGCCCGCAGCGTCACCATCCGCTCGTTCGGATCCCGTGGCCCGCGGTCCATCACCGTCGGATCCGCGATGTCGCTCATCAAGCCGAGCACCACCGTGAACACCACACCGAACTTCGCCGCGAGCAACAGGGTCGGCGTCAGACCCACACCGTCGTTGACGTCCAAGAGGGTCGCGAGCAGCATCAGTTCGAGGACCGCCGCCAACACCGTGAGCTGGAGGCCGATGTAGGCCGACATCCGCCGGTAGATGTCACGACCCAGCTCGACCGCCTTCACCAGCGTGCCGAAGTTGTCGTCGATCAAGATCATCTTCGCGGCCTGTTTCGTGACCTCGCTCCCGCTGCCCATCGCGACGCCGATGTCGGCCTGCTTGAGCGCTGCTGCGTCGTTGACGGCGTCGCCGGTCATCGCGACACGGTCGCCAGCGGCCTGCATCAGCGCGGCAAGGCGCAGCTTGTCCTCGGGCGTGACCCGACCGAAGACGTGGAGGTCGTCGAGCCGGGCGGACAACTCCTCGTCGCTCATCGCACGGATCTCAGCACCCGTGGCGACACCGGGGCCGAGCCCGAGATCGTCGGCGATCGCACGTGCGGTGATCGTGTGATCGCCCGTGATCATCCGAACATCGATTCCCGCCCGATGCGCCGTGGCGACCGCTTCCTTCGCCGACGGTCGCAGCGGATCGATGATCCCGACGAGTGCGACGAAGATCAGCTCGTCGACCAGTGCCATCGGATCGTCGTTCAGGCCCGCGGCGTTCGAGTCCGTCAACGTGCGATACGCGAACGAGAGCACGCGGAGCCCACGCTCGGACAGCTGTCGGTTGCTCGCGATGATCTCATCGCGAACATCGTCGATCGGCACCTCCTCTCCTCGCCACAGCGCGGTGCTGCACCGACCGAGAACGACATCGGGTGCGCCCTTGACCAACCCCACGGTCGGACCATCGAGCCCCGCGGGTGCGTCATGGAATGTCGCCATGAACTTGTAGGCCGAGTCGAACGGAACCTCGGCGACGCGCGGGAACGCGCGCCGGGTCTCCTCCGCGTCGATCCCCATCTTGGCCGCCAGGACGACGAGCGCCGCCTCCGTCGGATCGCCGACGACCGTGCCGTCATCGGCCACCGTCGCATCGCTGCACAGCGTCAATCCGAGACCGAGCCGCTGGAATCCGGGATGATCCTCGCCGGCCACCTGCAGGATCACACCCGTCTTGCTGTAGCCGTCGCCATCGATCTTGTACCAGCGTCCCGCCGCCAGCATCGACGTTGCCGTCATCTGGTTGAGCGTCAATGTTCCGGTCTTGTCGCTGTTGATCGCGGTGGTCCCACCGAGGGTCTCGACGTCGGCGAGCGTCTTGACGACAGCCTGCTGCTCGGCGAGTCGCTGCGATCCGGAGCCGAGCATCGACTGGACGAACGTCGGGAGGCCGGTCGGGATGGAGGCGATCGCCGTGGCGATCCCGAGGACCAGCACGCTGTCGAGGTCGAGCCCGCGTGAGAGGCCGACGCCGACGATGACCGTCACCGCGACCAGCGCCAGCGCACCGAGGATCTTCGACAGCCGATCGAGTTCGACCTGGAGCGGGGATCGGACGCGTTGCACGTCGGTGACCATCCCCGCGATCCGCCCCATCTGTGTGGAGGACCCGGTCGCCGTGACCACGAGCGTGGCGGTGCCGCGGGTCGCCAGCGTGTTCTGGAACACCATGTTGGTCCGGTCGCCGAGTCCCGTCTCGGGCTCGAGGGTCGCGGTTCCCTTCGGTATCGGTGCGCTCTCGCCGGTCAGGGCGGATTCCTGCATCTCGAGATTCGCCGACGTGACGATTCGTCCGTCGGCAGGCGCAAGGTCGCCCGACTCGATGAACACGATGTCTCCGGGGACCAGGTCGACCGAGTCGATCTCGACGGTCGAACCACTCCGACGAACCCGGGCCGACGGCACCTGCAACTGGGAGAGCGCATCGACGCTCGCCTGCGCCTTCATCTCCTGGCCGGTTCCGCGGACGACGTTCAGCGTGACGAGGATTGCGACCACGATCGTCGTGCTCGTCTGTTCGGCGAGGATTCCGACGACGATGACCCCGATCAGCATCAACGTCATCGGGTTCGTGATCTGACGCCACCCGACCGAGAGCATGCTCGGGCCCGCAACCGACGGAAGGCTGTTCGGGCCGTATGCCGATCGACGCGTCGTGACCTCGTTGTCGTCGAGACCGGTCGTGGCGTCGACATCGAGCACCCCGAGTGCGTGCTCGGCGTCGACCGCACACCATTCGGTTTCGGGCACTGAACCGGGGGTCTTCAGGTCGGACATTTCGTGAGTATTGCCGATGGGCGCGAACTACGCGTGCGCCTCCGATGTCCGGTCGCCCTGCGTCTGGCGCAACCACGACTTGAAGAGGTCGTGAATCGAGCGGGCACCCACGAGCGGTTCGGTCGGTTGGGCCAGACCGGCCGGGGCGAGGATGAACGGACGGCTCTGCTCACCGCCGAGGCCACCGTGGAATCCGATCAACGGCTCGAACGCCGCCCCCTCGTCCGCCTCGGGATCGTAGAAGCTGTTGATCAGGAGGTCAGGGCAGTTGTCGAAGCTGCTCGTGCGACGGAGATGGTCGGCGACGTTCGGCCCAAAAAAATTGAGGGGGTCGACCCCCTCGACGTGATCGTCGGTGAGGCGGTGGGAGCCGTCGGGACCGAGGACCACGTCACCGTCCACCTCGTCACGAATGAGGACCAGACCCACACCCGGGTGGCGTCGAACTCCCTCGACCAGACCCGGGTGGGTGCGCTCGATCTGCTGGCGGGTCGCGCGCCCGGGGATCTCGGTGAACGACACCAACCCGAGGTTGCCCGACGCGAGCACGATGACACCCTCGTCGTCCACCTCGACGGTGTTCTGGGTGTCGGGTCCGATCTTCACCTCGCCGTCGGAAGTCTGCCGCTTCGTCACCGCCTTGACGGCCTTGCCCAACGTCGACGGGTCTCCCGCAGCATCGCTGAGGAAGCCGTTGACGTTGTTCCAGCCCTCTTCGGCCAGGACGGGAGCGGTCACACCGCTACTGGCCAGTCGTTGGACGACCGCATCGAGGGTCTCGCCGTACCGGTCCTCGAACGTCGCCCCCTGGGTCTGGCCGTGATCGGAGAGGACGACGATGTGATACGGACGCGGCGCCATCGGCAGCGTGGTGAGCAACCGCTCCAACTGAGCGTCGGTTCGGCGGAGCGTGGCGAGCGCATCGGGTGCTCGGATCCCCGAGTGGTGGGCCACCTCGTCGTAGCCGACCAGGTCGACGTACGCCGACGGAACACCACGGGCGAGATCGGCAACGAGCACCGCCCAGGTGATTTCGGCCAGGCCGACCGTCGTGGCGGCGCGCAGCAGCGGGTAGATCCCACCGCGGTGGCCGAGCGGTTGGACCCCGTCCTTGATGGCCCGACGTGCTGCGCGCTTCTCGCGGAAGATGTCGGTCACCATCAGCAGGATGATGCGGAAGAGTGCGTACGGCGTCGCGACGACGTAGAGGAAGCGGTCTCGCGACAGACTCTTGTCGGTCACGGCGCTGAAGGTGAACATCGCGTCGTCGGTGTCACCCGTGAACACGTTCGCCCGCGACGCTCCGCCGCCGACCAGCAGCCCGTCACCCGACGACTGCCGCTCCTCGAGATCGGACGCGTCCTTGGGTCGGTTCGTGACCATGATCCGACCGGTGTCCTTCTCGTACCACCGGAAGGCGGGCATGTTGTGGTTGTCGCCGAGCAGGATCCCCGCCTGCATCGCACCGGTCTGCGACGAGAGGTCGCATTCCCACCGGTGCATCGAATGGGTCCCCGATGACACGAGTCGGGAGAGGAACGGCGCGTCACCGGATGCCATCGCCTCGCTGAGCACGTCGTGGCCGAGACCGTCGATCTGGACGAACAGGAATCCCGGGACGTCGGTCGGCTCCGGCGGGTCGGTCTTCTTGATCACGCGATGCGCGACCTTGCTGCGCCAGACGTGATCTCCGTCGACATTGAGCGCGCCGCCGACCACGATGTTGACGAAGGTCAACACGAGCGCGATCGCCAAGGCGGTCCATGCCGACGAGACGTCCACCCCGGGGATCGGGTCCGCGGCGATCGCGATGAACGCCGCATTCAGGACGAACGTGAAGAGGCCCACCGTCCACAGCACCAGCCGGAACGTCACCCTGATCACGAACGGCCAGACGAACGCGTTCAACACGCTCAGCGCGGCGACCATGAGCAACGCCCCCCACAGTCCATCGACCGTGAAGTCGTCGAGCAGCGCGGCGAGCAGCACCAGCACCAGTGCCTGAGCGACTCCCAAGACCACCATCCGGGCGATCCGCCACCGGGGGGAGCGCTGCTCGATCGGGAGAGTTGGAGGCGACGCCGGAGTCGTCGAGTTCATGGTGCTGCTCCCTGCGTCGGGTCGAATCGCGAATCGGTGGCGCTCGTGGGGGTCGATCCGACACTCCGATCATGACCGTCGAAGGTCGGTGGCTCCCAACCGGGACGCGCGAGCTCGAAGTGCGCGAAGTCGAACCCGGGCGACACTGTGCATCCGACGAGGGTCCACTCTCCGAGAGTTCGCGCCGACTGCCATTCCCCTGGAGCGACCACCAGCTGCGGTCGCTCACCGGCGTCGAAGTCGACACCGAGAACCCGGCGCTCGACGGGCGTCGTGTCGGTCCACGATGACAACACGAGAGAATCGCCGGCGTAGTGGTGCCAGATCTCGGCGCTGTCGACCCGATGCCAGTGCGAGACCTCGCCGGCCCTCAGCAAAAAGTAGATCGCGGTTCCGGCAGGGCGCTCTGCCGTCGTGCCGTGCTTCCATGTCTCGACGAAGTGTCCACCCTCGGGGTGTGGCTTCATTCCGAGCAGTTCGACGAGGTGTGCCGGATCGGGACGTGGATCGACCATCCGGCCAATGTTGCCAGGTCGCGGTCGGTCCCGGTTCGACGAACGCCGCCGCATCACACTTCGTTGATGTGTTCGAGATCGCTGCGGCGGCCGTAGATGATGATCTCGTCGCCTGAATCCAGTCGGACGTCAACGGGCGGACGGCCGAAGTAGCCGGTACCCGTGCGTACGCCGAGGACCTGCACGCTCGGCAGTGCTTCGTTCATGCCGCGCAGACTGCGCACCGTGGGTTCCGGTTCGTCGGCGACCCGCACCGAGCCGATCACGAAGTCGTCACCGATGACGAAGAGCTCGGCGAATTGTTCCTCGAGGTGCGGGAGGAGCCGGCTGCGTGCGGCCCGTTGCCCGACTCGGGCGAGGGCGCGCTGGGCGGGCCGGTTCGCGACGGCCATGACGACGAGCACCAGACCGGCGATCGTCACCATCGTCCGCTCCGTCGTGTTGCCCGGACCAGGGGCGAGGAAACCGACGAGCACGGTCACCACGAGCGTCGGGGTGCCGAGATTCCCGACGAACATCGTCGTTGCGATGATCTTGCGCCGCCCCGGGTGGTTGACGACGTTCTCGGTCTCGGTCGTGGTGAAGCCGGCACCGCTGAACGCAGACCGCGCCTGGAAGGATGCGACGTCGGCCGGAAGCCCTGTCGCGATGAGTGCACCCGCTGCCACCCGGGTGAACGCCAACGACAGGGTGGCGACGACGAGAAAGGTGGCGATCGCGTACATCCCTCGATGTTCCCACGCTGGAACGGGTGAGCTCTGCATCCCACGCGGTCGGGATCCGAGACGCACACGCGGAGTCCGGCGGCCTCCTGCCGCTTCGACCGAGTCGTCGCCGGATTGACAACATGGGGCCCTTCGTCAGGAGCATCCATGTCGACCATTCGCCCCACCGCCCCACCGGTCTCCGCCCGAGCCACGATCGTCCACGATGCGGCGCCCAGTGGCCCGCACCCGATCACCGCAGCGCGCTACATCGACACCGACTGGCTCCGGCGCGAGTTCGACGAGCTGTTCCCGCGAACCTGGCTGTTCGCCGGGCTCGAGCGCGACGTGGCCGAGCCGGGCGAGTACCTCGTGCTCGAGATCGGCGACGAGTCGCTGCTGGTGTCGCGCACCGACGACGGCGAACTCGCAGCGTTCTACAACGTGTGCCAACACCGCGGCGCCCGGGTGATGGTCAACGACCGCGGCTGGTCGCGCCAGTTCGTCTGCCCGTACCACGGCTGGACGTACGAGAACGACGGACGGCTGAGCGTCGTTCCCGACGCCGACCGCTTCACCCCTCCCGTCGACTGCGCGGCCCGCTCGCTGCGGCCGATCCGGGTCGAGGCATTCAGCGACATGGTGTTCGTCTGTCTCGATGCCGACGCTCCCCCGCTGCTCGAGTTCCTCGGTCCACTCGTCGACGCGATCGCTCCGTACGACCTGGCGGGAATGACGTTGACCGCCGATCAGACGGTTCAACTCGATGCGAACTGGAAGGCGGTCGTCGACAACTTCGGCGAGCTCTACCACGTCGAACACATCCACCCCCAACACGCCGAAGTGTTCGATTGTCCGACGGCCGAGATCCACCTGTACGACCGCGGTCACACCGGCTTGATCATCGACGGGCACGTGGTCAACACCCGCCTCGACATCCCGGAGGACCCGAACCTCTACATGACGATGGCGCTGCAGCGGTACGGCATCGACGCCGCCGACTACACCGGACGGGTGCTCGACATCCGCCTCGACGTGCAACGCCTGCGTCGCGAACACGGTCCGCGCCTCGGATACGACTATGCCGCGTTGAGCGACGAGCGACTCACCGACATCGAGCAGTACAACGTGTTCCCCAACACGATCGTCACGCTGCAGCCCGACGACGCCATCATCATGCGCGCCCGCCCGCATCCGACCGACCCGAACAAGTGCTGGTGGGACAAGTTGTCATTCCATCGCCAACCCGATCCAGCGGTGTCCGAAGCCGCCGGGGTGACCTTCGAACCCCACCCCCGCGACGACCGGGCACCGGCAGAACGCCCCGAGCACGACGGGTTCACCCAGGACGACATCATCGAGGGTCGCAAGTCGATGACGATCACCATCGACCAGGACGTACACCTGATCCGTGACGTGCAGGCCGGGATGCGTTCACGCGGTTTCGACACCGCCCGACTCTGCGACGACGAGGTCCGGGTGCAGCACTACCACGACTGGCTCTGCCATCACCTCCCCGGCTGATCGGGATCCCCGCTCTAAGCTCAGGGGTCCGTGAGCAACACCGTGATCGATGGAGGCGCCTCCGAGGTGCCGACGGTCGTTCTCTTCCCTCCACCGGCCCGACGACAGAAGTGGTCTCCGGTCGATCTCGTGCGGTTGCTGTTTGGGCTCGTCTTCGTCGCCGTCGGACTCTTCGCCGCCGCGTTCGCCGACGGAACGATCTCGGGAATCGAGAACGACATCGTCGACGGGGTCGGACGGATTCCCGACTCGGTGGAGCAAGCGGTCCTCGGTACCGCACAGATCATGGCGACCTTCGTGCCGCTGTTCGTCGTCGTGGTCGTCCTGTGGCGGAGGCGCTGGCGGCTCCTGCTGATGCTCTGGCTCGGATCGGTAGCAGCCAGCACCGTGGTCGCGCTGTTGATCGCATGGATGGGCGACCGTGCCGTCGTCGCCACACTCGCCGCACGAACAGCCGGCGGGGCGACGCTCGTCGGCGCCGACTTCCCCACCACCGAGTTCGTCGCGTCGGCCGTCGCGGCC
>NZ_JBAVYV010000138.1:0-2839 GCF_049588435.1 Ilumatobacter sp.
ACGCCGGCTGCCGCGTCCCACACACCGGCCGAACTATGCGGCGCGCCGGGTCGGCGTCGCGCTTGGCGGAATCGTCGCTGCGATCTCGCTCGTGTCGGTGTTCGACGCGGTGCTCGCCGGTTTCGGCGCCAGCCAGGTGTTCGCCGACGACGCAGTGAGTGCGGCCCCCGGTGCCGTGCACGTCGCACGGGCGGGCGACTCGCTGTGGTCGATCGCCGACGAGCACCGTGGGCAAGTGGGTCGTGACGGTTACGTGCGTGCGTTGATCGAGCTCAACGGTTCGACCACGATCATCGTGGGCCAAGCGGTGGCGCTGCCCTGAACCTTTGCTGCCTCGACCGGTACGCTCCACGATGTGCAGTGCCCGTCATGTCGTGCTGACGAGTGCAGGGTGGTGGACTCTCGCGTGGCCGAGGAGGGCACGGCGATCCGGCGTCGCCGTCAGTGCCTCGCATGCTCCCATCGCTTCACCACCTTCGAACGCGTCGATCACGCGCCGCTGACCGTCGTCAAGTCGTCGGGTGACATCGAGCCGTTCGACCGGACGAAGGTCGTTGCCGGCCTCGCCGCCGCGACCAAGGGCCGAGCGGTCTCGGCCGACACGCTCGAGCGGATGGCGACGCACGTCGAAGACGTCGTGCGTCTGAACGGGAACGAGGTCTCGACCGCCGTGGTCGGGCTCACCGTTCTCGACGAGCTACGCGGCGTCGACGACGTCAGCTATCTGCGCTTCGCGAGCGTGTACAAGCACTTCGACGCCGCCGCCGACTTTCACCGTGAGCTCGAGCTCATGGAGAAGTCCGCTCCCCGCGCCGTCGCCAGCGACTGAACACGAACGACTCGTCGTCGACGAGCAACTGGGCGAGCTCGTACCGACGGGAGTGGTCCGCTCCGCCGTGGAACAGGCGCGGCCCCGATCCGTTCACCGTCGCAGGGGACGTCGTGATGTTGAGTTCGTCGAAGAGGTCCGCCTCGGCGATCGCTGCATTGAGCGTGGCGCCGCCCTCGACCTGGATGAACTCGACGTCGGGACGTACCTGGGGGATCGAGGCGAACGCCGCGCGTAGATCGACGTGATCGGTGCCGGCACGGATCACCTCGACGTCGCGCTCGATGCGCGCGTCGAGGCGGGCTGACTCGGACGTGATCAGGAACCCTGCTCCCGACGCGAACAGCGACGACGTCGGATCGATCGAACCGCTGCCGGTCACGACGCCGATCCGCTGTCCGGGCGTGCTGGGCTTGCCGTACCCCTCGCCACGCACCGTTCCCGCTCCGACGACGACGACCTGAGCGATCGAGCGGAGCTGGAGGAGAACGCCGGAGTCGTTGTCGCTCGACAGCCCGCCCGAGACCCCGTCGACGACGGTCGAGCCGTCGATCGATGCGACCATGCACAGGCCCACCCACGGGGCGTCGGTGTCGGACGCGAGCGACGTCGCGTAGGCCTCGCGCAACGTGACCGTGCCGGTGTTCGAATGGGGGATCACGCGGTGGAGGGGTGCCTGCATCACGGCTCAGGCTCGCAGATCTGGAAGCATTGCACCATGACCGACACCCGCACGGCGTTTCGCACCTGTCCCCTCTGCGAGGCCGGCTGCGGCCTCGAGATCACGGTGAAGCGTGACGATGACGGATCCGAACGGGTTCAACGGATCCGCGGCGACATGGACGACGTGTTCTCACACGGCTTCATCTGTCCCAAGGGATCGACGCTCAAACAACTGCACGAGGACCCCGACCGCCTGCGTTCACCGCTGATCAAGCGGAACGGGGAGCACGTGGAGGTCACGTGGGACGAGGCGTGGGACGAGATCGCCGCTCGCCTGCCGGATCTGATCGAGCGGCACGGGCGCGAATCGCTCGGCGTCTACATCGGCAATCCGACCGCGCACAGCCTGTCGGCGATGACGTTCTCGCGGGCGCTGTTGACCGGGCTCGGCACACGGGTTCGATTCAGTGCATCGACGGTCGATCAGATGCCCCGGCACGTGGCGGCCGGTCACGTGTTCGGCTCGCCGGTGGCGATTCCGGTACCCGACCTCGATCGCACCGATCATCTGCTCATTCTCGGGGCCAACCCCTACGCGTCGAACGGTTCGGTGTGCACGGCTCCCGACTTCCCGGGCCGGATCGAGGCGATTCAGGAGCGCGGTGGCAAGGTCGTCGTCGTCGATCCGCGCAGGTCACGGACCGCCGAGCAGGCCGATCAGTGGGTCAGCATTCGCCCGGGCACCGACGCACTCCTGCTCGCTGCCATCGCGAACGTGCTGGTCGAGGAGGGGCTCGCCGACGTGGGTGACCACGTCCGCAACCATGTCGTCGGCGTCGATCGCCTCGGCGAGGCACTCGGCCCGTTCACACCCGAGGCGATGGCGGCACCGACCGGTGTCGATGCCGCGACCATCCGCTCGATGGCTCGCGAGCTGGCGGCGGCGCCCACCGCCGCCGTGTACGGCCGTATCGGGACGACGACGACGGAGTTCGGCTCGACGGCGTCCTGGCTCGTCGACGTGGTCAACACCCTGTCGGGCAATCTGGACCGCGCCGGTGGCTCGATGTTCGCCACACCGGTCGCCGGGGGTGCCACCACCCGCGGGCGGACCGGGACCGGCAAGGGATTCCGGGTCGGGCGCGGGAGCTCGCGCGTGAGCGGCCATCCCGAGGTGATGGGTGAGTACCCGGTCGCGGCCATGGCGGAGGAGATCACCACCCCCGGTGACGGCCAGGTTCGCGGGCTGGTGATGCTCGCCGGCAACCCGGTGCTGTCGACGCCGAACAGCGAACAGCTCGCCGATGCGCTCGACGAACTCGAGTTCATGGTGTCGATCGACATGTA
>NZ_JBAVYV010000139.1:0-6097 GCF_049588435.1 Ilumatobacter sp.
TTCTACTACTACGACGACGGCGCCAAGAAGGTCACCGAGGAAGTCCTCGGCGACGCACTCCAGGCCTGCAAGGTGTGGATCAAGGACTCGATCGCCCTCCAGCGTCAGCTCGTCGCCTCGGTGATCGCCACCCACGGCCCGATCGAGCCGATGAAGTGGACCCCGGTCCTCGACTACACCCCCGAGATCTTCGAGGCCGTCGAGAAGTTCTCGACCGAGGCCATGAAGCCGGCCGTCACGATCTCGGCCAAGGCCGAGCGCAACGAGGCAGTCGACGCGGTCACCGCCGATGCCATCGGCCACTTCTGTGGTGACGACGGAGAATTCCCCCATCAGCAGAAGATGGTCAAGGAAGCCGTCCGCAGCCTGATGAAGAAGGTCATGCGGCGTCGGGTCCTCGACGACGGCATCCGGATCGACGGTCGTGCACCGGCCGATCTCCGCGAGATCAGTGCCGAAGTCGGCGTGCTCCCGAGCGCGCACGGTTCCGGTCTGTTCCAGCGTGGCGAGACCCAGGTCATGAATGTCCTGACCCTGGCCATGCCGCGCATGAACCAGATGATCGACTCGCTGAACCCGAACAACGAGAAGCGCTACCTGCACCACTACAACATGCCGCCGTGGGCCAACGGTGAGACCGGCCGCGTCGGTTCGCCGAAGCGTCGCGAGATCGGCCACGGCGCCCTCGCTGCTCGCGCAGTGCTGCCCGTCATCCCGAACCAGGAAGACTTCGCGTACACGCTGCGCCTCGTCTCCGAGGTCATGGCCTCCAACGGCTCGACCTCGATGGGTTCGGTCTGCTCGTCCAGCCTCTCGCTGATGGACGCCGGCGTGCCGGTGCGCAGCCACGTGTCGGGTATCGCCATGGGCCTCATCCACGAGGACGGCGAGTACGTCACGCTCACCGACATCCTCGGAGCCGAGGATGCCATGGGCGACATGGACTTCAAGGTTGCCGGGACGATCGATGCGATCACTGCGCTGCAGCTCGACACGAAGATCGACGGCATCCCCGCCGACGTCCTGTCCGCTGCGCTGGCTCAGGCCCGCGTCGCTCGCCTGGCGATCCTCGACGTCATGAACGAGGCCATCCCGGAGACCCGCTCCGAGATCGCCGAGACGGCGCCGAAGATCAGCACGATCTACATCCCGCTCGACAAGGTCGGTGAAGTGATCGGCCCGAAGGGCAAGGTCATCAACACGATCCAGCAGGAGACCGGAGCCGACATCGGCGTCGATGACGACGGAGCCCGCGGCATCGTCACCATCGGTGCTGTCGAGGCGTGGCGGATGGAGGAGGCCAAGATGGCGATCCTCAACATCGTCGACCCGCCCAAGGCCGAGCTCGACAAGGTCTACATGGGCCGTGTCGTGAACATCACCAAGTTCGGTGCGTTCGTCAACATCCTCCCGGGCCGCGATGGCCTCGTCCACATCTCGAAGATGGGTGGCGGGCGCCGGATCAGTGCAGTCGAGGACGTTCTCGAACTGGGCCAGGAGCTCGAGGTCAAGGTCGATGAGATCGACGACAAGGGCAAGGTCAGCCTCACCCCGACCAGCCCCCTCGGTGGTGGCGAAGGCGACAGCGGATCGAGCTCGAGCTCGGACGATGCCCCGCGTCGCGAGCGTGCCCCGCGTCGTGAGCGCGATGACCGCAACGACCGCGACGTTGCCCCCGCGGCATCGACCGACTCCGACATCGTCGAGGTCAGCTTCGAGGAGAGCTTCGATTCCGAACTCGCCGAGGAGCTCGGTGACCTGGGTCCGAAGAGCGACCGTCCGAAGGCCGACCGTGACGGTGGAAATCGTCGTGGCGGCACCGGCGGCGGACGGCGTCGTCACGGCTGATCCATACATGCACATGGGTGCCTGGCACCGATGTGCATCTGCGTCATCGGGTGCCTGACACCCGATGACGCATCTGGAAGGATTGAACACCATGAGAGTCGGGGTCAACGGCGCCAATGGGCAGATGGGTCGAACCGTCTGCGCGGCGGTCGCCGCTGACCCCGATCTCGTTTTCGTCGCCGCGGTCGACCGCGATGGCGAGGGGGACACGATCGAGGGGATCGAGCTCTCGAGTCGCCTCGATGCGTTCTCCGAGGCGAGCTGCGACGTCGTCGTCGACTTCACCGTGGCCGACGCCGCGCGGGCGACGCTGCCATGGCTCGCCGAACACGGAATCCACGCCGTCGTCGGAACCAGCGGATTCAGCGAGTCCGATCTCGACGACTATCGCGCACGGTTCGCCCCCGAGTCCGGCGTGAACTGCCTCATCGCTCCCAACTTCGCGATCTCGGCGGTCCTGATGATGCGCTTCGCCGAAATGGCCGCACCGTGGTTCGACACCGCTGAGGTGATCGAACTGCACCACACCCGCAAGGTCGATGCGCCGTCGGGAACCGCGGTCACCACGATCGAGCGGATGGCAGCGGCACGCGATGCCGACTTCATGCCGGACCCCACGAAGCACGAGGTGTACCCGGGGGCGCGCGGGGGAGCGGGACCGAGGAACATCCGCGCCCATGCGATCCGGATGCAGGGGATGGTCGCTCACCAGGAGGTCATCCTCGGTGCCGAGGGTCAGACGATCACGATTCGTCAGGACAGCTACGACCGGTCGAGCTTCATGCCCGGCGTCGTGCTCGCCTGCCGGAAGATCGCCGAGCACCCGGGTCTCACCCTCAGCCTCGATCCGTTTTTGGATTGATCACCGGTCCGTCCCTCCTCGTTGAACGTCGCCGGACTCGATGCACTGACATGATCTGGTCGTGACGTATGGGCTCCGATGACGCGACCCCGCCGGCCGCTGACGATCAGTCGCCCGACGGGACACCATACGACCTCGATTTCCCCGACGGCCAAACACCCGATGGCATGCATCCCGAGGGCGTGACGCCGGACGGAACGCCGTCTGACGGGACCCCGATCGGCGATCCGCTCGTGGTGCCGCCGGAGGCGTCGGACGTCCCACCGGAGGCGTCGGAGGTTCAGCCGGAGGTGGCGGAGGCGAGCCGCGCAACGTCCGGCTTCGCTCGGCCATCGGCGGGCGCGATCATCCTCGCGATCGTGGTGGTCGCGGCCACCGTCACCGCAGGACTTCTGCTCAGCCGGCCCGATGAGCCGCCGGTCGAGCGGACGAGTCTCCCGCTCGATGCCTGGCTCCCGTACTGGACGCTCGACGAGACGACCGAGTCCAGGATCGACGAGGTCGACACGATGCGTGACGTCTCACCGTTCTGGTACAGCGCGGAGGGAGTCGACGAGATCGTCATCGACCCGAACGCCGATCCCGACACCACCGATCGCTTCCTCGACCTGCTCCGCGAGTCGGGGGCCGACGTCGTGCCGTCGATCGTGGACGCGCTGCCCGCTGGTCAGATGGCGGCGATCCTCGACGACCCCGAGACCCGAACACAGCATGTGGACGCCATCGTGGCGTTCGCCGAGGACGGAGACTTCGATGGAATCGACCTCGACTACGAACGGTTTGCGTTCTTCGACGGACGCGACACGTGGGAGTCCACACGACCGAACTGGGTGGCGTTCGTGGAGGAGCTCGGCGCCGAGCTGCATGCCGACGGGCGCACGTTGACCGTCAGCATCCCGCCGATCTACGACGGCGACCGCTCCTCGAGCAGCGGATACTGGGTGTACGACCACGGTGCGATCGCTCCGCACGTCGATCGGATCCGCATCATGGCCTACGACTACTCGGTCGGCGAACCGGGCCCGATCGCTCCGCTGAGCTTCGTGCAGCGGTCGGTCGACGGCGCGTTGGACGTGGGTGTCGATCGCGAGAAGCTGGTGCTCGGCATCCCGATCTACGGCCGGAACTGGCCGATCGGTGTGTCCGGAACGTGCCCAGCGGGGACCGAACTCGAAGATGTCACCTCGGTCAACCTGCGCACGATCGACGATCTGATCGCCCGCCGTTCGGCGGTTCCGGTGTTCGACGACGTGACGGGGGAGTCGAGCTTCGAGTACGACATCGAGTTCAGCGACGACTCGACGAGCTGCACCCAGTCACGGTCGGTGCACTACGTCGATCCGCTCGGTGCCCGACTGCGGACCGACATCGCGCTCGAGGAGGGTCTCGACGGCGTCTCGCTGTGGGCGTTCGGCTTCGACGACGAGCGGGTCTGGGAGGAACTCGGCCCGCGCATCTCCAGCTGACCCACCCGCGCACTCGTCGCTCGCACCCGCCGCCGATCTCGTGAACTTGTCGGGCGCTCCGTGCGCGAACAGTTCACGAGAACGCGGGGTCGACCTGGGTGAGTGAGCGGGTTCCGTCGGTGCCGGGGACGGTCAGGAAGCGGCCGGTCGAATGTTCGTAGACGACGACCTCGTCGCCCGCCACGTACGCGGCGTACGTACCGGCGGTGTTCCAGACGATCGGCTGGCCATCGTCGGGTTGCTGTGCTCCGACCGGATTGCCCGTCTCGAGGTCGAAGAAGAACCACTTGTCGACAGGTTCGGGTGGGTCACTCGCGGTGCCCGTAGATGCGAAGTTGATCAGGGCGACGCGACCGTCGGGTGACATCGAACCGATCAGCGAGACCGCTCGGTCGGTGCTCGCCCCGGTGGCGAAGGCGAGTGGATCGAGCCCGGAGTCGGTTCGTTCACCTGTCTCGCGATCGACGACGAACGCAGCGCAGTTCAGGCGTTCGTCGCACTCGCGGACCAGCGCCGTCGTCGTTCCGATCGCGAGCAGTTCGCCGGACGTCAGCCGATCCACGCCACCGCCGGCGGACGTGTAGAGGTCCCCACCGCTCGAGAAGACGAGCCCGCCGCGCCCGTCGCCGTCGAGCAGTGTTCCGTTGGCGATTCGCAGTTCGTGGACGTTCGACGCCGCAGCTGGACTTCCGCCGCGGGGTGGACCGCCGTCGAGGTTGACGACGGTGTAGTCGATCCCTTCCGAGCCCGGCTCGTCGACGTTGCGCTCCCAGAATCCGCCGTCCGGCCCCGGGTACAGCGGACCGGTGGGGACGTTGTCGCCCTGCAGCGTGGTGGTCACGCCACCGAACTCGGAGACGAATCCGGTACCTCCGTTGCTGTCGGTGTATCCGCCGACGCGATCGCCGTCGGAGAACAGTTGGCTCTGGGCGGGGCCCGGGAGAGGCTGTGTCGGCCAGCTCGCCGCCGTCGCGGCGTCGAGATCGAGCAGCGTCATCTCGCCGAGCCCGCTGAACGCGACCAGACGCAGATCGGTCGGCACTCCATCGGCGGTCGAGAACTCGATCGATGTCGGCTCGACGAACGTCGACGGTTCCAATTCACTGTCGGGGTACCGGATCGCGATTCCCATGACCTGGCCGAGTTGCTCACCGAACGGGACGGCGTCACCCGACACCCGGTCGAGGAAGACGAGTCCCTCGGTGCCGTTGGAGGCTTCGGCGACCACGAACTCACCCGAACCGTCGGGTGCCCATGCGCCGGTCGTGGCGTAGTCGCTGGACGGGGTCGTCGCGACCGGGCCGTCGACGAAGTCGACGATCACCCGCTCGTTCGTGAGCCCGTACGAGGTGTAGGACACCGCGGTCCCGTCCGGGGAGAGCGAAAGTCCGTACGCGCCGGCGACGACCTCCGCGGGGAGAATGCCGGTCGGAGCGGATTCTCCTCCGTCGATCGGCTGGAGCGCGTAGTGGCATTGTCGCTCGTCGTTGCATTCACGTAGCAGGATCTGGGTCTCCGATGCCGCGACGGCCGTACCGGAGGAGATGCGGGTCGCCGTCCCGTCGTTCTCGAGGAAGTACACGCCCCCGGCGTCGTTCACGATGTGATGCCCGCGGGCCTCGACCCTCGCTTCGTAGGTGGCCGGGACCGGGCCGGGCGAGGGGGCCACGGCACCCGAGACGTCGACCGTGTATTCGCGTTCGACCCCGGCTTCGACGTCGTAGGCGGAGACGAGGAACAGATCGCCCCCCTCGGGTGTATCCAGCCAGCCGATGGGGCGGACCCGCGGCCCGAACGGCGGATCGTCGAGGCCGAAGTCGGCAGTGTCGACGACGACGGGGCGCCCGTCGCGTGGCGCCACCACGAGGTCGTCGTTGTACCCGCCGAGCAGCGTGGCCGAGGGTGACGCGACGATCGAGGC
>NZ_JBAVYV010000140.1:0-7119 GCF_049588435.1 Ilumatobacter sp.
GCAAGCATCGCCAGCGCTCAGACGGCTTCACGCGCAGCGCTCGCACAGCTTGAGGCACCGCGCACGGTGGTTCGATGAGCGCCTGGCTCGACGCCCACGGCGCGGACCCGGTCGCGGTCTTCGAGGAGCAACGCCCACGGCTGCGAGGACTCGCGTACCGGATGACCGGCTGCCCGTCCGACGCCGACGACATCGTGCAGGACGCGTGGTGCCGGTTCGCCGACCGGCACGACGACGTCACCGACCCGCCCGCATGGCTGACGACCGTGGTCACGCGACTCTCGATCGACCAGCTCCGCTCGGCACGACACCGGCGCGAACACTACGTCGGGCCGTGGCTCGCCGAGCCGATGATCGACCCGCCCTCCCCCGACGACGACCCGGGCGACCGGGCGGTGATGATCGAGTCGATCACGATCGGCTTCCTCACCGTGCTCGAGCATCTGTCCCCGCTCGAACGTGCGGTGTTCGTCCTGCACGACGTGTTCTCGATCCCGCTGAGCGAGATCGCCGACATCATCGAACGGACGCCGGCCGCGACGCGGCAGTTGGCGAAGCGCGCGCGTGATCACCTGGCCGACGACCGTCCACGCTTCGATCCACATCCCTCGCAGGTGCGCGAGCTCACGGCGATGATGCTCGATGCGGCGGCCTCCGGGGACCTCGAGACGTTGGAGTCGTATCTCGCCGAGGACATCGTCCATCTGTCCGACGGTGGCGCGGAGCGGCGCGCCGCACGGCTTCCGGTGGTCGGCCGTGCACGCGTCGCCCGCTTCTACGCCAACCTCGCCCGACGCCTCGAGCCCGGAACCGAGATCCACCTCGTGTCGACGAACGGCCAGGCCGCCCTGTACCTGACCCACGACGGGACGCCGGTGATGTTGTTCGTCCCGACCTGGGTCGACGGGCGAATCGCGGCCACCCACTCGCTCCTCAACCCCGCCAAGCTCGCGCCGTTCCACGCCGCGTGGATTGCGGCGGGCGCGCCGAGTTTGCCCTGACCGACACGGTCGGCGGCGTCGCTCAGTCTCGGCGGGTGGCGATGAGCAGGAACTCGGCGGTGTCGACCGTCGGCTCGTCGTCGCCGTACGCGCCGGGCTCCACGCTGCTGATCCGGTCGACGTCGAGACCGTGACGATCGGCCAGCAGTCTCAACTCGCGCGGCGTGTAGCAGCCGGTCCAGAGTTCGGCGGGCAGCGCTACCCCGGCGCCGTCACGCACCTCGGTGTGTTCGTGGTTCACCCCGGTGTCGGCGTCGAAGTCGGCACCCTCCCAGTGCTTGACCACGAAGTAGGAGCTGAACGCGCTCAGCGCCAGGCGTCCGTTCGGTACGAGCGCTCGACTCATGCCGGCGATGACGGTCGAGTCGTCACCGGAGGCGGTCATCAACCCGAACGCCCCCTGACAGAGACAGATCACCGCATCGAACTCGGCGTCGAAGGCGAGCGACCGCGCGTCGAGACGCTCGAATGTCGCTCCCTCGGGGGCGTCGGCCTGGGCGATCTCGATGAAGCGATCGCTGATGTCGATGCCGTGGGCGACGAAGCCGCGACGAGCCAGCTCATGCGAGTGACGACCGGGGCCGCATCCGACGTCGAGGACCCGATCGCCTGCCGACAGACCGAGCGCGTCGACGATGTGGTCGACCTCCTGATCGGTCCCTTTCGTGAACGAGTAGCGCAGGTACGCCTCACCCATGTGATCGGCGAGCTTCTCGAACCAGTGGTGATCGGTCATCGGACACCCGCCAGGACAACTGGTGCCAGGCACCAGTTGTCCGATCGGCTGCCGGGTGCGGTCGTACGAGGATTGGTCATCGGGTGCCTGGCACCAGTTGTCCGGTCAGCCCTTGGCGGCGGCCCATGTGTCGCCCCACGAGACGTTGACTTCGAGCGGGACGTCGAGCTCGGCGGCGTCGTGCATGATCTCGATCACGAGATCGCCGATCGTCTCCTTCTCGGACGGCGGAACCTCGACGAGCACCTCGTCGTGCACCTGCAGGATCAGTTCGCTCTCGACGCCGGCCTCACTCAACGCGGCGTCGATACGCACGAGCGCGACCTTGAAGATGTCGGCTGCCAGTCCTTGGATCCCGGCGTTCATCGCCTGGCGTTCGCCGGCCTGACGAACGCGGAAGTTCGAGTTGAGCAGCTCGGGGATCGGCCGACGTCGACCGAACAGCGTCTCGGTGTAGCCGCGCTCGCGCGCCTCCAGGACGGTCCGGTCCATGTAGTCCTTCACGTTCGGGAACGCGACGAAGTAGGCGTCGAGGATCGGTGCCGCTTCGTCGACGGGGATGTTCAACCGTTGGGCGAGGCCGTATGCCTCCATGCCGTAGGCGAGCCCGTACGAGACCATCTTCGCCTTCGACCGCTGGTCGAGCGTGACATTCTCCGGTTCGACCGCGAACACCCGCGCTGCGGTCGCGTTGTGGATGTCCTGGCCGGTGTTGAACGCGTCGAGTAGACCCGGGTCCTGGGCCAGATGGGCGATGCACCGGAGCTCGATCTGGTTGTAGTCGGCGACGAGCAACTCGGTGCCGGGCGACGCGACGAACGCCCGACGGAACAGTCGCCCCTCCTCGGATCGGACCGGGATGTTGTGCAGGTTCGGCTTGTCGGACGACAGCCGGCCGGTGCGCGCGACCGTCTGATTGAACGTGGCGTGGATCCGACCGTCCGACGCGACCTCGGCGAGCAAGCCCTTGCCGTACGTGCCGCGCAGCTTGTCCACCTCGCGATGACGACGCAGCGGTGCGAGGAACTCGGGCCATTCGTGTTCGAGCTTCTCCAACGTGGCGGCGTCGGTCGACGGGCCCGTTTTGTTCTTCTTGATCGGTGTGAGGCCCTTCTGCTCGTAGAGCAGTTCCCGCAACTGTTTGGGCGAGTTGAGGTTGAGGTCGGGCATCTCGGCGACCTCGCGCAGCTCCGCGACCAGCGACTCGACCTCGTCGGTGAGCTTCTTGTTGAGCCCCTCCAGTTCCCCGATGTCGACGGCGATGCCGATGTGTTCCATCTTCGCCAGCACCATGACGAGCGGGTTCTCAATCGTCGTGTAGAGATCGGCCATCCCCTGCGCGTCGAGGCTCGCGCGGATCGGCTCGACGAGGTGGTGGACCGCGAGCGCGTCGCGTCCCGCACGCTCGGCATCCGACATCGACGAGCCGTCGAGATCCAACTGGCCCGCGCCTGCCGCGTCGTCGGACGGTCGCGCGAATGGCGTGTACTTCTCGATCAGGTCGGGGAGGTCGTAGCGGGCTTCGGCGGGGTCGATCAGGTACGCGGCGATTGCGGTGTCGAGCGCGATCCCGTCGAGCGAGACACCGACATCGAGCAGCGACCGCATGACGGCCTTCAACTGGTGGCCGCGGACGTCGGTGTGCTCGGCCAAAGCGGCGTGCACCGCCTCGTCCTCGAGGAGGTGACCGGGGATCCAGGCGACCTCGGCAGACTCGGATTCGGTCACGATCGCGAGTCCCGACAGCGCGGAGCGACCGGGTTCGCCGACCCACGTCGCAGCGACGTCGAGCGCGGGAACCGACGAGATGACGGCGGCGGCGGCGGCGGAGGAGGTCTCGATCTCGGTGACCTCGGCGACGAGTTCCTGCTGCTCGTCCTGCGGGCCGAGGTCGACGGAGGCGCCCATCCCGTTGATCGCCGCGGTGATCCTTCCCGACAGCGCTCGGAACTCGAGGAAGTCGAAGAGTCGCTTCATCTCCGCTCCGTTCGGCTTGGGGACCAGATCGTCGAAATCGACGGAGTCCATCGGGGCGTCATGGCGAAGCAACATGAGCTCGAGGTTCTTGCGCGCCCGCTCCTCGTGCTCGGTGAGGTTCTCGCGCAACTTGGGGGTCTGCTCGTCGACGTGGGCGAAGATGCCGTCGAGACCGCCGTAGTTGTTGATCAGCTTCGCAGCCGTCTTCTCACCCACGCCGGGAACGCCGGGCAGGTTGTCGGAGTTGTCGCCGCGCAGTGATGCGTACTGGACGTACAGGTCGGGGGTCACGCCGGTCTTCTCCGCGATCCCCGCCTCGTCGTACAGCGCGTAGTCGCTGACGCCGCGCTTGTTGTACATCACCTTGACGTCGTGCTCGTCGTGCACGAGTTGATAGCTGTCACGGTCGCCGGTCACGATGATGACGGGCTTCTCGCGGGCGACCAGCTCATCGACCGCCGTGGCGATCAGATCGTCGGCCTCCCAGCCGGCCAGATCGATCGTCTGGATCCCGAGCGCCTCGAGCACCTCGCGGACGAGGCCCATCTGCTGGCGCAGGATGTCGGGCGCCGCTTCACGCTGCGCCTTGTACTCCGGTTCGGCCTCGTGGCGGAACGTCGGCTCGGGACGGTCGAACGCCACCAGGATCCCCTCCGGCTTCTGTTCGTCGAGCACGTAGGCGAGCATCGACGTGAAGCCGAAGACGGCGTTGGTGACCTGTCCACTGGCGGTCGCCATGTCGGTCGGGAGCGCGAAGAACGCCCGGTAGGTGAGCGAGTTCCCGTCGACGAGGAGGTGGGTACCCACATGGGCTCCGATCGGTTGTGCGTGTGGCTGGTGATGGGCGTGCGGTGTTCGGTCGTGCTGCGTGTGTGCGGTCAGTCGGCGGGCGGGCGCAGCGAGCCGTCGAGAATACGGTCGGCGACATCGCGCATCCGGATCCGCTCGCTCATCGCCGTCTTCTGGATGAAGGCGAATGCTTCCTTCTCGGACAGCCCGGCGTCGTCGATCAGCGTCCCCTTGGCGCGGTCGATGACCTTGCGCGACTCGAGCTGGTCGCCCAACGCGTCGACCTCGCCGGCCAACAGCGTCAGTTCACGGAAACGACCCATCGCCACTTCGATGGCGGGGATCAGATCGCTCTTCTGGAACGGCTTGACGAGGAATGCGAGGGCCCCGGCGTCACGCGCCTCCTCGACGACTTCGCGCTGACTGAACGCAGTCAGCATCAAGACCCCGCAGAGCCGTTCCGCATTGATCGTGCGTGCTGCGACCAGACCGTCGGCACCGGGCATCTTGATGTCGAGGATGGCGAGGTCGGGCTTGGTCTCGCGGACGAGATCGACCACGGTGTCACCTCGGCCGGTCTCACCGACCACCTCGTAGCCCTCTTCCTCCAACGTCTCGCGCAGATCCATCCGGATGATGGCTTCGTCTTCGGCGATCACGACGCGCAGGGGCATGAGAGTGTTATAGCGCCATTCGCGCCGACGACCAGATCCCCCGCGTCAGTCGGCGGCGATCATCCGATCGAGGAGCTCGTCCTGGCGACGAGTCAACTCGTCGATCTCGATGACGACCCGCTCACGTTGCCGGCGGTGAGCCGCGAGGTGCTCACCGGCTTCGCGCGCCTCTCGAGAGACCCCGGTGTTGTCGGCCACGATCGCTCTGGTCGCCGCATCCTGGGCGTCGTCGTCGAGGGAGCGCATCTGCTCGTCGATCACCGACAGCTCGGTGCGCAGCGCGGTGAGTCGCGACGAAGTCTTGGCGAGCTTGCGCTGGATCGACCGCTTCGACATCGAAACATCATCGCCGTTCTCGTGAACTGTTCGCGCACGGAGCGCTGGACAAGTTCACGAGATCGGCGGGCGGGTGGGCGGGTCAGCGGGTCGGGAACGTCCCCGCCAGTGCCGCGCTCCACGGGCGGACGAGTCCACGCAGTTCGGCACATGCCTCTTCACCGATCGCGGCGTACGGATCGTGGGCGAGGCGATCCGTGGTCTCCTCGATCGAGCGACGCTCCTCGCGACCGGTCTCGGTCAAGGCGCCGTCGGCGTCGAGCCAACCTCGCGACCGGAGCGATTCCACGGCGGCAGCCCAGTCCTCGTCCGATCGTCGGCGGGTGGCCTGCAGGACGGCGGCGGGGACGTCACCGCTCGCTCCGTGGGTGACGAGCGCTTCGCATCCGTCGAGCCCGGCCCCGACCAGGGCGGCGATGTGCCCGTCACCCCGGTACTCGCGCAGCAGGGTCTGCGCGTGCCAGAGCGCGAGATGGTCGTCGTCGGGCCACGGCTGCGCTGCGTGTCCGGCGAAGAGCGGGCGCCCCTCCGGTCGCGCGGATGCGACATCGGCCGCCGCACGCGCCAACTCGACGGCGCGAGCCAGGTCGGACGGATCGACGATCGGGAGCACGTGCGTCGTGAGCATCCGATCGACCGCGGCCATCCGAGCCTCGATCAACCGCTCGGGAGTGACGGCGTCCCACAGACCGTCCATGCTGCGGCGCACGAGGTCGTGGTCGAAGTTGAAGAAGGTCGCGATCACGACGTCGGCGCCCACCGCACCCATCGCGGCGGATCGGGACCCGAAGTAGCCCGCCATCCAGTCGCCGACGCCGACGCGGGAGTACTCCTCCCCGGCCTCGGCGACGAAGTAGATCGCACCGTGATACGCCTCCATCGTCTTCCACGTCCGGCGGCCGATCATCGGTTCCATCACGCGACCCTTGCAGAGCGGTGGCAGGCCCGACCAGCCGATAGCCTCGTCCGCGGTACGCCCCGGTAGCCCAATTGGCAGAGGCAACGGTCTCAAACACCGTCCAGTGTCGGTTCAAGTCCGACCCGGGGTACAACGACGAGTCACCCGGCGGATGCGCTCGACGGCGGCCAGCGCCCCAGTCGTCCTCGAGCCGAGGCGCGGCGAGTCGACAGCTTCACGACACGGGATCTCGGGTTCTCGGCGAGATTCCGTCCCGGTCTCCGCAACAGAACCGTGCTGGAACACGACCGATCGAATTCGGACCGACGCGTGTTACCGATCGGTAAGGGTTGGACGATCCCGATGCTGGTCTAGATTCGGCCATCATGCTCGCCTTCACTTTTCCCGGACAGGGATCACAACGCCCTGGCATGGGACGACCCTGGCAACAGCACGAGAGTTGGGAGCTGGTCGGTGAGGCGAGCGAGGTCGCGGGACGCGACGTCGGTGCGCTGCTGTGTGACGCCGACGCCGACGAACTCAAGGACACGCGCAACGCTCAGTTGACGACGTTCGTGTCGAGCTTGATGGTGCTCGACGCGGTGAGCCGGATCGGGATCGACGCCTCGTTCTGTGCCGGACACAGCCTGGGCGAGTACACCGCCCTGACGGCGACCGGAGCGATCGGCTTCGACGACGGTGTCCGAC
>NZ_JBAVYV010000141.1:0-2679 GCF_049588435.1 Ilumatobacter sp.
CGGCAAGATCGACCCGGTCATCGGACGCGACGAGGAGATCCGTCGCGCGATCCAGGTCCTCTCGCGTCGCACGAAGAACAACCCGGTCCACATCGGCGAGCCGGGTGTCGGTAAGACGGCGATCGTCGAGGGCCTCGCGTCACGGATCGCCGACGGCGACGTGCCGGAGGGGCTCAAGAACAAGCGACTGATCGCGCTCGACATCGCGTCGATGCTCGCCGGGGCCAAGTACCGCGGTGAGTTCGAGGAACGTTTGAAGGCTGTCCTCAAGGAGATCACCGACGCGGCCGGCGAGGTGATCACGTTCGTCGACGAGATCCACACGATCGTGGGTGCCGGTGGTGCCGAGGGTGCGATGGACGCCGGCAACATGATCAAGCCGATGCTCGCCCGCGGCGAGCTGCGGATGATCGGTGCGACGACGCTCGACGAGTACCGCAAGCATGTCGAGAAGGACCCGGCGTTGGAGCGGAGATTCCAGCAGGTCTACGTCGGTGAGCCCAGCGTGGAGGACACGATCGGGATCCTGCGCGGCCTCAAGGAGCGTTACGAGGTCCACCACGGTGTGCGGATCCAGGACTCGGCGCTCGTCAGCGCGGCCGTCCTCTCCGACCGGTACATCACCTCGCGGTTCCTGCCCGACAAGGCGATCGACCTGATGGACGAGGCGGCGTCGAAGCTGCGGATCGAGATCGACTCGCTCCCGACCGAGATCGACATCGTGCAACGCCGCATCCTGCAGCTCGAGATCGAACAGGTGGCGTTGGAGAAGGAGAGCGACACGGTGTCGCGGGAACGCCTCGATGCGTTGCACGACGAGCTCGCGACCCTCAACGTTCAGGTCGGCGAGATGAAGGAGCACTGGGAGCAGGAGAAGCAGGCGATCGATGCGATCCGCGCGCTCAAGGAAGAGCTCGAGATGCTGCGGACGCAGGTCGAACGCGAATCCGATCTCGCGATGGCCGCCGAGATCCGGTACGGGCGGATTCCCGAACTGGAGCGGCGCATCGAGGACGCCACCGTGCATCTCGACGAGCTGCAGGAGACGAAGGCGATGCTCAAGGAGGAGGTCGACGCCGAGGACATCGCCGAGGTCGTCGCGAAGGCGACGGGCGTGCCGGTCGCCCGGTTGATGGAGTCCGAGACGTCCAAGCTCGTACATCTGGAAGAACTCCTGCACCAGCGGGTGATCGGCCAGGTTGATGCGGTCGCCTCGGTCGCGAACGCGATCCGCAGGAGCCGTGCCGGTCTGTCGGACCCCGATCGTCCGATCGGTTCGTTCATGTTCCTCGGCCCGACCGGTGTCGGCAAGACCGAACTGGCCCGTGCGCTCGCCGAGTTCATGTTCGACGACGAGCGGGCGATGGTCCGCATCGACATGGGCGAGTACATGGAGAAGTTCTCGGTGTCCCGTCTGATCGGTGCTCCTCCCGGCTATGTCGGATACGACGAGGGCGGTCAGTTGACCGAAGCGGTGCGGCGTCGTCCGTACTCGGTCGTCCTCCTCGACGAGATCGAGAAGGCGCACCCCGACGTGTTCAACACGTTGCTGCAGCTCCTCGACGACGGCCGACTGACCGACGGTCAGGGGCGCACCGTCGACTTCACCAACGTCGTGCTGATCATGACGTCGAATCTGCCGGGTGACCCCCAGGAGTTCTTCAAGCCGGAGTTCATCAACCGCGTCGACGACATCATCCGCTTCCGCTCGTTGACCGAAGCCGACCTCGAACACATCGTCGGGATCCAACTCGAGCGGCTCCACAAGCGGCTCGCCGACCGGCGGATCACGCTCGACGTCGACGAGTCGGCGATGGCCCAACTCGCTCGCGACGGCTACGACCCGTCATTCGGGGCGCGACCGCTGAAGCGGATCATCCAGCGTGAGATCGGTGACCCGGCTTCGCTGCTGATCCTCGACGGCTCGGTGGGCGACGGCGACACGATCGTGGTCACCGCCGGCGACGACGCACTCGATGTGTCGGCGCGCAGTGGCGACGCGTATCAACTGGGGTCAGAACCCAGTTGATACGGCGGCGAGGGCACGTTCGACGATCTGGTCCTCGCTGACGAGGACGAGATTCGCGGCGGCACCGAGCGGGACGAACGAGTCGCGGGCGGCGAGCCGGTCGATCGAGCCGTGGAAACCAGCTGCCACGAGCTCCGACACGATCCCTTCACCGACGCCACCGCTGCGGCGGGTCTCGTCGACGACGAGGACCCGTCCGGTCTCGATCGCCGCAGCCACGACGTCGGCGACCGGCATCGGAGCGATCCAGCGGAGGTCGACGACGGAGCAGCGCACGCCGTGTTCGAGCTCGAGCCGGCGTTGTGCTCGCCGACCGAGGTAGGTCCCGTTCGCCCAGGTGACGATCGTGAGATCGCACGGTGCGTCGCCCGACGGTCGGTACGTCCTGGCGCGACCGAGTTCGGCTCGCCCGTCGACGAGCGGGGCGGACCATTCGCCGTCGCCCGGTTCGTGGAGATCGCCGTCGTGGTAGCGCGCGATCGGTTCGAGGAAGACCGCGACCGCTCCGGTCGCGCGGGCGTGCGACACGCACTCGCGCAGCATCGGTGCCGCGTCGGCCGGATGCGCCGGTGACGCGATCGCGAGGCCGGGGATGTCTCGGAGCACAGCGATCGAGTTGTCGTTGTGGAAGTGGCCGCCGAAGCCCTTCT
>NZ_JBAVYV010000142.1:0-3142 GCF_049588435.1 Ilumatobacter sp.
TCGCGAGCATTCTCGTGGGGTTGATCTCGTACCGGAGCACCGCGTCCGAGTTGCGCGATTCGACCGATGGTTTCCTCGACCTCCGGGCGACCGAGACGGCGCAGGATGCGCGCGACCTCGTCGCCGACGGCCGCACGAACTCCGGACAGCGAGGTCGCGGTTCGAACCCACCGGGTCGCATCGCGAACGGGCTCCCGGTGGCCGACGACGATGCGATCATCCAGATCTCGGGACCCGAAGGAAATCAAGTCACGAGCAGTGTCGAACTCCCGAGCACGGCGAAATCCGAAGAGCTCCGGACCCGTCGGCCGACCGACGGAGCCGGTCAGGCGGTGGTCTACGAGGACATCACGATCGACGGTGAGTCGTACCGGATGGTGTCGCGCTCGCTCGAGCAGGGTGGAGTGATCCAGGTCGCTCGATCGACCGTGGAGAACGACCGTTTGCTGGGCGCGCTCGTGGGCCGTTTCGCATTGATCGCCGTCGGGGTGGCCGTCCTGGCTGCCATCCTCGGTTGGTTGATCGCGACGAGGGCGACGGTTCCGTTGCGACGGTTGGCGCGCGTCGCGACCAACGTCGCCGAGACGCGCGATTTCAACACCGCGGTCGCCGAGCGCGACCGAACCGACGAGATCGGCCAACTCGCCGGCAGCTTCGCGACGATGCTCGACGCGCTGGAGACCAGCCGGGTCCAGCAGCACCGTCTCATCCACGACGCGGGTCACGAGATGCGCACCCCGCTGACCAGCCTGCGCGCCAACGTTGCCCTCCTCGAGCGAGCCGTCGACCTCCCGCCCGCGGAGCGTGCCGAGGTGCTCGGCGCGATTCGATCCGAACTGGTGGAACTCGGCGACCTGTTCGACGAGATGATCGATCTCGCGACCGACCGTCGAGACGGCGAACTCGAGCGGGAACGGGTCGACCTCTCGGTCGTCATCTCCGATGTGGCGGCCCGGTGGGGGAGCCGGAGCGATCGGCCGATCGAACTCGACGTCGAGTCGAGCATCGTGTCGGGGGATCGCTCCATGCTCGAACGGTCCGTCAACAACCTCGTGAACAACGCGGACAAGTTCAGCCCGCGGGGGACGACGATCACGATCGTCAGTTCGGACGGGTCGGTCAGCGTGCGAGACCACGGGCCGGGCATCCCGGTCGACGAACGCTCCCGTGTCTTCGACCGATTCCACCGCAGCGACGAGACGCGCTCGATGCCGGGCTCGGGCCTCGGACTCTCGATCGTCGCGCAGACCGTCGAGCTGCACAGTGGATCGGTCTGGGCGCGCGAGGCGGTCGGTGGCGGCGCCGATGTCGGATTCCGCTTGCCGACCGTCGCCGATGACGGCGTCGTCCCCGCGAGCTGAGGGCCAGACGCTGAACATGATCGTTCCCGCAGCGTCGCGATGGTGCATGCTGTAGCGGTGACGTCGGTCGATCTCGCCACCCTGCGCGCAGGGGACCGTCGGGACTGGCAACGGCATCCCGTCGACGTGGCGCGGCTGGTCGTTCGGGCCACGTTGCTCGCCATCCTGCTCGGGATCACCGCCGCGTTCCCGACGGCGTTGACGAATGTCTCCCTCGACCTGGTCACCTTCTTCGATCGTCTGCCCACGCCGTTGCGATTCGCGCTGGTCGGCGTGGCGCAACTCTCGATCCTCGTCGTGCCGGTCATCGCGATCGGATGGCTGCTGACGCGCCGTACCCGTGAGTCGACCTTGCTCGTCGTCGGTGCCGGTGTGGTGGCCGGCGTCGTCATGCTGCTCCTCACCAACTGGCTGAATCGCGTCGCTCCACCGGTCGAGATCACGGACCTTCAGTCGAACTCGTTCCTCCCGACCGACTTCCCGTCGGTGGCCTACCTCGGAGCACTCGTCGCGGGAACGACGGTGGCATCCCCGATCATGTCGGGCCCGTGGCGGCGCGTGGTCTGGGGTGCGGTCACCGTCACGGTGTTCGTCCGCGTGCTCAGCGCGACGCAAGCGCCGGTGAGCATCGCGGTCACCGTCGCGCTCGGAGCCACCGTCGGCTCGGCGATCCTCGTGATCGTCGGTTCGCCGCAACGTCGACCGGGTTCGACGGCGCTGGGCGAGGCACTCGCGGCCGGTGGATTCGACATCGACACGATCGGCGACGAGGCCACCGACCGGGGTCTGCGCACCTACCACGGCACCGCTGCCGGTCGTTTCGTCGACGTGACCTACCTCGACCGCGACGATCGGGATGCCGAACTCTTCGCGCGGGTGATCCGCTCGATCAGGGTCCGCGACGTCGACGAGCAGAAGCTGTCCACCAAACCGCGGATCAGAGTCGCCCAGCTCGCACTGGCGACATCGATGGCCGAGCGCGCCGGTGCGCGCGTCCCGGAGATCCTCTCGGCGGCACCGGTCGACTCCCAGAGCGCAGTCTTCGTCTCGGCGCACCCGGCCGGTCGCCCACTCGCGGACTTGGAACCGGAGGTCGTCACCGACGCGAGCCTCGATGACGCGTGGCGGCAGATCGAACTGCTCCATGCCGGCCGCATCGCGCATCGTTCGTTGTCCGGCTCGAACATCGTGATCGACGGTGACGAGGTGACGCTGCTCGGAATGGACACGGCGCTGCTCGCGTCGAGCCCCGAGTCGCGTTCGGTCGATCGTGCCGAGTTGATGGTGTCGATGGCGCTCGTCGTCGGCGCCGAGCGTGCCGTGGACGCCGCGATTCGCGCGGACGACGGGGAGCTCGGCGACACCCTCGCGTTCATCCAGATTCCGGCGCTTCCAGCTCGTGCTCAGAAGGAGGCCAAACACCACAAGCAGATGATCGAGGATCTGCGTACCGGGCTCCAGGAACGCCTCGGCGTCGAGACCGTCGAGTTGGCCGAACTCGAGCGGATCAGCATCGCCAAGATCGTCAGCTGGGTCGGGTTCGCGGTCCTCGCGTTCTTCCTCCTGACGCTGATCTCCAACGGCGCTGAGATCCGTGAGGCGATGGCGGGCATCAACTGGATCTGGGCGATTCCCGTCCTGCTCGCGACGCTGTTCGGCACCGTCGCGGGAGCGATGTCGTTGAGCGGTTCGGTGGTGCGTCCGATCGCGCTCGGCGAAGCGACGATCGTCATGTTCGGGCAGTCGTTCCTCAACCGGTTCACCCCGATGAACGCCGGCGG
>NZ_JBAVYV010000143.1:0-2836 GCF_049588435.1 Ilumatobacter sp.
ACAGAGGCTGCGGTCGCAGCGCATCCATACAGCCCTGATATCCGACGTAGAGTAGTCATCCCTCACGCGCCGTCGCAAGTCTTCGTCAAAGAAATCGGTAAGTAACGCTCGCACCGAGGTGCTCGGCGCCCTGACCGCCGATGTCCACACCGCTCCGATGGATCGATCAGCAGCGAGGCAAGCCGTGGTTGGCGAGGTTCACGCGCGGTGGTGGATGTGCAAAGCGGCGGGAAGAACTCGTGCGGTGAGCCGGGTGACGTCACCATCCGCGTCGCCGTCGCGCTGGCTCTCGACCCGACGGGCCCACGCGACCTCGATGCGTTCCCCCTGGGCGCGTACGACGTCATCGCGGGGAACCTCACGACCGAGTGCGAGGCGTCCGACCGTCACGATCATCCGCCGCAGGCTGGCGACCCGCACGACGGCCACGTCGAGCAGCCCGTCATCGAGCGAGGCCTCGGGGGCAACTGCGAACCCGTCCGACACCCGGTTGCCCACGTTGAACACGATCACGCTCATCGCCTGACCGGCGTACAGATCCGCGCCGTCGACCCCGACCGTGACGTGTCTGGGCGAGTCACGCACGAGCCGCCGCATCCCCTCGACCATGAACCGCAGCCGCCCGAACCTCGCGTCGCTGTGGTCGGCCGCGTCGGCGATCACCGCCGCGTCGTAGCCCATCGAGGCATTCATCACGAACACGCCCTGCTCGGTCTCGCCGAGATCGATCACACGGGTTCGGCCGGACAGCACCGCTTCCACCGCCAGGTCGATCGTGTCGAGTCCGAGGACCTGCGCCATCAGGTTGACGGTGCCACCGCGCACGGAGACGACCGGGATCGAGGATTCCCGTGCTGCGAGCGCTTCCGCAACGAGGTTCAGCGCACCGTCGCCACCGACCGCAGCAATCGCGTCGACCCCGCTCTCGACCGCCCGACCCACGACCTCACCGAGCTCGTCCGGCGACTCGGTCCGGTGGAGTTCGACGTCGACATCGGTGCCGTCGAACTTCTCGACGAACGCGTCGGCGTCAGGATCGTCGGGACGAGCGATGACGACGACCCGACGCTGGTCGATCGACGGTTCAGATCGTGTAGCTGAGCGCACCCAGCACCGCCTCGCCCAGTTCGATGTCGCCGGCCAACTCGATCTGGTCGCGCACTTCGTGGGCAGCAACTCGTCCAGCGCAGCGGCGGGTCATCACCCCGACAGGCAACGTGATGGTGGCCGTCGCTGTTCCATCCAGATCGGGCACCACCGCTGCTCGGCCTTCGACCGCGACGTGGATCGTGCGAACGATCGACCCGTGATCGGTCAGCGCGAACGTGACCGACTGACCCTCGACCACTCCTGCACGCTTGCCGATCACGAAGCCCATCGCCATCGACATCTCGTTGAGGGTGACGTCGACGGCGAGGCCGGATTGGTGACCCGCCCGCCCGACCGCGTCACGGATGTCCTGTTCGTGCAGCCAGCAGTCGAAGACCCGGATCTGCATGAACCGTCCGTAGCTGTCCGGGCCCGCCGGGGTGAAGGACTCAGCGTCCCACTCATCCGCCGTCATCGATGCCAATACCGCCAGGCGAGCTCCGGTGTACTCCTCGAACAGCGACAGCACCTCGTGCGGCGGCTTCGCGCGCAGGTGCTCGACCCACACCTCGTTGAACGCGCCGATGTCGTTGCGCACATGAGTCAACGCGTCGCGATCGATGTCGACCTCGGGGTTCGCGATACCGAGCAGCATCGCTTCGGTGCCGACCATGTGGGCGACGTTGTCCTGCACGCTCCACCCGGGCAGCGGTGACGGGAGCGACCACTGTCCCTGATCCAACCCGACGAGCAGATCGGTGGTCGATGCCCACACCTCGCTCAGTGCGGCGATGGTTCGGTCCTTCGGGACGATCGTGGTCATCGCCCCATCAGAGCACGTCGGCGCCGATCATCTGTGAACCGACCTTCCGTGAGCGTCGTAGTGTTGGGACATGAGTGAACCCGACACGGTCATGGGCCCGATCGAGGGCGCAACCCACCAGAGCTTCGCCGGCATGGAGATCGACGTGATGTCCGCCGGTCCGGTCCGGATCAAACGACTCGTCTACGGAGTCGGAGGACGTTGGTCGGAGCACGTCAAACCGCACGTCGGCACCGACTTCTGCATGCATGCCCACGTCGGCTTCATCGCCCAGGGTCGTCTCGCCGGCGAGTATCCGGACGGTTGCACGTTCGATTTCGTCGCGCCACAGGCTGTCTGCATCGAACCGGGTCACGACTCATGGGTGATCGGTGATGAACCGGTCGTGTTGATCCAGTTCGACTTCGAGAACGACACCCTCGAACGACTGGGCATGCCGGACAGCCATCAGCACTGAGCGACGACTCGCGCCGGACGCCTGCGATCGCGGTCGGCAATCGGTCAGAGCACGTCGTCGAGCGGAGCCTGGGGTCCGACCGCGCCGATCGCCTCGAAGTACGCGAGGTGTGCTTCGACGACGTTGACCGCGTCGACGTCGTCGAGTAGATCGACGTCGTTGCGCTCGGACTCGCCGATCAGATACGCGGTGAGCGCGTCCTCGGTGACGATGACCTGTTCGTCGATCGCCTGGCGCTGATCGACCACCTTGTCGGGTTGCAGACCCTGTGCGTGGAGCCACTGCATGTGGAACATCAACAGCTGCTCGACCTCACCGGGGGTCAGGCGGGCCTGACTCTCGACCGGGAGCCGATCACAGACGAAGTCGGTCGCCTCGTCGAGGCGGTACACGGCACGGGGCGCCACCGCATCGAGTCGGTGTGCCTCTCGCCCGACCACCACGGCGGCGATCGCAAACACTGCGAT
>NZ_JBAVYV010000144.1:0-1859 GCF_049588435.1 Ilumatobacter sp.
CGGACAGCGGATACATGCGGTCGTATCCGGCGTGGATCAATGCCGGGAAGTCGCGGACGCGCACCTCTGCGTGCTCGGCGATGATGTCGGCGCGGGTCGCCGGATCGGCCAGGTGCGCGACGCGCTCGTCGACCGGGAGGTCGTGCAGTTGCACGTACGTCGGACACCGCCGGAGCGGATTGGCCGTGGCGGACAGTCCGAGCAGAACGCCGATCGGGCGGACGGCGACCTGCGCGCGCACGTCGGCACCGGCGGCCGACCACTCCTCGATCCGACCGACCAACTCACGCCAGCGGTTCGGTGTCTCGTCGTTCTGCTGGACCGTGAAGCTCAGTGGCCGATCGACCTCGTCGACGATTCGACCGAGCAGTTCGAGTTCGCGGGCGACGAGTTCGTCGTCGCCGGACTGGTACACGTCGGAGATCAGTTGGATCACTCCGGCTCCCGCCCGGTCGAGCGCCTTCGCGACACCGACGACCTCGTCGGCGGTGGCGCGCAGCGTTCCGATCGACTCGCCCGACGAGGTGCGGTGCGCCCACGTGCGCGAGGTGGTGAAGCCGAGCGCACCGTTGCGGATCGCCGACTCGGTCAGCGCACACATCGTCTCGACCTCCTCGGCCGTCGCGATCGATTCGTGATCGGCGCCGCGCTCCCCCATCACGTACGTGCGCAACGCGGCGTGGGGCATCTGCGCGCCGACGTCGACCGTCCACGACAGGGAGTCGAGTACGTCGAGGTATTCGTCGAAACTCTCCCATCCCCACGTCATCCCCTCGGCGAGTGCCGTGCCGGGGATGTCCTCGACACCTTCGAGCAGCCGGATCAGCCACTCGTGGCGATCGGGTCGGGCCGGAGCGAACCCGACGCCGCAGTTCCCCATCACGATCGAGGTGACGCCGTTGATCGACGACGGAGCGAGATCGGGGTCCCACGTGACCTGGCCGTCGTAGTGGGTGTGGATGTCGACCCAGCCCGGCGTGACGATCAGGCCGGTCGCGTCGATCTCACGCGCGGCCGGCTCGAACGCGGACACGTCGCCGACCGCGGCGATCCGGTCGCCGACGATCGCGACATCTGCGATCCGACGCGACGCCCCCGTCCCGTCGACGACGATTCCGTTGCGAATGATCAGATCGGACATTGGTCTTCCCCTTCGTCGAAAATGTTTGTCGGTGCCAGGCACCGACGCGCATTTTCACCGTACCGGTCGTGGCGCCGCTGACTCCTGGCGGAGGCGGTTCGCCCTGATCCGCGTCCGCAGGTACATCGCGAGCACCGAGCCGACGAACAGCGTCACCGCTCCGCACAACCAGAGCGTGCGGTAGTCGGCGAGGTCGATGATCACGCCTCCGGCTGCCGGGCCCAGCGCCGCTCCCGAGAAGATCCCGACCTGACTGATGCCGGTTGCGGCCGCGGGTGCCGACGGGTTGTTCCTGACGACCGAGAGGTTGAACAATCCCGGCCACGCCCAACCGAAGGCGAACGCGGGAATCGGAGCGAGGAGGTAGGTGAGCGGAACATCGACGGCGAGCAGCAGCACGCCGAGCCCGCCGAGCCCGAACAACCACACGAGCCGCTGAATCGGGAGAACTCCTCTGCGATCGACCTGCACGCCCTGGACGATGCGGCTGCCGATCCCGACCAGCGAGCCGAGGCTTAGTACGAGCCCCGCGATCGCCGGGCTCATCCCCGAGGCCTCGGCCCCACTCGTGATGAAGCCGACCATCGCTCCCGCATTGGTCGCGCCGAGGAAACCGACGACCGCGTAGAGCACCATCAACCCGATGCCGAGATCGGGTCGCGCGGAGCGTTGCCGAACCCGGGAAGCCCGGCCGGCGAGCCGGGTCGGAGGTCGCGTC
>NZ_JBAVYV010000145.1:0-3905 GCF_049588435.1 Ilumatobacter sp.
GTCGGGGTCCGTCGATCAGACACGACATCGCCACCACGAGGATCCAGAAGCCACCGACGAGGCCGCCGCCGACCAATGGGGCGACTCGCTCGCTCAGCGTCGAACTCGAGATGAGTTGCGGAACGTCGCGTTGGAGCTGCTGCAGTCGCTCTTCCACGTCGATCTCGGCAAGCCGATCGCCGATCAGCGGCAGGTCTTCGAGCGACGCAGCGATCTCGGACACATCGGTGTTGACCTTCGACGAGCCGCCGAGCGACTCCGACGCGGAGAATCCCAGCGCGCCGACGGCAGCCACGATCAGGAGCGAACCCGCGACGACGGACAGGAATCGTCGAACTCGCCATTTCCGCTCGAGCCACGAGACGGGTCGATCGAGGCCGATCGCGATCAGGATGCCGACGACGGCCCAGATGATCGTGGGTCCGATCCGCGAGATCGACAGCTGCAGCGAGAACGCCGCGATCGCGATCCCCGTGATCCACAACAGGGTGCGGTTGGACGGTTGCAGTAGAACCCGTTGATCGACACCGAGCCGTTCGGGTGACGGCGGTGTTTCGTCCGCCTCGCCCGACGACACGGTGTGGACGCTCTGAGACGCCCGGGGCCGCATCGCCGGCGTTCCCGGCAAGGAGGCGATCCGTTCGGTCGTCCAATCGTGGTCCAGCGCGCTGGCCACGAACACGGCGATGAACATGCCACAGATCGCACCCGGGAGGCCGCCCGCGCTCAAACCGGCCGCGAGCCCGAGCGCCGTGAGGAGCAGACCGGGACTGAAGCCGCGACCGATCACCTCGACGCGAAGCGCTCCGACCGCCACGACTCCGATGACGGCAACAGCAGCAACGGCAAGCGTCTGGCTCGGTTCGCCGTCGACGGCGGCAATGATCACGAGGGGAAGCCACCCGACCGCCGGGCCGAGCAGTGGGACCATCGACAGCAAGCCTGCGCCCACCCCGACGAGCAACGCCGCAGGCAGATCGAATGCGACCGCAACGGCACCGGCCCCGACGCCGCTGACCACGGCGACGAACGCGGCTCGACGGGTGAACGACGCAGCTCGCTGACCCGCCTCCGCCCAGATCTCACGGAGGACTCGTCGCCGGTCCCGATCCTCGGTCCAACCGAGCGCCATGGTCAGCAGCGCCGCGCCCTGGAGGGTGAAGAACGCGCTGAACACGACGAGCAGGACCAGCTCCGAGAGGCGTGTCGCGATTCCACCGGCATCGCCTTCACCGACCACCGCTCCCATCCCCCAGTCGGAGACGGTCTCGCCGACATGCTCGTCGAGGCGAGTGCGCGTCAGGAATGTCGGCCCGCCTTCGTTCTCGAGTTCGTCCAGCTGGACTTCGGTGTAGTCCGCGAGTGCCTCGGACTCGGACTGGATCGACTGGATCACCAGCCCTGAGGCGGCGGCGATCACGAGCAGCAGCACGACGTGGACCAGCACCGTCGACACGACATCGCCGAGCAGGCGGGCCCCGAATCGCACCACCGGGGCGATGATCGCCGCAAGGATGGCCGCCGCGATCACGATGCCGACGATCTGTTGCGCCCGGTTGAGGCCGGCGAGAATCAGGAATGCGACGACGAGGACCGCAGCCAGCTTGATGAGCGCGGTCGCCGGAATGTCGACCTCGAAGATCGGACGTTCGCTCGAGAGATGATCCACCCCTTCCGATCCTTCGGTCAACGCCTGATCATCCCACGCGCGGCTGTCGGGATCGCGGCTCGCCGGCGGGCAGCGTCGAGCGGCCGACCGGGAGACGGCCCGGATCCACGGGACGCGCGAGGCTGGCGAGCATGGAGATCCGTCATGCCGAGATCGCTCACGAACGAATCGGAGCAGGAATCGACCTCGTCTGGGGTCACGGCCTGACGCAGAGCCGCCTCCTGGAGGATCGACGGCCCCTCGTCGACCTGGCGGGCATCGATGCCGCGGTCGTGCGCTACGACGCTCGTGGGCACGGCGAATCGGAGTCGACGTCCGATCTCGACGGCTACGGATGGGATCAGCTCGCCCGCGACCAACTCGAACTCGCGTCCCGACTCGGCATCGAGCGCTACATCGCCGCAGGCGCCTCGATGGGTGCCGCCACAGCCCTCCACGCAGCCGTGCTCGCTCCGGAGCGGGTGCTCGGTCTGGTGCTCGTGATCCCGCCGACCGGGTGGGAGACCCGCGCAAGCGCAGCTGAAACCTACGAACAGGGCGCGCGGGCGGTCGAGACGGTGGGCGTCGAGCGGGTGATCGCCGCGGGTGCCGTCGTCGCTCCGCCCGATCCGTTCGTCGATGACCCGGAATTCGCTGCACGACGGGCTGACGGGTTGCGGAGCTGGGATCCCGTGCGACTCGCCCGGGCGATGCGCGGAGCAACGCGTGCACAGCTCCCGTCCCGGGACGAGATCGCGACCATCACCTGTCCGACGCTCGTCCTGGCATGGACCGGCGACCCCGTCCACCCGGTGAGCACAGCCGACGAACTCCGACGGCTCATTCCCGAGGCGGAGGTGCACATCGCGTCGACCGCCGACGAGATGTCGCGGTGGACCGCGCTGGTGGCCGGTTTCGTCGCCTCGATCGGATCAGACGCGGGGCGGGTCGACGACCACCCGGACGCGTGACCCGGCCGGGCGCACGGTCTCGTTGATCGCCCGACCGAGCGTCGTCCAGTCGCGAGCGCGAACCAGGTACCGGTCGTCGCCGTCGCGTCCCACCTGGATCGCCTCGCGATCGAGTTCGGCGACCAACTCGTCGCTGTAGCCGCCTGTGATTGAGGCGAGCGCACCGAACGGCGGAAGACCGAGCATCTGGCGGCGCTCGCGTTCGACACCGACCACGATGTCGGGATCGGCGGCCACCGCGGCGCGGACCACCTCGTGCTCCGGGTTGAACGTCTGGATCATGACCGTCGGCGCCAGCCGCCCGGCGCGCACCACCAACGCCATCGCCTGTTCGGATGCCCGGAACCGTGGAGCGAGCATCTCGGAATCGAACTCGAGGAATGCGACGACGTCGAGGGGTTCCACCCGGTACAGAGCTGCCTCCGTGCCGATGTACACGTCGGACCGTTGGGGTGGTTCGTCGTCCTTTCCGGTGATCGCGACCACGCGACGGTTCGCGGCCGCCTCGAGTTCCTCGCGGAGCCGGGTCACGCCCGGTCGGAGGTTGGCGAACGACCCGCTTCCGCACGCCTGACAGATCGGTGGGCGCTGAGTGCCGCATCGCCCGCATGCCAGCCGCCCATCGTCGGCCAGGCCGACCGCTGCGTCACAGTTCTCGCAGCGCGCGAGCGCCATGCACGACCGACACGCCAGCACCCGTGCCCGCCCGGTCGTGTTGCTGATGCACAGCACGCGTTGCAACGGGTCGCGGATCCGGTCGATCAACGCCGACGTCACCAACGACTTCTTCCACGGCTCCTCATCCGTGCGGTCGACGACCTCGATGTGGGGCCAGTGCAGGCGTTCGCGTTCGCGAGACGGATGCACAATCCCATCCGGTCCGCTCAGTTCCTCGATCGCGACCAATGTCGGCACCGGCGAGATGTACACCGCCGGAACGCCTGCGCGGAAGCAGCGTTCGGCGATCACATCTCGGGCGTGCCACGTGGGCGAACGCTCCTCTTGGAGAGCTTCGTCGTGTTCGTCGACGACGATCGCTGCGGCCATTCCGGCGCACGGCATCCACGCGGCCGATCGAGTCCCGACGACGACGTCGACGCCCCCGGCGGCAGCAGCGAAGTCATCGGGAACGAACGCGACGGTGGCACCCGCGCGACGCAAACGCGAAGTGAGGAGCGACGCGTCGGCGACGTTCGGCACGACGACGAGCGTCGGGCCGAGCGCGATGGCGGAGAGAATCGACGGCAGCACATCGCTGCGCGGTGGCAAGCGAAGCACTCCACCTC
>NZ_JBAVYV010000146.1:0-9036 GCF_049588435.1 Ilumatobacter sp.
CGCCGCCGACCTCGAACGGGTGTTCGGTCAGCCGCCGTTCGATCTCGATGCCTCAGCCGCCGAGTTGGGTGTGACGGTGGCCGAACTCGAAGCAGCGCTCCCGGCACCTCCCGGCGGCGCGGGCGGCCCGCCTCCCGCCAACCCCTGACACCGATCGCGGAGGGTTCACAGCGAACAGACAGACTTTTTGAATGGACTGCCGAAGATGTCCGCCGGGCCGCCCACATCGTCTCCGAGCCGGATGCTCGTCGTCGAGGACGAACCGTCGATCCGTCACGTGGTCGCGCGACCCTCCGGTCAGAGGTACAACGCCCACGAGGTCGGCGTTGGCACGGCGGCGCTTGCCGCGGCGACCGAGTCGGCGGGACTCGGGCTCGCCCTGACCAACCAGTCCGTCGCAGCGCACGGCGGCAGCCTTCGCATCGAGGAGACAGACGGCGGCGCTGCCACGATCTCCCGGCGCGTTCCGCCCGCATCCCAGATGGCTGAGCCGTTGCCCGAGATGAAGCAGCGTTCGTGGGAACTGCCGGTGGTCTGGGCGGTCGCGGCGCTCGCGCTGGCCGTCGTAGTCGCGCTGACGGCGCCGTCGTCGGGATGCTCGTCGCGGTCCAGGACCGGGTTCCGCGTCACGGCGATCCTCGGGCCGAGCACTGATGTCGACACCAACGCCGAGATCGCCTCCCGCATCTCACCGACGTTGCTCGATCTCGGCATCGCCCTCGCCGCCGGCGCCGTTGGCGGTCGTGGGAGTCACGGCGCAACTCGGAGCGACGACCGAGTCCCTCGGCGCGCTGTTGTTGTTCGGGACCAACGCGTTGGCGATCGTCGCCATGGGTGCGCTGACGTGCATCGTGACCGGAACGGCTGCCGCTGATTCGGCCGCGACGATGAAATCGTCTCCGTCGAGGTGGACGGGCGCGGGCTCTATCGACGTCCGCATCGCCGTCACCGAGCAGACCACACTGACCCCGAGGGCGAAGGAATGGGATCTTTCGGGTTCGCACGCGCGATCCTTACCTTTGCTGATCAGGCTCGAGGCATGAACATCTCGACCCTCCTCCTCCGTTCACGGATCCCCGATCGACGCACTGGTGTACTCACTTCCACTTCGAGTTCCATTCACGGCGAACACACAGCTTCGAGCGACAGGATGGGCTCGTGATCTCGACCCGACCACTCCAGACGAGGTACGCGACGACCACGCGCCGCACCATCTTTCGACAGGCCGCGCTCGCCGCCTTGATCGTCGTCCCGGGTATGGCCTGTGGCAACAACGACGCCGAAGTGTTCGGATCGGCGACCACCCAGAGCTCACCGACGACAGCCGACACCACGACGACCGACGCGCCCCTGACACCCGCGGCCGACACGACGTCCGCACCGGTTGCCGAGACGCCGACCGAGACAACCGTCGCGTCGGTCGACGCGTCGGTCGATCCAGCGACGTTCCCGGCAGCGGCGGAACTCGCCGTGTCATTCTCGTTCGTCCCGGAATCCACTGATGGTCGAGGTATCGAGAGCCCGTATATCGCCGTATGGGTCGAGGACCTCGACGGCAACCTGGTGCAGACGATCAGCCTCTGGTACGAGCAGTCCGGCAGGGGCGATCGGTGGTTGTCGGACCTGCCGCAGTGGTATTCGGCGAGCGGGCAGGGGAGCGACGTCACGATGTCGAGTGCGACCCAGGTGGCCGGTGACTACACGGTCGCATGGGACGGAACCGGCTTCGACGGCCAACCGGTCGCACAGGGCGACTACGTGCTCTTCGTCGAGGCGGCTCGCGAGCACGGACCGTACGAGATCACGAGCCAACAGATCACGATCGGTGACGAGCCCTTCACGGTGGCGCTCGCCGACGACGGGGAGCTCGCCAACCTCTCGGCGACGTTGTTCGCATGACCATCGACGACATCACCACCGCTCCGCTCATGGACGACCCGCTCCTCGCCGTGGAGCCCACGCCGTCGACGCCACTGACGCAACGCAGCGACGGCGCAACGAGGGCACGCCGAGGCAAGCTGGGACGGGACACGCACCGCTGGTCTCGCCTGATCCACGTGTACACGAGCATGATCGCCCTGCTCGTCGTGCTGTTCTTCGCAGCCACCGGCATCACGCTGAACCATCCCGAGTGGACGTTCGGCGACGAGACCGAGACGACCGTCGAGTCCGGGACGTTTCCGTTCGCGACCCAGTTCGTCGCCGACGACGGTTCCGCGGTTGGCGTCGACTATCTGTCGATGGCGGAGTACGTCCGAGAGGAATATGGCGTGATCGGCAGCGTCGACTCCTTCGGTGAGACGAACGGCGAGGGATCGATCGCCTTCCTGAACCCCGGCTACCGGGCCGACCTCAGCTTCGCCATCGACGACGGCACCTTCGACCTAGCGGTCGAGCAAGAGGGCTGGGTCGCCGTGGTGAACGATCTCCACAAAGGCCGCAACACCGATGGATCGTGGAACTGGCTGATCGACATCAGCGCCGGGTTCCTCGTCGTGATCTCGCTGACCGGGCTGGTGATGCAGTTCTTCTTGAAGAAGCGGCGGACCTCGGCATTCGTCGTCGCGGGTGCCGGCACGGTGATCACCGTCGTGATGGTGGCCGTCACCCTGATGTAGGCAGCAGGGGATCCCCGTACCTGTCTCGCCAGGTCTGGTCAGCCCAGCGCGAACCGTCGACCCCGATCACCAGGCAGGCGCATTCGGGGAACGAGGTCGACGCGTCGATCGCCGCCGCCGGATTCGTCATGCCGAGGGTGGTGGCCAGTACGTCGGCGGTCATCGCATCGGGTGCGACCACCGAGATCGAGGCCTGGCGGTCGACGGGCTCACCCGTGCGGGGATCGATCACGTGGCTGAAACGTCGTCCATCGATCTGCACGCCGCGGCGCGCCGCGCCACTCGTCGCAAGTCCTGCGTCGGCGAGATCGATGACAGTCAGCGGGGGTTCGTTGTCGTACGGACGCAGCGGGTTCTCGATCCCCACCTTCGCCGCCGGCGCGCCCCGCTGCAGCACGTCGCCGCCGGCGGCAACCACGATCATCGAGATGTCACCGCTCGACATCGCGAGATCGCTGGCCCGATCCACGATGAAGCCCTTCGCGATGGCGTTGAGGTTCAATGCGGCGCAGTCCCCGGTGCGGCGCAGCCGGCCGCCCGTGATCTCGAATCGAGGACGGGCGATGGATGACGCCACCTCGTACAACTCGGCCGCCGTCGGCACGCTGGATCGCTCTTCGGCGCGGAGCCACACGTCCGACAGCAGCCCGGTCATCGGGTTGAAAGCCCCGAGCGAACGCTCCTGCCACTCGTGTGCAGCCGACATCACAGTCACCAACTCGGCCGAGGGCTGATCGACCTCGCCGCGTTTCCAGCGGCTCAACTCGCTCTGCTCATCGAACACGCTGAACACCGCCTGGAGCCGCACGATCGCGTCGACGACCAGGCGATTCACCACGTCGAGGGCGGCCGGTTCCGCTCCACGCAGTCGGACCTCGATCAGCGTTCCGAGGAGGTGCGTGTGCCGGTACACCTCCTCGTTCATCACCATTCCGTCACCGGACACGGTCTCATCGACGAACCATGGAACGTACGGTCATCGATCGAGGTGGTCCCCGCCGTCGGGTTCCGGCTTTCGGGATGATTCCCGGGCAGTCTCTTGGTTCTTGGCCGAGTGGACGGGAGACGTGCCAAGGGACCGACGCCCCACTCCGCACACGTCCAGAGCGGACGCCCCGCTCAACCTTCGGGGGGACCCTCGCCGTCGGGCGGGCCGCCGGCATCGGTGGTGCTCGCGGCGTCGATCTCGCCGTGGTAGCAGTCGACCGTGTACGGCGACCGGTCTTCGGTGAGGTGGTAGTGATAGATCCCGTCCGGGAACTCCGGGGTCACCCCGACGTGGCCCGAGCACTCGTCGAGGTCGTCGGACGTGATGGTGACACCGTCAGCGTCCTGAGGTCCGTAGAACGGGAAGCCGTCCAGGAGCACGCCGATGATCGTCGAGTGTTCGCCGTCGGCATCGACGGCGTCGGTGATGCAGTACGGCACGCCGTGGTAGTGGTAGTTGCCCTGGCCGGTGCCGTCGGCGGCGAGCGCGAGCGGATGACCGTTGCAGGAGTCGACGAAGTCGACGCCGTCGATCGTGATGTTGTCGTCGACGGCGACGAAGCTGCGGTCCGTGTCCTCGTAATCGTTGAACAGTTGGGCGCCGCTGATCGCCACGCCGATGATGCCGAGGTTGGTTTCAGTCGTCGTGTCGCTGTAGACGGGGTTGAGGGTGATTTCCTGGTCGACCGGTGATTCGACGACGGCCACGTCACTTGATGTGGCCGCCACCTCGGTCTCGTCAACCGGCGGATCGAAGCTGCCGGTCGTGGGGACCAGATATTCGTCGGCCAGCTCGTGGTTCGGCAGTCCGTCGGATTCGAACCGGAAACTGGTGTCTGACACGGTGACCGTGACGTTGTCACCCCACTGCGCGGCCTCCACGCCTGCGGTGGTGTCGGCATCTCCCGTGGACGCGTCCGCCGCTGTCTCGTCGGTCTCGGTCCCGGTCGCGGTGGAATCGGCGTCGGTGGAGTCGGCCCCGGTCTCGGCGGTGGCCGCGGTGTCGGCGGTCGTGTCATCGCTGGTCGCGGTGTCGCTGCCGACGTCGGAGTCGGAGCCGCATGACGCGATGGTCATTGCTCCGGCGGCGAGCACGGCGACGGAGCGACAGAGCAGGGGCGTGGTGACGTTCACGTCGTTCAGTCTTGCGCGTCTTCCTGTGAACTGGCTGTGTGAGCGGGCGGGTCCGCCGAGTTGCATCGTCATCGATCGAAGTGGCGTCGCAGCATGCGATTCCACTTGTTCGACACCAGCGACGGGTCCGGGGCGGTGGGTCCGGTGTCGTACGTGCTGATCTTCTCCGGGCGGATGCCCAGCCGCCACAGGTAGCGATCGGTCGCACCGGGCGCACTCGTCGACTCGGTCTCGAGCACGAATCGGTCGGTGAGGCCGACCGATCGACCGTGCTCGTCTGCGCAGCGAAGGTCGGAGTCAATCGTGACTCGGGCGATGTCGTCGAGGTCGATCAGCGTGTACTCGTGACCCGTCACGAGGTCGCGTACCGGGTCGAGCTTGCCCACCTTGGGGCTCGGAGTACCGATGCCCTGTGCGGCAATACGATCGATGTGCTTCCGGGACCCCCTCCATCACGTCGTCTCGTGTCAACACGTGTCGGCCGTCCTCCATCAGATCGTGGACCCGACAGCCGTCGCGCGCCGGCTCCAGGACCCACGAGGTGGGCACCGCCACCTCCTCCGGATCGTTGATGTGCAGTCCGCGGTCTCGTCGGGCGCGGGCGACGGCAGCGGCGGAGTGCGGGAACAGTCGTTCCTGTTCATGAGGTGACAGTCGCGCGGGTCAGACTGCCATCGCCTGGCGGACCGCGTCCAGCGAGTGCTCCCCACCTTCACCGGTGCCCGTGACGCGGCCTGACTCGAGCGTGAAGTACCGGTTGGTCGAACGAAGCGCGAACCCGACGTGTTGCTCGACCAACAGCACCGTGAGGTCGCCGCGGGCGGTGAGGTCGACGATGACCTGCTCGATCTCCGCGACCACGTTGGGCTGGATGCCTTCCGTCGGTTCGTCGAGGATCAACAGTCGCGGTTGACCCAGCAAAGTGCGGGCGATCGAGAGTTGCTGGCGTTGACCGCCCGACAGCAGACCCGCGGGTCGGCTCAAGAGCCCGGTCAGGGCAGGGAACGTGTCGAGCACCCCGTCGATCTCGGATCGGACATTGGAGACCAACTGGAGGTTCTCGAGGGTCGTCATCTGCGGGAAGCAGAGTTGGCCCTGCGGGACGTAGCCCAGCCCTTTGCGCACTCTGCGGTTCGGGCGCATCTTGGTGACATCCTGCCCGTCGAGTCGCACGGTTCCGGACCTCACCGGGATCAACCCGACGGCGACTCGCAACAGGGTGGTCTTGCCGGCACCGTTGTGTCCGAGAACTGCCGCAGCGCCTCCATTGGGAACCGCGAGATCGACGTCGAACAAGACCATCGATCGGCCGTATCCGGCGGTGACGCCGATCAGTTCGAGCATTGGTTCAGCCATGCGTCGCCGCCTCCGTCGCAGTTCCCAGATAGACCTCTTGGACTCGTTGATCGGCCTGTACGTCCGCCACCGAGCCCTCCGCGAGCACGGTCCCCGCGTGCATCACCGTCACGAAGTCGGCGTATCGCCGCAGGAACTCCATGTCGTGTTCGATCACCACGATCGTGCGGTCGGCGACGATCCGCTTCAAGAGCTCACCGGTCTCGTCGCGTTCGTCTCCGCTCATTCCTGCGACGGTCTCGTCGAGGAACATCAGTTGCGCGTCCTGCACCAGCAACATGCCGATCTCGAGCCATTGTTTCTGCCCGTGGGCGAGGATGCCGGCAGGTCGTTGCGCGAGCGCCGTCAGACCGATCGTGTCGAGAGCCTGCTCGACCGGTTCGGGAACCGTGCGGCGGGCGCGAAGCGAACTGAGAGCACTCCGGTGCAGTCCCGCGGCGATGTCCAGGTTCTCGAGCACGCTGAGCTGTTCGAACACCGACGCCGTCTGGAACGTCCGTCCGATCCCGAGGCGGGCGATATTTTGCGAGCGCATCGACAACAGGTCGTGGTGGCGGAACGTGGCCTCTCCGGTCCCGCTCACGAGTCCGGTCAGCGCGTCGACGAGGGTGGTCTTGCCGGCGCCGTTCGGTCCGATGAGGAAGTGCAGCCGGCCCTGATGCAACGTGATGTCCACTCCGTCGACGGCCTTGAAGCCATCGAAATCCACGGTCAGGTTGCGGATCTCGAGATAGTCCTGGCCAAGGAACGAGGCGGTCATGATGTGGCCGCCTGTGCACCTCGGTCGGCGTCGGACTCGACAGCGGCGTGGCTGGCCGAACTCGACCGAGACGACTCGGACGACGAGGACCACCGTGCTCTGAGCATCGGCCACAGCGAAGCAACGCCCCCCGGAAGCAGCAGCACGACGAGGATGAAGAGCGCCCCCAGGAAGTAGCTCCACTGCGTCGGGAAGTTCTCGGACAGCGTCGACCGGCCGTATCCGACGGCGATCGCTCCGAGCACCGGGCCGAACAGCGAGGCCCGGCCGCCCAGAGCGACGCCGGCAAGTAAGAAGATCGACGCCGAGGCGTCCACATCGAGCGGCGAGATGATGCCGGCGATGGGGACGAACAAGGCACCGCCGATGCTCGCCATGACCGCCGCCACCATGAAGGCGACCAACTTGACGTTGGCGGGGTCGTAGCCGAGGAAGCGGATGCGCTCCTCGCCGTCTCGGGTCGCGAGGAGGAGTTCGCCGTATCGACTCCGGTACAGCTGCCAGAGAATCACCAGGAACACGATTACGAGTCCCGCGGCGAGTCGGTAGACGTTCTTCTGAACCTGCGGATCGAACAGGTTGTGCCCGAAGAACGTCGAGAACGAGTTGAGTCCGTTGAATCCGCCGGTCTGCGTGATCGTCGCCACCAGCAGTGTCGAGAACGCGACCGCCATGGCCTGCGTGAGGATCGCGAAGTACGCGCCCTTCACCCGTCGCTTCAAGATCGCGTAGCCGAGCACGAACGACACGACCGCGGGCATCGCGATGATCGCGAAAACGGTGAACGGCCCGCTGCGAAACGGTTCCCACCAGCCCGGCATGGTGCCGTCGCCGTACAGCGTCATGAAGTCGGGCACACCGCCGGGACCGGCGGCTTCGAGCTTCATGTGCATCGCCATCGCATAGCCGCCGATGCCGAAGAACACCCCCTGGCCCAACACGAGCATGCCGCCGCGACCCCACGCCAGTCCGATGCCCATGGAGGCGAGCGCCATCGCGCAGTACCGCCCGAGGTTTCCGAGCCGGAACGAGGTCAGTGTGCTGGGAGCCCACACGAGGAGCACGAACGCCAAGATGGCGATTCCGACCAGTGAGCCGTAGCTGCTCATCCGCCGAGCCAGCGATGGCGTGAGCGACTTCGACGGCTGATCGTCGGAAGGTTCGCTCCCTCGGCCGTCCGCAACGGTTCCCGGCTCTGTTGCGTCCGGCGACCCGCTTGTTTCGGTCGCAGTGCTCGTCACGCCAACGACCTCGTCCGGACGGTGAAGAGGCCCTGTGGCCTGATCACGAGGAAGATCACCACGAAGGCAAAGATGATGACCTGTGCCGTGCTGCCGCTGGTGCGGTCGGTCAGGAAGGCGGTCGCCACGCCGACGGCCCAGGCAGCGATCACGGTCCCCTTGAGCTGCCCGACACCTCCGACGACGACGACGAGAAACGCCGGGATGATGTACGCCGTGCCGAGGGTCGGGTTCGTGCCCGAGATGAGCGCGATGGCGACTCCGCCGAGGCCGGCCAGACCGGAACCGAGGAAGAAGGTGAGGCGATCGACGTTCCGAGTCGAGACCCCGAGCGTTTCGGCGAGTTGTCGGTTCTGAACGGTCGCCCGGATCTGTCGGCCGAAACTGCTGTACTTGAGGAGGGCGCTGAGTGCGCCGAGAGCGGCCAGCGCGAGCACGATGGTGAAGAGCTGGCGATGCGGCCACTCATACCCGAACACCGAGAGGCGTCCGCCGAGCCAACTCGGCGCGGTCACCGGGTCACCTTGTGCGCCGAACACGTCCTGGGCCAGTTGCTGGAGTACGAGCGCCACACCGACGGTTGCTAACAATGTGTCCAGGGGTCTCTCGTACATCCATTGGATCACGGTGACCTCGAGGAGCAACCCGAGGAGGCCGGCGACGACGAACGCCACGGGGAGTGCGACCAAGATCGACAGCCCCGAAGTGCCCAACACCTGCTGCGTGAGGTAGGCCATGTACGCGCCCACCATGAGGAACTCGCCGTTCGCCATGTTGATCACGCCCATCTGGCCGAAGGTGAGGGTGAGGCCGAGGGCGGCCATCAGCAAGATCGCGCCGTTCGCCGTTCCGGTCAGGAAGGGGGTGGTGAGAAGGTCCATCGATGCCGCTTTCGAGTCGTCGTTCCGAGCTGGGGGTCTGGCCGTGGGTGCCGTACCCG
>NZ_JBAVYV010000147.1:0-4026 GCF_049588435.1 Ilumatobacter sp.
TGGCGAAGTCGAGGCACCCGTCGGTGTCGCGCGCTGCTCGGACCACTGGTTCGCAGGTGCGCAGGTAGCTGGTTCGATCGTTGGCGTCGACGGTGAGGTGTCCGGCGACGATGATCGGTGCGGGATCAGTACTGCTCACGGAAGCTCCCGATGAAGGTGATGGTGTTGTTGTCGGGGTCGTTGACCGAGCAGAGCCTGACGCCTTGGTTGGCTTCGACGATTTCACCGGTGTCGATCCCACGCGCGTGAAGGGCGGCGTGGCGCCGGTCGAGATCCGCGACGGCAAAGTTGACCATGCTCGTGCCTGCTCGCTTTGGATCGTGGAAGACCTGAAGCCAGCCGGTGTCGGTCACACGCCATTCGGCGAGGTTGCCGGGCATGGGCACGTTCGTGGCGGGGGTATCGAAGAGTCGTTGGTACCAGTCGTGACTGGTATCGAAGTTGCTGACAGCGACGATGGCGAAGACATGGTCGACAGTCATGAGGTCACTTGCTCCTGTTCTGGTGATGATTCTTTACGCCAGAGGATGTGGTGGGTGACGCCACTGGGACTCGGGATGTTCTCGTGGTGGAACCGGTCGTCGAACTCGTCGGCGGATTCCCACAGACGCACCCCACCACCAAGGGTGATCGGTGCGACAACGACGTGGAGTTCGTCGATGAGACCCGCGTCGACGAACGAGCGAACAGTGCTCGGTCCGCCACCCACGCGAACATCGAGTCCATTCGCAGCGGCCAGTGCTTGCTCGGCGGCATCGGCCGGTGTCGCATCGAGGAAGTGAAATGTGGTGTCGGCGAGCGTGATCGATGGGCGGTGGTGATGGGTGAGCACGAACACCGGTGTGTGGAACGGTGGTGTGTCGCCCCACCAGCCGACCCACTCGTGGTCGGACCACGGACCGCGCTGCGGGCCGAACTTGTTGCGGCCCATGATTTCGGCGCCGATCCCGTTCGCGAAGTCGCGCTCGAAGTAGTCGTCGAGTCCGCGAGATCCACCCGGCTCGGTGCGCCCAGGAAAGCTGGCAGTGTCGAATCTCCATGCCATCAGCTCGCCGGGATCGGCGTGGCCAAACGGTCGCTCGAGGGTTTGATCCTCGCCGGTCGCATAGCCGTCCTGTGAGACCGTGAAATTCTGAACTCGGATCCGTTGCGCCATTGGCACTCCTTCTCGACACGACTGATTGCAACCTGCAATCGGTTGGCAGGGACACTAGCTACGCTGCGTTCATGGCGCAACCAGTCGAACATGAGGAGTTGACGGTTCCCGACGGCCGATCGGGGTGTCCGATCAACATGACGATGGAGCTGCTCGGCGATCGCTGGAGCCTTGTCGTGTTGCGCGATGTGATGTTCGGTGGACGCACCCGATTCCGTGAACTGCTCGGCCACTCACTTGAGGGCATCGCGAGCAACGTGCTCGCATCGCGTCTCGCGAAGCTCACCGATGCCGGCCTCCTCAGCCGCCATGCGGTTCCCGGCCACCGTCAGAAGATCGACTACTTCCTCACCGACGCCGCCATCGAACTCGTCCCGTTGATCATCGAACTCGGGTCGTGGGGTGCGCGTTGGCTCCCCACCACGCCAGAACTGACCATCCGAGCCCAGCTCCTCGCCGACGGCGGACCAGACGTCGCGCAACGGTTCATGGACGAACTCCGCAGCATCCACCTGGACCACCAACCACCAGCAGACAACGGAGTCCTTGCGGAACTCGGCGCCGCCCATCGGCGTGCCGTGGAACAGGCTTGACGCAAGTGGCGACCGCCCGGTAGCGACATGCGGCACCCAGTCGCCCCGACCGACAGGGCCGCCACCAGCTCGACCACTCAGAAGATCCGTGAGGAGCGCTCTCGAACCACTCGATATCAGCGGCACGACGAACGGACGAATGCCGCCCAGCACGGCACGTATCCGCTTGGTCAGGTGCTCGTGAATCGGTGCGGAGACTCGGTTGGAGTCGAGGGTTCGTCGGATGGCGGCGCGCCAGTTGTCGAGACGTCGGGTTGCATCATGCAGGTACCTGCCTGCATAATGATCGCATGGTTGACGACCAAGAGAACAGAGTCTTCAAGGCGCTCGGTGATCTGACGCGCCGTCGTCTTCTCGATTGTCTTCGTGTCAGTGACGGCCAGACCCTGGGCGAGTTGTGCTCACAGGTCGACATGGCACGCCAATCGGCGACTCAGCACCTCGACATCCTCGTTCAAGCGAATCTCGTCACCGTTGTTCGACGCGGTCGAGAACGTCTGCACTTTCTCAACCCGGTACCGATCCACGAGATCCAAACACGTTGGATCTCCCAGTTCGACATGCCACGCCTTGAAGCACTCGATCTCATCACCACACAAGCAGAGGAATACGCCATGACCGACCAATCCACCACCGTCCCCAGCTATGTCTACGTCACCTACATCCGTGCCACCAGCGAGCAGGTCTGGCGCGCGCTGACCGACGCGGACCTGACCGCGCGCTACTGGGGTCATGCCAACGTCTCGGACTGGCAACCAGGATCACGCTGGGAGCACCGACGGACCGATGCAACAGGCGCCGTCGATGTCGACGGAACCGTGATCGAAAGCGATCAACCGACCCGTCTCGTCATCACCTTCGGCGCACCCGGTGAGCCAGCCGATGAACAGTCACTCGTGACGTTCCTCGTCGAGGCTCACGACGACATCGTCCGCCTCACCGTGACCCACGAACGCCTCGCCGACGAGAACGCTCGTGGAGAGATCGCCCACGGTTGGCCCGCAGTGCTCGCCAACCTGAAGTCCCTTCTCGAAACCGGTGACGTGCTTCCCCAGTCCCCCTGGGAAATGCAGCCAACCAACTGATCCCTCGCCGCCCGACACCCCAAGCCGACCACGCCCCACCGGGCACTCCGTCGATCATGAAACCGACTCGACGCGTGCTGCTCGCTCCGACGACACCAAAGGAATGACCATGGACACCGTTCAACTTCGACAAGCACACGACCGATTCCTCGAAGCGGCAACTCGCGTCGCCGAGGCCGGCGGCGCTGACCTCGCCCCGCCAACCGGCGAATGGAACTTCGAGCAGATCCTGGCCCACGTCGCGCTCGTCGATGCCGCATCGTTGGCTGCCGTCGCGTCAGTTGCCGCCGGCGTAAATACTGTCTTCGACAATCGCGTGGCGCTCGATGACTGGACCATTGACCACGTCATCACCTGCGCTGGGAGCAGCGATGCCCTCGCCGCGCGAGTTCGGTCCCTTGGCCAAACCCTCTGCGAAGTTGCCGAGAACGTCCTCAGCGCCACCGAACTGGAAACCCTCGTCCCGAGCCTGCTCCTGTCGAACGATCAACTGGTCGTCAACGAACCCGCCACGGTCGAACAACTCATTTCAGGCCTCGCCGAGAACGAACTTCCCGGACACACCGAGCAGATCCTGGACCTCCTACCTTGACGTAGACGAGCGAACCACAACGCTCTCCCCTGCCCGCGACCGCACATCACAGCTCATAACAACACGCCACGCACCGTCACCAGACCACTCGATAGCGGCACGTACGCGCTCGGTTTCGTGCTCCAGAACGCGCCGTGCAACGACTGCCTCAACCGCCCTCGGTAGCTACTGCGAACCCACGTTGCAGCGCGCGAGAATTGATGGATGGTTGCGCAGGAGGATCCGGCATCGGAGAATCTCGACGTCTACGACACCAAGGCCGGCTGGTGGAACCCTGACCTGGGGGATCTCGTCGTGCCCGACGGGTGGGAGTTCTTGGCATCTGGTGATGCGTTCGTCACCCGGCGGGTGAAGGCCGCCGGGGTCTACTGGAATGCATGGAAGCCGAAGAACGGGCGAGGTGGTCATCGACGACGCCTCGGCCTGCTCGCACCGACAGCCGCAATCGACGCAGCCCGCAACGCCGCCATCGAGACAGCCGACCAGCGTGCCGCGGCTCGCGCCGCGGGTGCCCGTCATCGAGAGCAAGTCGAGGCTGACTACCAAGGGGAGCTGCGCGACACGGTTGTGCGGTGGCTCGACTTCGCGCCCGAACACCAC
>NZ_JBAVYV010000148.1:0-1817 GCF_049588435.1 Ilumatobacter sp.
CCAATGTGCAGCGTGGGTCAGGCGCCGAGGTCGCCGTTGCGGAAGTGGTTGCGACACAGCAGTTCGTAGTGGACCGAGTCGCCGAACAACGGTTGCGCGTCGGAGTCATGGGTGTCACCGACGACCACGGTGTCGCCCTCGTAGACCACTCCCCCGTTGACCACGCGGGCGTTGTGGGTGGCACGGGCACCACACCAGCATCGTGCCTCCACCTGGAGCGGGGTGTGCTCGTCGGCGAGTTCGAGCATCCGTTTGGTCCCGTCGAACAACTCGCCGCGGAAGTCGGTCAGCAGCCCGAACGCGAACACGTCGACATCGAGATCGTCGACGACCCGCGCCAGCTGCTCGCACTGCGCCCTCGTGTAGAACTGCACCTCGTCGCAGACGATGTAGTGCAGCGGCCAGCTGTCGGCCGCGAGGCGGTACAGGTCGACGTCCGGGCTGACCTCGATCGCGGGCGCCGCGACGCCGAGTCGACTCGTCACCTGATGGCCTTCACGATCGAGGGTGGTCAGCAGCAGGCCGTAGAGCTGACGGTTCGACAGGTTGTGGTGGATCTGCAGGGCGAACGTGCTCTTGCCGGAGCCCATCGTGCCGAAGTTGAATCGAAGTGTCGCCATGGTCGAATCGCAACCCGGCCGAAGGCCGCCGTCAGAAGTGACAGCGGCAGCGTCCCGAGCGGTCGCAGGATGGTGAACCTACCGTCGTCGACGGTCGCGATCGCGGCACAGATCCGTGAGATCGCTCAACCCGGTCGCACCAGGGCGCGCAGCGCGTCGATCGTGTCGGCCTGAACGGCGATCTTGTCGCTCCGGTATCGCTTGACCCGCGCGAACCGCAGGGCGACCCCTCCCGGATACGTGGTGGATGCCTGCACCCCGTCCACCGCGATCTCCACGACCTGTTCCGGTGCCAGGTGCACCGCGTTGCGCCCGCCGATCGGCCCCTCGCCGATGCGCAGTTCCTCGAAGCGTCTCGTCTGCCAGCGCAACATCTCGTCGGTCATCCCCTTGAACGTCTTGCCGACCATCACGAAGCCGCCCGTGGTCGGGTCGCGTGCACCCAGATGGATGTTCGAGAGCAGGCCCCGCCGCCGCCCCGAGCCCCATTCGACGGCGAGCACGACGAGGTCGAACGTGTACACGGGCTTGACCTTCTTCCACCCGGTGCCCCGCCGACCCGCCTCGTAGGACTTGTCGAGTTCCTTGATCATCACGCCTTCGTGACCGGCGGTGATCGCGTTGGCGAGGAACTCCTCGGCCTGGGCCACGTCGGCGGTGACGATCGACGGCAGTCGCGAGCTCTGCGGGACCGTGGCCGCGAGGACCTCGCGCCGCGTCGACAACGGTTCGTCGTGCACCGACACGCCGTCGGCGACGAGCACGTCGAAGAAGAAGGCGTCGAGCGACGTGGACACGCGCATCGAATCCTGGAACGCGCGCGGTGACCCGTCGTCCCGGACACCCATCGCCTCGCCGTCGAGCACGAGGTCTCCTCCCGGCATCGCCCGAACGACATCGACGACGTCACCCAGGCGGGCGGTCACATCGTTCAGATTGCGGGTGAAGAGGCGCACCTCACCGTCGCGCCGGTGCGCTTGGACCCGGGCCCCGTCGAGCTTCCAGTCGACCTGCACGTCTCCCGCACCGTCGATCGCGTCGGCCACGCTCGCGGCGGGGCTGGCGAGCATCGGCTGCACCGGCCGGAGTGGTTCGAGGTCGATCGCATCGAGTGCGACTCGACCGCCCGTCAGCGCCGCGACGGCGGCCGGGCCGAGTCCACCCGCCATCATCGACGCTCGTCGAACGGTCCCCACG
>NZ_JBAVYV010000149.1:0-1587 GCF_049588435.1 Ilumatobacter sp.
CTGCAAGCTCCCACTCGGCCTCGGTCGGCAGACGCCCACCGACCCACGTCGCGTAGGTAGCCGCGTCCTCGTGGGCGATGTGGACGGCCGGATGATCCAATCGGTCCTCGATCCCCGAGCCGGGTCCCTCGGGTCGTGACCACGAGGCGCCCGGCGTCCACGTCCACCACTGACTGAGGTGGCGCAGGTCGACCGGTCCGGGAGTCGGGTTGAACACCAGCGAACCCGCGACCAGGTTCGCTGCGGGAGCGCCGGGGTAGTCGGCGGGGTCGAGCGGTCGTTCGGCGACGGTGCGGTATCCGGTGGCCTCGACGAACGCAGCGAATCGCTCGTTCGTGACCTCGTACCGGTCGATGGCGAACGCGTCGACCCGCACTCGATGAGTCGGGGCCTCCTCGGGGTAGTGATCGTCCGAACCCATCGTGAACTCGCCACCCGGGAGGGCGATGACATCGCTGGTGTTCTCGGTCACGACGACGAACCTACCGACGCGTCGACCACGACCAGATCGTGATTCGAGAGTCGCTCGACGAAGCGTGATGCGTCTGGACCGAGGTCACCGATCGGTCGTGATCCGTCGATCGCCCGGAACGTCTCCAGTTCGGCGTCGTCGACGAACATCACCAGGTCGGTGAAGGCATGTGCTCGGTTGAGCAGCGCGGCGGCCGCACCGGGAGGGAGTCGCTCCTCGACGGCGATCACCGTGGGCGGGACGATCGGGATCCAGCGGTCGACGTCGGGTTCGTCGAAGTCGATCGCGTCCGATGTCGGGTCGTCATCGGCGAACGCGATCGCGGTGTGGCGGGCGATCGTGCCGCGGAACAACTCGACGGCCGCGTACTGCTCCATCGGCGGGAGTCGGGCGATCCGTGGTCCGTGCGGCGTCTCGCTGATCGAACCGCAGTCGGGTCGGTACGGCGCCTGACGTGCCCAGCGACCGAACCGCAGCCCCGCGTCACCGAGCAGGCCATCGAGTTCGGGAACGGTGTAGGCGCGGTCGCGCGGGTTCAACAGCGCGTCGGAGAGAGCGTCGTCGTCGTGGACGTCGCGCGAGTTCCGGAGCACGTGGTCGAGCGGATGGCCCGACGGCAACTCCCGGAGGGTCGCGACGAGATCGGCGAGCTGGGCGGGCGTCGGTGTGATTCCCAGACGGCGGCAGTACTCCTGCATGACGTAGACGCCGGTCCTCCCGTACGTCGCGTAGACCATCAGGGTCAACGCTCCACCGGGAGCGAGGACCTCGCGCAACGCGCGCAGTCCGGCGGGTGGGTCGGCGAGGTGATGCAGCACGCCCGTGCAGATGATGTGGTCGAACGACTCACCCAGCTCGCCGACCTGCTCGATCGGCAGCTGGTGGACCTCGAGGCTGGCCAGATCGTGGAGTTCGGCGAGGCGGCGACTGTGATCGACACTCGTGGCGCTGACGTCGATCCCGACCACTCGGACCTGCGGATGCATCACCGCGTGGCGAGCAGCCTGGGACGTGCCGCACCCGGCGACCAGCAGCGTCGACGCGTCGGGGACGGGACGACGGGGCCAGATCAAGTGGTGCGCGAAGCGCCGCCCGTCGACGCTCAGCGCACGGAG
>NZ_JBAVYV010000150.1:0-2115 GCF_049588435.1 Ilumatobacter sp.
GTGCAGATGCGGAGCATCTTCACCTGGAATGGCTCACGGGGGACGTCGGCCGGTGCATCCAACTCATCGCTGAAGCTCTCAGCGTCCTGAGCCGCGACGATGCCGTCACCGTCGTTGCCGCGGTAGGTGTAGGCCTCCACCAGGGCCGACGCATCAGCGTTGCCGTTGATGGCGGCGACCACGTCAGCGGCGGTCGATATCAGCGCACCGTCACCATCTGTCGCCAGCGACACTGAGATGTCGTTGCCCGACACCGACACAGCAAGCGCCGAATCGGCAGCACCCGGATCGACGTAGGCAATCGTCAGGTCGTTGCCTCCCTCATGACCCCACGCATGCGACGTCGCGCCGACGCGCTGGTCTTGGTCGTCACCGGTCAGGTGCATCGCCTGCCGGCGGTACCCGTTGGTCAGATTCGGCAGGTCGATGAGCTCGGTCAGCTCGGGGAAGTCGGCGGCCATCTCCTCGATGATCTCGGTGTACTCAATGGCCTGGCCGTAGTTCTGCAGGAAGCCCTGGAAATACCGGTGCGGCCGCTCGGGGAAGTCCGTCGCCAGCCATTCAGTGAACTCGGCCTCTGCCGACCCACCGTTCTCGCTCGTCACCAGCACCTTTGTCGGCGGCGGCAATGGAGGCAGAAGCGCGATCGTGCCAGCTGCGGGCAGACCGGACTTGATCGTCGCACCATCATCCTCGCCGATCATCGCCGACGGGATCTCAGTGTCGCTGTTGCCGGTCATGGCGAACGGGGCGCCACTGTTGCTGTTCGCCACGATGGCGGCGATTGCACCGGCGGCCTCGGCGTTCTCCACCTTGTCGGTGAACGGGCACGAGCCACGATCGAACAGGGCGATGTTGCCTGCGGTGAACCCGACCAACGGATCACAACCCTCGGTCGGGTCGTCGGAATCGTCGTTGACGAGCTCCACTGTGCCGGTGACCCCGGTCGTGTCCAACGCCGGACCAAAGCTGGAACCGACCGCCGTGTAGCCACCGGCGGCGGCGCCGTCGGCGATCGTCAGCTCAGCCCTGCCACCCAGCTGGAACTGGCCCCGGTGATACAGATACTGGTCCGCATCGGTGAAGTCGTTCAGCTCGGCCGTGCCGCCGTCACCGAAGTCGGTGCCCGGACCGGCATCCCATGCGATCGTGAGATCTACGTCCTCACCGTCACTCGTCTTCGCCTCGACCGAGATGTACTCCTCACCCTCCGAGGTGAAGTAGTCGGCTCGTGCGATGACGACGGTGTCGATTTCCTCCAGTTCCAGCTCTGCGGCCAGCGCCGAATTGGCGTCCAGCGTCGCCTGACGCTCGGCCACCATCGATTCGCGTAGCGCATTGACCTCGGACCCGGTGGCCTCGACGTCGATGCCCACACCGAGTTGCTCGATCGCGGTGCGCTGCGAGTCCTTCACGACGGCACTCACGGTGAAGCCGGAGCCGGCTGCCTCCACGTTGTGGTCAAGGTCGTACCCCTGGTCGGCGAGCACGTCCAGCGTCGCCCGGTCCGGGATACTCAAGGTCACGAGTGCCTTCTCGTCGTCGGCACCGTCGATTTCGTCGTCGATCGCTTCACCGGGCGCTGCTCCCGGGAGCAGCGCCAGCGCAAGGGCTGCTGCGAGGATGACGACGAGCACACGCCAGTGCTGTCGTTTGGTCGTAGAGGTCACGTTTACCCTCCTGTACCACCATCTCAAGGGGCGTCACGGTGTCGCATGCATTGCGGCTAGGTCCCGGCTTCGCCCCGAGGACGCTTGCACGTCTGGTCGGCACCTCCTGTTGATAGCGAACAAACGATTGTGCGTCAACCCCTCCCTGACGCTGGCTGCCATCGCCGCACGCAGAAGGAAGGGGCCCCTTTCGAGGCCCCTTCCTTCGTGTGAGATCTGCCCATTGCCGGGCTGACGCTCAGTTCTCGATCGTGATCGTCGCCGACGGGGCGTTGTTACGTCCCGGGCTGTACTTGCCCTCGATGTTGCCTGATGCATCCACCGAGAACCACTTGATCGTGGTCGTCTCGGAGATCGTCAGCGTCTCGCCACCCTCACGGATGCCAGCTGCCTGATACATCGTCGAGTCGTACGTCGGGTTCGACCCATCGAGCGTGTAGTAGAT
>NZ_JBAVYV010000151.1:0-3813 GCF_049588435.1 Ilumatobacter sp.
GGTCAGACCCGTTCCGTCACGCCCAGGCGTATCAACTGGGGTCTGACCCCAGTTGATACGGCTCAGAGGGCGGCTTCGAGTTCGTCGACGGCCGAGACGAGCTGGGCGGGGAGCTTGTCGCCGAAGCGGGCGAAGTGCTCGCGGATCTGGGGCACCGCCGACTTCCAGCCCTCGGCATCGACCGAGAGCAGAGCGTCGAGGTCGCCATCGCTGATTTCGAGCCCGTCGAGGTCGAGCGTGTCGGCCGTGGGGAGCTTGCCGATCGCGGTGTCGACCACCTCACCCTCGCCGTTGCAGCGTTCGAACACGAACTTGAGCACGCGGCTGTTCTCGCCGAATCCGGGCCACAGGAAGCGGCCGTCCTCGTCACGGCGGAACCAGTTCACGAAGAAGATCTTCGGCAGCTTGGATGCGTCGGTCTTGTCGGTCATCGACAACCAGTGAGCGAAGTAGTCGGCGTAGTTGTAGCCGCAGAAGGGCAGCATCGCCATCGGGTCGAAGCGCAGCTCGCCCTGAATACCCTCGGCGGCGGCGGTCTTCTCCGACGCCATGATCGAGCCGAGGAACACGCCGTGCTCCCAGTCGTTGGCCTCGGTGACGAGCGGAACCGTCGTCCGGCGGCGTCCGCCGAACAGGATCGCCGAGATCGGAACGCCGGCGGGGTCCTCCCACTCCGCACCGATCGACGGGCACTGCGACGCAGGGGCCGTGAAGCGGGCGTTCGGGTGCGCTGCCGGGGTGTCGATCTCGGGGTTCCACGCGTTGCCGCGCCAGTCGGTGGCGCGAGCCGGGGCGTCCTCGGTCATCTCCTCCCACCACACGTCGCCGTCGTCGGTGAGCGCGGTGTTGGTGTAGATGCAGTTGCCCCACAGCGTTTCCATCGCGTTGTGGTTCGTCTTGTGGCTGGTGCCGGGCGCAACGCCGAAGAATCCGGCCTCGGGGTTGATGGCGTACAGCTGGCCATCGTCGCCGAACTTCATCCAGCAGATGTCGTCGCCGATCGTCTCGGCACGCCAGCCCGGAATCGTCGGGACGAGCATCGCCAGGTTCGTCTTGCCGCAGGCGGACGGGAACGCACCGGCGATGTACTTCGACTCACCCTGAGGGTTGGTCAGCTTCAAGATGAGCATGTGCTCGGCGAGCCAGCCATCGTCGCGCGCCATCACCGAGGCGATGCGGAGCGCGAAGCACTTCTTGCCGAGCAGGGCGTTGCCGCCGTAGCCCGACCCGTAGGACATGATTTCGCGAGTCTCGGGGAAATGGACGATGTACTTGTTCTCGGCGTCACAGGGCCACGGGACATCCTCTGCGCCATCCTCGAGCGGTGCGCCGACGGAGTGGAGGCACGGAACCCACTGGTCGTTGCCGAGCGCGTCGAGCGCACCCTGGCCCATCCGGGTCATGATCCGCATGTTGGTGGCGACGTAGGCCGAGTCGGTGAGCTGCACCCCGATGTGCGCGATCGGCGAACCGAGCGGACCCATCGAGAAGGGCACCACGTACATCGTGCGGCCCTTCATCGCATCGGTGTAGAGGCGGATCATCTCGGCCCGCATCTCGTCGGGGTCGCGCCAGTTGTTGTTCGGCCCGGCCTCGTCCTCGGTCGCCGAACAGATGAACGTGCGGTCCTCGACGCGAGCTACGTCGGCGGGGTCGGAATGGGCCCAGTAGCTGTTGGGGCGCTTCGCTTCGTCGAGCTTGGTGAAGGTTCCGGAATCGACGAGCGACTGTGCGAGCCGGTCGTACTCCTCGGCGCTCCCGTCGCACCAGTAGACGTCGTCGGGCTGCATGATGGAGGCCCACTCGGCCACCCAGTCCTGCAGCCGCCGGTTGGTCGTCGTTCCGCTCATGTCGTGACTCTCCGTTGGGTCGTTTCACGAGGGTTTCCCCGCAATGACACCACCGTAAACACCTGTCGGCGCGAGTGTGAAAATGGAACGGGATGTAATCGCTTACATCACCAGCTTCCATGAGGCCATCTGAAAAACAGATGGCAGGGGTATTGCTGATCGGTCACCCCGATGGGTCGGGGGAGTTCAGCGGCGGGTCAGTATCCGGGGGTGCCCATGTCGACCTCGGAACCGAGGCGCAGGGCGGTGGCGGATCCGGCGTCGTCGAGGTCGAACACGACGCGCTGGCCGGGACGGACCATCCGGAACACGGATCCCTCGAGCGCGTTGGCTGCGAGGTCGTAGTCGGCCAGGTCGGTGTCGCACATCACCAGTCCGTTGCCGGTGCTGGGATCGTAGGCCTTGATGACGCCTTGCATGATCGTGCGGGACCGGCGTCAGCCGGCCTTGACGACCTTGCCGGACTTGATGCAGCCGGTGCAGACGTTGACGCGCTTGGTCGCCCCGTTCACCGACGCACGGATGCGCTGGATGTTCGGGTTCCAACGACGCTTGGTGCGCCGATGGCTGTGAGAGACAGACATGCCCCACGACGGGCCCTTGCCACACATTTCACACTTCGATGCCATCATCTTCTCCTGGAGAACGTTCCGGTTCGGTGTCGGATGCCCCGTGTGGGCAAGTACCGAACGGCCAGATGATGCTAGCGCCGCTTTCGTAGCGTCCAACCGGGAGACGCGTACACTCCCATCCCGTGCCCACTCTGGAGCGGTTCAACACCGAATCCCTACGCGAACTCGTCGTCACGTTCCGCGACACCGTCAAGGCTCACTCGGGCGGGCTCAACCGACTGAACGTCTATCCGGTGCCCGACGGCGACACCGGAACGAACATGGCCCGCACGCTCGACGCGGTGGTCGCCGAGATGGAAACCGCCGACGCAGACGATCTCGACGCGACATGCGACGCGATCAGCCACGGCTCGTTGATGGGCGCCCGTGGGAACAGCGGTGTGATCCTCAGTCAGATCATGCGCGGGTTCGCCTCGACGATGAAATCGATGACGCCCGATATCGACGAGCGTGGAACGCGCTTCGCCGATGCGTTGCAGGCCGCGTCGACCGGTGCATACCAGGCGGTGCTCAAGCCGATCGAGGGAACGATCCTGACCGTCGTGCGCGAGAGCGCAGAGGCAGCGCGTCACGCGTCGGACGAGGGCGGGTCGCTCGCGGAGGTCGTGCGCGCGGCGCGCTCTGCGGGAAAGCAGGCGCTCGACAACACACCCGAGCAGCTCCCCGTCCTCAAGGAGGCGGGTGTCGTCGATGCGGGAGGAGCCGGGTTCCTGCTCCTGCTCGACTCGGCGCTGTACCTCGTCGACGGCGAGCCGCTTCCCGAAGCGGAGGAGGACGACGGAACCGGTGGTGCCGTCGCCGCGGCGTTCGACACGCCAACGCCCGAGCGGAGCAGCGTGCGCAAGGTCGGTGGAGCCGACGAGGTCGATGTGGCCGATCAGCGCTACGAGGTGATGTACTTCCTGGACCTCGCCGACGACCGGATCGAGGACTTCAAGCAGGGATGGGGTGCGATCGGCGACTCGATCGTCGTCGTCGGCGGCGACGGCATCTGGAACTGCCACGTGCACACGAACGACATCGGCGCCGCGGTCGAGGTCGCGCTCGATCTCGACGGCCGACCCAAGCAGATCCGCGTCAGCGACCTGTTCGAAGAGGTCGACGACGAACACGCCAAACGTGAAGCCGAGATGACGTCGGGTGGGCCAGCGGATGCCTCGGCCCGCCAGAGCCACGGTCAGGCCGGAAGCCCACGCCCGGCAGCAACCGCGGCGGGCGCCGGCCTTCCGCCGCTGACCACCGCCGTCGTCGGTGTGTGCAGCGGTGACGGGCTGGTCGAGTTGTTCGCCCAGCTCGGCGTTCAGGGCGTCGTCACCGGGGGACAGACGATG
>NZ_JBAVYV010000152.1:0-10403 GCF_049588435.1 Ilumatobacter sp.
GGTCCTGCCATGCCGACTCGGAGATGACGCTGCCATCGCTGGCGTGCCACTCCATCTCGCCGGTCTCCTTGTTGGCGACCCACTGCCCGTCGGCATAGTCGACGTCCTCCTGGTCGCGTCCGCCCGAGGGGATCCCCTCGGCCAGCTGCGTCTCGGAACGGATGTCGACGCGGACGCCGGTCAGACGCGCGGCGAGCCGTGCGTTCTGTCCCTCACGACCGATCGCCAGGCTGAGCTGGTGATCGGGAACGATCACGTCGGCCTGGGTGCCGTCGTCGGAGATGATCACCTGGGTGACCTTCGCCGGCGACAACGCCTTGGCGACGAAGTCGGGCAGGTCCTCCGAGAACGGGACGATGTCGATCTTCTCGCCACGCATCTCGTTGACGACCATCCGGACGCGCCCACCGCGGGCACCGACACAGGCGCCGACGGGATCGACGTTGTGATCGTTCGACCAGACGGAGATCTTGGTGCGATGGCCGGGTTCGCGGGCGCAGGCCTTGATCTCGACGATGCCTTCGGCGATCTCGGGAACCTCGAGCTCGAACAGGCGCTTGATTAGGCCGGGGTGGGTACGCGACACGACGATCTGCGGGCCCTTCGGCGTCCGGCGGACCTCGACGATGTACGCCTTCTGGCGCTCGCCCTGGGCGGGACGCTCGAACGGGACCTGCTCGGCCTGAGGCAGCAACGCCTCGGCGCGACCGAGGTCGAGCAGCGTGTAGCGCGCGTCGGTCCGCTGGATGATCCCGGTGACGATGTCGCCCTCGCGGTTCGCGTACTCCTCGAACTTGCGGTCGGACTCGACCTCGCGGATGCGCTGGCTCATCACCTGGCGGAAGGTCTGAGCGGCGATTCGGCCCATCTCTTCCTTCTTCGGCGTGTCATCGCGTTCGTTGGTCCAGTTGCCGTCTTCGTCGACGTCGTACGCGATGAACGAGAAGTCCATCGTGTCGGGGTTCACCTCGACGACGACTTCGTCGGCTGCGTCGGGCCGGCGCTTGTACGCGGACGCGAGGGCGTCCACCAGCACGTGGAGGAGGGCGTCTTCCGACAACCCCTTCTCCTGAGCCAACATCGAGATGGCTTCGCTCATGTCGAGATTCGTCACGACTGCTGCTTCTCCTTGTTGCGTTGCTTCGGTGTGTTCGGCGGCGTCTCGGACGACTGCTTCGCCTTCTTGGTCTTGGTGTTTCCCGGGCCCTTGCCCGGTTTCGGCTTCGGACCCCATTCGAAGATCGTGCGGGCCTTGTCGACCGCTGCGATCTCGATCCTTCGCTCCACGCCGGATGCGGTCAAGACGGTGGCGGTGACCTCGTCGGCGGCGACGAGCTTGCCGTCGACCCGACGGTCCTCGCCCTCGGTGACCCCGTGACCGGCGAGACGCACGGTGATGTCCTTGCCGACCTCGCGCTGGAAGTGCTCCGGGGTGCGCAGCGGGCGTTCGAGCCCGGGGCTGGTCACCTCGAGCGTGTAGGCGCTCGAGATCGGATCCTCGTGATCCAACTCACGGCTGATCAGGCGCGTCGCCAGCGACAACGTGTCGAGGCTGATGCCACCCTCGGAGCCGGCGGGCGTGTCGATCGTGATCCGCAGCACCTTGCTCCGGCGTTCGACGTCGTAGAGGTCGAGACCGAGGTCGGAGGCGATCGGTGCGACCAGTTCTCGCACTCGGTCGAGTTCTGTTGCCATGTCGATCTACCTCCTTTCCGTCGTCGTCTCCACCCGATGTTCCGGGCTCATTCAACAAACAAGGCGTGAGGCAGGAGCCCCACGCCTTGGTCACGAAACCAATTTGCGGAATTCGATGATAGCAGCCAGATTCCCGCTTCGGGAGAGAGGTCCGGGCGCCGGATCGACCCTCGGCGAGCCACGACGTCCGCCGTGCTCCGACCCCTGCGGCCGGTAGGTTTCCGATCGTGCTCCGGATGTCGAACCTGTTCCTGAAGACTCTGCGTGACGACCCGGCCGATGCCGAGGTCGCGAGCCACCGTCTGCTCGTGCGGGCGGGCTACATCCGCCGCGCTGCTCCCGGTGGCTTCTCGTGGCTCCCGCTCGGTTGGGAGGTCTACCGCAAGGTCGAGAACATCGTCCGCGACGAAATGAACAAGGCGGGCTTCCAGGAAGTCCACTTTCCCGCGCTGCTTCCGCGTGAGCCCTACGAGACGACGGGCCGCTGGACCGAGTACGGCGACAACCTGTTCCGACTCCAGGACCGCAAGGGCGCCGACTTCCTGCTCGCGCCGACGCACGAGGAGATGTTCACGCTGATGGTGAAGGACATCGCCGCGTCGTACAAGGACCTCCCGGTCAGCCTCTATCAGATCCAGACGAAGTACCGCGACGAGGCCCGACCCCGAGCCGGTCTGCTGCGCACCCGCGAGTTCGTGATGAAGGACTCGTACAGCTTCGACCTGACCGACGAGGGCCTCGACGAGTCGTACGCCGCGCACCGCAAGTCGTACATCGAACTGTTCGACCGTCTCGGTCTGCCCTACGTGATCGTGTCGGCCATGTCCGGCGCGATGGGCGGTTCCAAGTCCGAGGAGTTCCTGTCACCGATGGACATCGGCGAGGACACCTACATCCGCTGCACCGCATGCGACTTCGCCGCGAACGTCGAAGCGGTGACGACACCGGTCCCCGACGAGATCGCGCTCGACGGGCTGCCCGAGGCCGTCGTACACGACACGCCGGGCACGCCGACGATCGAGACGCTCGTCGTCTTCGTCAACCAGGACGCGTCGATGCGCCACCCCGAACGGGACTGGACCGCAGCGGACACGCTGAAGAACCTGGTCGTCAACCTGAAGCATCCCGACGGCACGATCGAGCCGCTCGCGATCGGCGTCCCCGGCGATCGCGACGTCGACATGAAGCGGCTCGAGGCGGTCGTCGCCCCCGCCGAGGCCGAGCCGTTCTCCGAGGAGGACTTCGCGAAGCATCCGAGCCTCGCCAAGGGCTACATCGGCCCGGGCGTGCTCGGTGAGAACAATGCGTCGGGGATCCGTTACCTCGTCGACCCGCGCATCGTGACCGGCACCGCCTGGGTCACCGGCGCCGATTCGCACGGGAACCACGTCATCAACCTGACCGCCGGCCGCGATTTCACGCCCGACGGTGTGATCGAAGCCGCCGAGATCCGTCCCGGCGACACGTGCCCCGCATGTGGCTCGGAGGTCGAGATCGCGCGTGGCATCGAGATCGGCCACATCTTCCAACTCGGCCGGAAGTACGCCGAGGCGCTCGATCTCTGGGTGCAGGGCGAGGACGGCAAGCCCGCCACGCCGACGATGGGTTCGTACGGTGTCGGTGTCACGCGTTGTCTGGCCGCGATCGCCGAGGCGACCAGCGATGACATCGGACTGTGCTGGCCGCGCGAGATCGCTCCCGCCGATGTCCACCTCGTGATGGCGGGCAAGGAGGGCGGCCCGCAGCGCGACGCCGCCGAGCAGCTCGCTGCCGAGCTCGAAGCACGTGGACTCCGGGTGCTCTTCGACGATCGGGTCAAGGTTTCCCCCGGCGTGCGGTTCAAGGACGCCGAACTGATCGGGATCCCGACGATCGCGGTGGCCGGACGCGGCATCGCATCCGACGCTCCGACGATCGAGGTCAAGGACCGCCGTACCGGCGAGCAGAGCGACATCGCCCTCGCCGACGTCGTCGACCACCTCGTCGCCACCTGCCGCCCCTGACCCGGTTCGGGTGTTTCCGTCCGACCGGGTGTTTGCGTTGCTGGAAGTCCCGCAGAAACACCCGGATAGACGCAAACACCCGGATGTCAGGAGTGGCGGAGGAGGCCTTGATCGATCACGAGGCGTTCGGTCTCGCCTTCGCCGGCGCTGGTGGTGAAGACGGTGTGGCCGTCGTCGATATTCCACATCCGGATCGTGAGTGCCTCCCCCGGGAACACCGGTGAAGCAAAGCGGCCCTCGATGTGACGGAAGCGCGCCGGGTCGCTGTCGCAGACCGCGTGCAGCAGCGCGCGTCCGGTGAATCCGTACGTGCAGAGTCCGTGCAGGATCGGGGTGTCGAATCCGCCCATCGCGGCAAAGCCCGGGTCGGTGTGCAACGGGTTGCGGTCGCCGGAGAGTCGGTAGACGAACGCCTGATCACGCGAGGTGACATAGGTGATCTCGTGGTCGGCGGCACGCTCCGGCGGCACGTTCTGCGGACCCGAGGTGCCGCGGTCGCCACCCCAGCCGCCCGCACCGCGGATGAACACCGACGATGTCGTCGTGTAGAGCGGCTCACCGTCGAGCGTCGCCGTGGTCGCGGAATCGATCACCGCGGCCTTGCCCTTGTCGAACATCCCCGTGATCTCGCCCGTGAGGGTGACCGTGCCGCTGACGGGGATCGGGCGGTGGAGGGTGACGGCCTGCTTGCCGTGGACGAGCTGCGTCGGATCGAAGCTGCCGACCTTGCCCATCGCCGATCCGGCACCCCAACCGACGACCACCGGGAACGTCGGGAACACGACCTGTTCGACACCCTTCGTGTTCTCGGTGGTGAACTGGAGTTCCTCGTGACCGGCGCCGATTCCGACGGCGTACAGCAGCGCGTCTCGGCTGTCCCACGTCACATCGACGGGATCAGAGGTGGAACCGACTGCATCTGGATTCAAAGCCATCTGCAGAAGGTACGCCGCGACGGTCCCCCGCATCGGACCCGAGCCACCTGTTTCGGTGTCCGACCCCTCGGATCTGAGAACATCACCCGATGACCTCTGATGCCACCGCCGACGGACCTCGTCTGTCGACCACGTACGACGACGCGCGCTCGGCCGCCCACGCCGCCGCCCGCCGAGCCGACGCCACGACGACCACGTCCGTGCACCCATCGACCGGGCGCGACGGGGAGGAACTCGCGATCGACGTCGTGACGATCGGTCCGGACGATGCCGAGGCCGTCCTCGTCATCGTCTCGGGCACGCACGGAGTCGAGGGGTACGCCGGATCAGCCCTCCAACGGTGGTGGCTCGACGAGCGTGCGCACACGATTCCGCCGGGCGTGCGGGTGGCGATCGTGCACGCGCTCAACCCGGTCGGATTCTCCTGGGTCCGGCGCGTCAACGAGGACAACGTCGACCTCAACCGCAACTTCGTCGACTGGACGTCACCGCCGCAGAACGATGCATACGGTGACCTCGCCGACCTCCTCGTACCGACGGCGTGGGACGAGGAAACGCAAGCGGCGACGACGACGGCACTGCTCGAGATCGCCGGCGACGTCGGGTTTCCCCGCTTCCAGGAGATCATCAGCGGCGGGCAGTACGACCATCCGACGGGCGTGTTCCACGGTGGCTCCGGGCCGGCGTGGTCGAACCGGTGGATCACCGAACGGATGGCGAACCTCGTCGGGTCCGCGCGCAGGCTCGGCGTGATCGATGTCCACACCGGACTCGGGCCCTGGGGCCACGGCGAGTTGATCTCACACGAGTCCGCAGGTGATCCCGGCTACGACCGGGGTACGGCGTGGTGGGGCGAGGTCCGTTCGATGGCCGACGGCGAGAGCGTGTCGGCACAACTCAGCGGCGACTGGTTGGGCGCGATCGACGGCTGGGTCCCCGATGTCGAGGTGACGGCCGCTGCACTCGAGTTCGGGACGGTCGACACCGTGACCGTGCTGCAGGCGTTGCGCGCCGACGCCTGGCTCCACGCGCACGGAGACCCGCGCGGGCCGGACGGTGATGTGATTCGGGCCCAGGTGCGCGCGGCGTTCGCCGACGATGATCCAGCCTGGCTCGCGACGCTCGTCGAGCGTTTCGACGCCGTGTCGTCGGCAGCGCTCATCGCCCTCGCCGCTGGGAACTGACCAGCCGAACGGTCAGCCGATGCCGGCCACCAGGTTCTGTGGCGGGCCGCCTGTGACCCCGTTCATCCCCGTGTTGCCACGGGCCTCGGCGAGCAGACCCTCGACGGCGGCACCGAGCAGCGTCGGATCGTCGATCGGGTCGACCGACGGTCCGCGCACCCACGGTTCGGCGACGGCGAGGAACCGACCCGATGCCTCGAAGACCCGACCGGTCACCCCTGACGCCTCGGCCGAACACAGCCACGTGACGATCGGAGCGATCCACTTGGGCGACTGCGCCTCGCGGTCCTCGTCGGTCTCCGGTGCGGGTCCGAGCCCCTCGGTCATGCGCGTCAACGCGACCGGCGCGACGGCGTTCACCGTCACTCCGTAGCGAGCGAGTTCGAGCGCAGCGATGTTCGTGAACGATGCGATCCCGGCCTTCGCGGCGCCGTAGTTCGTCTGTCCCGGGTTCCCGTAGATGCCCGAGACGGACGCCGTGTTGACGATCCGGCCCGACACCTCCTTGCCCGCCTTCGACTGCTCGCGCCAGTACGCGGCGGCATGACGGGCCGGGGCGAAGGTCCCCTTGAGGTGCACGTCGATCACCGAGTCCCATTCGGCCTCGCTCATATTGGCGAGCATCCGGTCCCGCAGGATCCCGGCGTTGTTGACCACACCGTGGAGGTCGCCGAACGTCTCGATCGCCTGATCGATCATCCGCTTCGCGCCGTCCCAGTTCGAGACGCTCTCACCGTTCGACACGGCCTCGCCGCCCATCTCGACGATCTCGGCGACGACCTGATCGGCCGGCGAGAGATCGCCACCCGTTCCGTCGACGGCACCGCCGAGATCGTTCACGACGACCTTGGCTCCCTGGCGAGCCAGGCTCAGCGCATGCTCGCGTCCGATGCCGCGGCCGGCTCCGGTGACGATGACGACTCGACCTTCACACAATCCACTCATGGGTCGAAAGGTACGTGTCCGACGGCGACGCGTGCGAAGCCGACGACCGCTCCGACCCGTGGGCCCCTCGCGACGCAGCACCCGTCGTCGCTCCTAGCCTCCACATCGATGACGCATGAGAACCTGTCGGTAGACGTCGTGGTCGTGGGCGGAGGCCCGGCCGGGAGCGCCGCCGCGATCGAACTGTGCCGCTCGGGTCGATCCGTCGTCGTGATCGACAAGGCGACATTTCCTCGCGACAAGTGCTGCGGAGACGGACTCACCACGCTCGCCCTGCGCGAACTCGAACAACTCGGGCTGGAGCCGGACAAGGTCGAGGACTGGTGCGACGTCGACGGCGCCGTCCTGCGGTCGCCGTCCGGGAGGTCGGTCAGAGTGCCGCTCCCCGAGGACGGCCGATACGCCGCGGTCACCCCCCGGCTGCAGCTCGACGATGCACTGCTCCGGATGGCTCGCGCAGCGGGCGCCGATGTCCGCGACGGGCATGGCTTTCGTTCCTTCGACGACAGCCGGAGCGAGGTCGACGACGTCATCTGCGTGGAGGCCGACGGCCTGAGCATCGAGGCCCGATACGTGGTCGCGGCCGACGGGATGTGGAGCCCGGTCCGCAAGGCGACGGGAACGAACGACCCCGGCTACTTCGGTGAATGGCACGGATTCCGCCAGTACGCGTCCGGCGTCACCGGGTCGGCAGCGCACGACCTCCACGTCTGGTTCGAACCGGACCTGCTTCCGGGGTACGCCTGGTCGTTCCCGCTTCCCAGCAATCGGGCCAACATCGGGTTCGGCGTCCTCCGTGACGGAACCCGGACCGGTAAGGAGATCAAGGAGATCTGGCCCGATCTTCTCCGACGCCCTCACGTCATCGAGGCGCTGGGAAATGGGTTCACGATGGAGGACCGACACACGGCCTGGCCAATCCCGGCGCGTGTCGACTCGGTTCCGTTGACGGCAGGACGGGTCCTGTTCGTGGGCGATGCTGCTGCCGCGACCGACGTGATGACCGGCGAGGGGATCGGGCAGGCGCTATTGACCGGACGACTGGCCGCCGAGGCGATCATCGCAGCGGGCGCGACACGGCCCGATGATGCCGGTCGGCTGTACGCCCACGAGGTTCGCCACCATCTGGTCGCCGATCACCGCATGTCGCTCGCACTCGGTCGGGTGCTCGGCAAGCGCTGGGGAGCACGGGGAGCGATTCGCGTCGTCGGTGCAAGCGGCTCGTGGGGCCGCCGGAACTTCGCCCGCTGGATGTTCGAGGACGAACCACGAGCGGTCGCCCTCACACCATCACGCTGGCATCGACACTTCCTCGCCCGCGCCGGCGCCTACCGCGACTGAGATGCACGTTGGTGCCTGGCACCGACGTGCATTGCTCACGCGTCGGGGGGTTTGGACTCCACGTCGAGGTCGCCGACAGTGATGAGGATGCCGTCCTTGTCGATGTCGCCCGGCTCGTCGGGGCTCTCCGAGACGGCGACGATCTCGTCCTTCTCGGGACCCTCGTAGATCTCCTGGATCGCCAGCATCGCTCCGGCCATCGCGGCGCCGGCGACACCACCCTTGCGCCGCCCTGCCTCGATCGTCGATGTCCGACGTCGGGCGTACGTCTCCTCGTCCTCGATGCGTTGCCACTCGGCTTCGTCGAAGGGCGCCGCGCCCTCGTCGATACCGGGTTCGGCGGTGGCTCCGGCGTCATCGGTCATGACGTTCAGGATACGTCGGCCCGACGTCACCGTCGGGCCGATCGATGTTCGCCCGTGCACGCCAGTAGTTTCGACCCCGATGACGGACGAGACCCCTGCCGCACCGATGAACGACGTCCAGACGGCGGAGACCTTCGAGAAGGTGTTCTTCGAACTCCGCAAGGTGATCGTCGGCCAGACCCGCCTGCTCGAACGACTCCTGGTCGGCGTGCTGTGTCGAGGCCACTGCCTGCTCGAGTCGGTGCCCGGACTCGCGAAGACGCTGGCCGCCGAAACGTTGGCGAACGTCGTCGGAGGCACGTTCGCGCGCATCCAGTTCACCCCCGACCTGCTCCCGTCCGACATCGTCGGTACCCGGATCTACCGCGGCAGCAGCGAGACGTTCGACGTCGAGTTCGGCCCCGTGTTCGTGAACTTCCTCCTGACGGACGAGATCAATCGCGCTCCTGCCAAGGTCCAGTCGGCCCTGCTCGAGGTGATGGCCGAGCAGCAGGTCACGATCGGCGGCGTGACGCACCCCGTGCCGGAACCGTTCTTCGTCGTCGCGACACAGAACCCGATCGAATCCGAGGGCGTCTACAACCTTCCGGATGCGCAGCGCGACCGGTTCATGATGAAGATCGTGCTCGACCATCCGACCGCCGACGAAGAACTCACGATTCTCGACCGGATGGCGGTCAACACGATGGCCCCGGTTCCCGAGCAGGTGATCACGCTCGAGGAACTGATCCGGCTCCAACGTCGCGCCGATGAGGTGTTCGTCGACCGATCGGTCGCCCAGTACGCGGTCGACCTCGTGCAGTGCACCCGCGATCCGGCGCGCTTCAACCTCGGCGACCTGGGCGACATCGTCGGCCTCGGGGCCAGCCCCCGTGCGACCATCAACCTCGTCCGCGGCGCCCGTGCGCTCGCTCTGCTCCGCGGCCGGACCTACGCGACTCCCCAGGACGTTTTCGATCTCGCTCCCGAGATCCTCCGCCACCGCCTGCTGCTCACGTACGACGCGCTCGCCCGGGACATCACGACCGACGACGTGGTCAACCGGATGCTGTCGGCGGTCCCCGCCCACTGGGTCTCACCGAAGCCGAACGACGCGTTCTCGCGGAGCTGACCGTGAGCGGTTCCGCACCCGCGCCGAGCGCTCCCCCGACGACGCTCCCTCCCGCTGTCCCGCGACCCGCCGCGACCGGATGGGTCCAGGGTCCGACACCCGATGCCGTCACCGAGCGGCTGCGGTCACTCGAATTGATGATCACCCGGCGACTCGACGGAATCCTCCACGGAAATCACCAGGGACTCACCCCGGGACACGGCTCCGAGCCCGGCGAGTCGCGACCGTACCAGCCGGGTGACGACGTCCGCCGCATCGACTGGAACGTCACCGCCAGGACGAACGAAACGTACATCCGAGAGCAGATCGCCGATCGCGATCTCCTCGCGTGGCTCGTCGTCGACGTGTCGGCGACCATGGACTTCGGGACCCAGGAGAACGACAAGGCACAGACCGCGATGGCTGCGGCGGCGACGGTCGGATTCCTGACGGCTCGATCCCAGAATCGGCTCGGCGCCGTCCTGGTCGCGGGCCCGCAGCTCCACGTGATGCCACCGCGAGCGGGTGCGAACCAGGTGCGCGCCATCCTTGCCTCGCTCGCCACCGCTCCCCCGGCAGACGGAGCAGGACCCGCCGACCTCGCCGGTGCGCTCGACCGGGTGGGAGCGATCGCCCACCGCCGCGGCTTCGTCGCGGTCGTGTCCGACTTCGCCGGTGACGGGTGGGTCGAACCACTCGGCCGCACAGGGCTGCGCCACGAGATCCTCACCCTCGTCGTCTCCGATCCGCGAGAGTTCGACGTCCCACCGATCGGCCTCGTCGAGCTCGTCGACCCGGCCACGGGGCGCGCCCGGGAGATCCGCGTCACGGCGAAGGTCCAGCAG
>NZ_JBAVYV010000153.1:0-2124 GCF_049588435.1 Ilumatobacter sp.
ATCCGTGCCCTTGTTGCTTGTTTGTGGTGCGGCCGACACCACCGTGCCCTACGCGGAAAACGGTGCGATCATGAAGCAGCGCTACGAAACACTGGGAGGCCCTGTCGAAATCATCCTGCAGGAGAACGTGGGCCACCACCCGCACGGTCTTGGAGATCCGGCCCCCGTCATTGAATTCATCCTCAGTTCCACGGCCACTGCACCATGAAGATCACCCACACGAATTTGAAAATCCTTCCGCTGCCAGCCCGGGCGCTCCATGATCCCTGCGGCAACGTGCTCCCCAGCCGACTGCCTAACCCATTTACCCAAATTTTCTCACTTATGAACCGTCGAATCATCCATTCCATCATCCTGGGCCAGTTGCTGGCCGCCGGAGTGTGCCATGCCCAGACTGCCGCCGGGGACGAACTCGGCGAAGCTGCCTCCGCGGTGGATTCGTGGGCCGCCGCCCAAGGCGGGGCGAATGCCAAGCTGCATGAACGCATGGTTTGGTGGAAGGACGCGAAATTCGGCATGTTCATCCACTGGGGCGCCTACTCAAAGGCGGGTGGCGAATGGAAGGGCGAGACCAATCACCACGAGTGGCTTCAATTCACCGCCAAGATCCCGCTCAAGGAATACACCGAGTTTGCCAAAGGGTTCGACCCGAAGGACTTCGATGCCGATGAATGGGTCACGGTCGCCAAGAATGCCGGGATGAAATACATGATCATCACGTCCAAGCACCATGACGGGATCGCGATGTATGACTCGCAGGTGAGCGATCACAACATCATGAAGCTAGCTGGCTTGGAGAAGGATCCGATCCGCCAACTCGCCGAGGCCTGCCGGAAACAGGGAATCCGCTTCGGGGTTTACTATTCGCTCGGCCGCGATTGGGAGTATCCCGATTGCCCGACCGGAAAATACAAGGCCGGCTGGCGTAGCAATCTCATCGATTTCCCCGATGAGAAGAACAAGGACTTCTCGAAATACTTCGAGCGCAAGGTCAAGCCGCAGGTGCGGGAGTTGCTGACCAACTACGGCCCGATTGATGTGATGTGGTTTGACACTCCGGAACTCATCGAACCGTCCCAAAGCAAGGAACTGCTCGAAATGATCCGTTCCATCCAGCCGAATTGCATCGTCAACCAGCGGGTTGGCAATGACCTCGGAGATTACGGGACTCCTGAACAAACGATCCCTCCCGAAGCCTCGTCCAGTCCGTGGGAAACCTGCATGACCCTCAACGGTCACTGGGCCTACAATAAGGCGGATCACAAGTGGAAGAGCGCCGGGTCACTCATCCGCAACCTCGTCGACATCTCAAGCAAAGGTGGCAATTACCTGCTCAATGTGGGTCCGACCGGAGAGGGAGTCATTCCTCAGCCCAGCGTCGAACGGTTGACCGAAATCGGCGACTGGCTGAAAACCAATGGTGAGTCCATCTACAATTGTGGTCCGACGCCATTCGGTGAAGAACTGGGATCCTATAGCGAGGGCGAGAAGGACAGCAAGGGGCGGCCGAAGTTCGTTGCGAAGAAGGAATGGCGTGCCACCACCCAACCGGGGAAACTCTACATTCATGTCCTCACCTGGCCATCTGGCACGCTGATGCTCCCCGTCGTGAAACAGAAGATCGCCAAGGCCTACCTGTTGGCCGATTCGGAGCACACGGCGCTCGAACTCAAGCAAGGGGCTGATGGCGTGACCATCAGTCTTCCGAAACAAGCCCCCGATCCAAACGTTTCAGTCATTTGTCTGGAATTTTCCAACTGATTCTGCCGAAACGACTTACATCCGCCCCTTCCTCATCCGAACGTTTTCCCTGACCCTCATGATTCCACGCACCGCACGGCTGGCCGCTTCGTTCCTGCCAATCCTCCTGTCGCCACTGACCGCCCATGCCGCCAAGCCGGGCGCAACCGTTTATCAGTCCGGATTCCTCTCGAAGGAGGATGCGATGAAGTCGATCCAACTGCCCGACGGCTACAGCCTCGAACTGCTCCTCAGCGAGCCGCTGGTGAATGAGCCGGTGATGACGGCCTGGGACGGCAACGGGGCGATGTATGTGGTGCAGATGCTGACCTACATGCAGGATCTCAACGCGTCCGGCGAGAAGAAGCCGACAAGCATCATCAC
>NZ_JBAVYV010000154.1:0-3779 GCF_049588435.1 Ilumatobacter sp.
ACCCGGGTGTGAGCAGAACAGGCGAACGGCGACTTCGGCACACGGCAGTGGAGCGTGGCCAATCCCGCACCCCCGAACGTGACGCGCCGCATCCTGGGTGCGATCTGCTCCGCGTTGATGACATCGACCGTCACGAAGAGGAGGCCCACATCGGCCCTCTCTCAGGTGTCACCCGCGGAGCGGCTAGGTTCGGGTGTCTTCGAAGACTTGGAGGTAGCTCGATGTCCGCACTTCGATTGATCCGCCGCAGCTTCGCCGGCGCGGCCCTGGCTGGAGCCATCGCGATACCAGCCACTCTTGGCGTGACCAGTAGCGCCTCGGCCGGTAAGCCGACCGAGTCGAAGTTCACGCTCACCGTGGTACACAACAACGACGGTGAGTCCGATCTCCTCCCCAGCGAGCAAGACGCCGACCCCGGCGCGGGCAGCATCAGCCGCTTCGGATCCGTCGTCGAACAGTTGCGCCGCGAAGCGCTCACGGGTCCGACCAAGTCGAAGTCGAAGACCGGCGTGATCACGATCACCTCCGGTGACAACTTCCTCGCCAGCCCGGAGCTCCAGGCCAGCTTCGACAAAGGCGTTCCGTGGTACGACACGATCGCTCTTGACGCGATCGACTACGACGCGTTCGTCATCGGCAACCACGAGTTCGACTTCGGACCCGATGTACTCGCCAACTTCATCGAGGGCTTCGAGGGCGGCGACGACGTCTTCCTCAGTGCCAACCTCGACTTCTCGAACGAGCCGTCGCTGCAGGCGCTCGTCGACGAGGGCCGTATCGCCAAGAGCACCGTGATCAAGGAGCGCGGCGAGCGGATCGGGATCGTCGGCGCGACCACACCCGAACTAAACGAGGTGACCAGCCCAGGCGACGTCATCGTCGACCCCGACGTCGCCGGTGCCGTTCAGGCCGAGGTCGATGCCTTGACTGCGCAAGGCGTCGAGATCATCCTGGTGTCGAGCCACCTGCAGGACATCAACAACGAACTCGACCTCGTCACCGAGCTCACCGACGTCGACGCGATCATCGGTGGTGGCGGCGGCGAGGACATCGCCAACAATTACCCGCTCACGGCCGAGGACGCCGACGGCGTCATCGTTCCCGTCGTGACGGTGCCGGGAGATTACTTCGACGTCGGCCGTCTCGTGCTCGACTTCGACAAGGACGGCAACGTCATCGGGTTCGGAGGCGGCCTCGTTCCGGTCACCAGCGAAGCTCCGCAGGACCCGTTCCTGCTCGCCAACGTCGAGAAGCCGGTCGCGGACTATCTCGCAGAGCTCGGGCAGGACATCATCGCCACCAGCGAGGTCGGTCTCAACGGCGTCCGCGTCGACGTCCGCTCCCGCGAAACCAACGTCGGCAACCTCATGACCGACGGCATGCTTGCAGCCGCCACCGCCCGCGCCGGCGAGTTCGGTGCCCCACTGCCCGACGTCGCGCTACAAAACGGTGGCGGTATCCGCAACGATTCGGTGATCGGGCCCGGAGAAATCTCCATGCTCGACACGTTCGACATCGCGTCATTCGCCAACTTTGTGGCGGTGCTCGACCCAGTCTCGACGGCCGACTTCGTTGCCGCCGTCGAGCACGGTCTGTCGGGGTTGCCGAACGCTGCGGGTCCGTTCGCTCAGTGGGGTGGGCTCACGGTCACCTATGACCCGACTGCCACGGCTGGCTCGCGCGTGATCGATCTCGTCCTCGACGACGGCACCACCGTCGTCGAGGACGGCGGCATCGTGTCGGTCGACCCCGTCGTGGTCGCGACAATCGACTTCCTGGCTGGTGGCAATGACGGGTACGACATGTTCGAATCGTACGACTTCACCCAGATTGGCATCTCGTACCAGCAGTCATTGGCCGTCTACATCGAATCGCTCGGCACGATCACCGCATCTGACTATGCCGATCCGGTCAACATCGGAGAACGGACTCGGATCATTCCCGTTTGATCCGCAGCGGAAACAGCTCACGACGAACGGGTCCACGTACCGACATTTGTCGACGTCGGGCTGGTTCTGGTTGCCGAAAGCTCAATAGTCGCCGCCGTACCGGTCGCTGTGCACCCAAGACGTCCGCGATGATTTCCCGTGGCTCGGCGCCGGCCTCGGTGGCGTGCTGGCGCGGGGTTGATCCGTTGGATCGTCGCCGAGCCGCGGGGCTGAGTCGGCACCATTTTCGACGCACACCCGATCGTGTGCTCTATGGTCGTCGGTCGGTGGGGTCCCATGGCTCGATCCGCTCAGTCTCATCCGCTTTACATTGGAGAATCCCCGATGGTTCGTCGTTCTCGAAAGGGCAGCGCCCTCCTCGCCGTTGCCTCGCTCATCGCCGGGCTGCTCACGGCAGTCGGCGCGTCGCCTGCGTCGGCAGTGTCGACCGACCTGCTGCTCACGCAGTACGTGGAGGGGAGTGGTTTCAACAAGGCGATCGAGATCTCGAACCTGACCGGTTCGTCGGTGGATCTCTCGACGTACACCCTGGAGCTGTACAGCAACGGCAGCGCCACGGCGTCCAGCACGCAGACGCTCAGCGGCACACTTGCCGATGGTGACGCGTACGTGCTGGCAGGCACCAATCCGGCGGTCGATCCTGCGATTCTTGCGGTGGCCGACGCTACGTCCAGCACCGTCAACTGGAACGGTGACGATGCGATCGTGCTCCGCAACGACGGGGTCGTGGTCGATGCATTCGGTCAGGCCGGCTTCGATCCCGGCTCAGCCTGGGGAACGGGCTTGTTCTCCACGTTGAACAACACCCTCTGTCGCAACGCCGACATCGAGAACGGTGACACCGACCCCGGTGACGTCTTCGACCCGAGTGTCGAATGGACCGGACTCGGCCAAGACGTCTTCGACGGACTCGGCGAGATCGGCTGCGATGCACCGCCGCAGCCCCCAGCGGTCGTGCAAATCCACGAGATCCAGGGCGTCGGTCCGAGCGTGGCGATCACGACGCCGGTCGAGGTCACGGCAATCGTGACCAGCCTGTTCACGGCTTTCGATGTGCTCGATGGCTTCTTTATCCAGGAACCGGACCTCGAGGTCGACGGCGACGCCAACACATCGGAGGGCATTTTCGTTTTCTGCCGGGGCAATTGCCAAACGACGCTTGCGGTCGGTGATGAGGTGACCGTCACCGGCACGCCCGAGGAGTTCTTCGGGATGAGCCAGATCGACGTCGAATTCGGTTCCACGGTCGTGGAGAGTTCGGGCAATCCGTTACCGAGCCCGACGTTGATCGATCTGCCTGCTTCCGGCAGCACCGTGGCCGAGGCGACGTTCGAGACGATCGAGGGCATGATCGTGTCGTTCGCAGACACGCTGGTCGTCAGCGAGTATTTCGAACTGGCCCGCTACGGACAGGTCATCCTCACCGAGACCGCCCGCCCGTACCAGTTCACCGACGACAACGCACCGAGTGTGGCCGGATACGCCGCCTTCCTCGACGATCTCGCCACCCGCCGGATCATTCTCGACGATGACAACAACGGCCAGAACGATCCGGTCGTCGGCACCTCTGACGAGGCCTACTTCTACCCCAATTCGGGACTGTCGACGACCAACCGGTTCCGTGGCGGAGACACGATCACGAATCTGACGGGCGTGTTGCATTGGAGCTTCGCCGGCCAGCCGGGCACCGACGCGTGGCGGATCCGCCCGATCTCGGAGATCGACTACACCTTCACGCCGGCCAATCCGGCACCGGCATCTTTCGATGACGTCGGTGGTTCGATGACCGTCGCCAGCTTCAACGTGCTCAACTACTTCACGACGCTCGAC
>NZ_JBAVYV010000155.1:0-6418 GCF_049588435.1 Ilumatobacter sp.
GGCTTAAACCCCCTCGAGGGCAACCTCATGCGGGTTCGAACCCCGCCCCGGGCACCATCACTGAGCAGGGGAAATGCCCGCAATCGAGGCTGTCTCGGACCCTCGCACGGCGGTTCGCGATCACGAAAAGATCACGGACTTGTTCTGTGAGGGGCGCCGATCGCTCTCGAAGCGCGATGGGTGGGTCGTCACGGACGGCCTTCCTCGGGCGCTGAGTTCACCTTCAGGTGCGCTAGCATTGCTGTCAGCGCAAGCGATACGGAGGTGACGAGATGGCGACACTGACGATCCGAGGGATCGATGACGAACTACGCGACCGCCTGAAGATTCGCGCCGCACACAACTCCCGGTCCATGGAGGCCGAAGTGAGAGAGATTCTTGCTGGCGCGCTTGCGGGCGGCTCGACCGACGTCGGTCTCGGGAGCCGCATCCATCAGCGGTTCGAGGCGATCGGTGGCGTCGATCTCGAGGTGGCTCAGAGGGTGGAGCGGCCTCGGTCCGAGCTCGCATGATCGTGTGGGACACGAACGTCGTGTCCGAACTGATGCGCCCGGAGCCTGACGAGTTGGTCGTGGCGTGGGCCGACCGTCAGTCCGCCAGTGAGGTGTTCATCACCGCGATCACGCTTGCGGAGTTGTGGTACGGCATCGGTCGTCTGCCGATGGGCAGACGGCGCAACGAGTTGGCCGAGGTCTTCGACGAAATGCTCACCGAGGACTTCGAGCGCCGCGTCCTGGACTTCGATCGCGTCGCTGCTGCTCACCACGCCGACCTCGTCGTGGAGCGGGAGCGAATTGGGCGGCCGATCAGCCTGGCCGATGCGCAGATCGCAGCGATCTGTCGGAGCCACGGTGCGGCGATCGCGACCAGAAACGTCGACGACTTCGCCGACGTCGGAGTCGACATCATGAACCCGTGGACCGACTCCTGACCTTCCTTCGGTCTCAGAACCCAGGTCACGACCACACCCGGCCGTCCCGGCCGGAGACCACCGAACAAGGAACACCCCAGCCTTTGCGAAATCGCGGCGGCGGCGACTCGATGATGTGATCGAGTCATGCGCGCGGTCAGCGCAGGCGACACGATGCCGATGCCCGAGCCACCACCCGAGGGTCGGGCCGATTACTCGGAGCGTGTTCGGCCGACGCCGCCGCCGGTGTCGTCGACCGCGAGCATGACGTCGACCAGGGCGGTCGTGAGGTCGCCTTGCCGAGAGTCGAATGCGGCGCGGTCCTCGGTTTCGTTCGGGTCGGTGCGCAGGTCGAACAGCTGCTCGTGTCCATTGCTGTCGCGTGTGAAGCGCACGCCCTCGGTGATCAGGGTGCGCATACGTGAGGGGTTCCCGACGAGCGCTGCGACCTTCGGGTCGAGGTCGTCCTCGACGAGTACATGCTCGCGGATCGACGTTGCAGTGCCCGACAGCAGTGGGGTGAGCGTCGAGCCCTGCATCCCGCGATACGGCTCGAGCGCGCACCGGTCGAGGATCGTGGGGGCCACGTCGAGCGATGACACCAGGCCGGGGGAGCGGCCGGTGACGACGCCCGGCCCGGCGACGCACATTGGGACGCGCACGACGCCTTGGTAGTGGATGTTGCCCTTCACCATGAGCGAATGGTCTCCCATGATGTCGCCGTGGTCGGAGGTGAAGATGACGAGGGTGTCGTCGGTGACACCGAGGTGGTCGAGGTGGGTGAGGACACGGCCGATCTCTTGGTCGATGAACTCGATCATGCCGTAGGTGGCCGCGATGGCTTCCTGGACGAGCACAGGGTCGTCGGTGCCGAATGGCAACGGCCAGAACGGGGCTTCCGTCCGGTTCCTGATGGCCTGAAGATGCGGCGGTGCGCCGGTGAGCGGGTCGCCGAAGGTTGCTGGGAGCTCGATGTCTCGTGGGTCGTGGCGGTCGAACCACTTGCCCGGCGGGGTGAGTGGGTGGTGTGGGTCGGGGAACGCCATCCATGCCATCCACGGCTTGTCTTGCGCGTGGGCGTCGTCGATGAATGCGACGGTGCGCTCGCCGACGAACGCGGTCGAGTGGAGTTCGGGTTCGTAGGGCGGTCGGTAGATCTGCCACCACCGTTCGGAGCGTCGATCGCCGGGCGCGTCCGCGTTCATCGGAGGGAACACGTCCTCGCGGCGGGCGCCTTTGGCGAGCGCCCAGCGGAGGTGGTGGCCGGCCATGCGGGCGCCGTGATCGGTGGAGAACTCGACGTGGTCGAAGCCGTAGTAGTCGTCGGGTGACTCGGGTTCGGCGTCGCCGTCGTACCGCTCGACGAACTCCCATGAGTACATCGAGTCGGGGTAACCGTCGGCGCGAGCGTCGGCACCGATGTCGGGGACGGCCCATCGGTCGACGGACAGCTGCAAATGCGACTTGCCGATGAGACCGGTCCGGTAGCCAGCGGCTCGAAGCGATCGGACGAAGGTGTTCGACCCCCACTCGAGTGCGCGGTCATTGAAGATCACACCATGGCTGCTGGGCATCCGGCCGGTGATCAGTGACGATCGGTTGGGACTGCACATCGGGTTGGCGACGTACGCCCGATCGAACACTCGACCCCGCGCTGCCAGGCCATCGAGGTTCGGTGTCGAGACCACGGCGTTGCCGTCGAAGCCAACGTGGTCCGCACGCTGTTGGTCGGTGATGATCACGAGCACGTTGGGGGTGCTGCGATCGGGTGCCTCGGTGTCCATCTGGCCTCCTCAATCGGAACAGGGCTTGCCTGCAAACATAAGTTATATTATGTTTGCAGGGTGGATGCAAACGCAGCGGTCAACAAGGCGGAATCATTGGTCGATCTGATCGCCGAATGCGCCGGCGCAGGTGAACACGACCGACAGGTTCCCCAGGAAGTCGTCGACGCCATCGCAGCGGAAGGGCTCTTCGAGATCGTGGTTCCGACCTCGCTCGGCGGACACGGCCTCGGGCTCGAGCCCTTGGCCGAGGTCACGCGAACGTTGGGGCAAGGGTGCCCGGCCACGGCGTGGACGATGTCGTTCTTGATGATGCACGCCTGGCTGTTGTCCAAGTTCCCCGAAGAGGGCCATGCTGAGCTCTTCGCCGACACGGCCGCCCCGTTCGCACCGGCACCGCTCGCACCGACGGGAACGTCGCGGCCGGTCGAGGGTGGCTACATGGTGAGCGGTCGGTGGGAGTGGGCCACAGGATCGGCACACGCAGATTGGTTGATGGCCAACACCATCGTCGAGGGCTCCGAGTTCGAGTTGCGCTTCGTCGTGCTCCCCATGAGTGAGGTGACGATGGACGACGTGTGGTTCACCAGCGGCATGCGGGCAACACGCAGCAACACGGCGGTGGTCGAGGAGCGTTTCGTCCCCGAGCACCGCACGATCCAGGCCAGCGACATGCTCAACTCGACGACGACGATCGAGGGTGACGGGCTCGCCGGTCTACCGGTCATGTCCGTGCTCGCCCTGGTCGCCGCGGCCCCGGCCCTCGGCGGAGCCGAAGGTGCCGCCGAGGAGTACCGCACCCGGCTGCGCGACCGCGTGCTTGCGTACAGCCTCGGTGACAAGGCCGCCGAGCAACCGGCTGCGCAGGTCCGGATCGCCACTGTCGACGATCTCGTGCGCACCGCTGCCGCTCGCTGGCGCCAGGCGATGGCACCGCTCACCTCCGGGCACGACATCGGCGAGGCCGAGCGCGTCGACGCTCGCCTCGCCGCTGCATCGGTCGTCAAGATGTCTCGCCAAGCGGTGTCGACCGCATGCGAGGGTGCCGGCGCGAGCGTGTACTTCGACACCCATCCGCTGCAGCGCATCCAGCGCGACCTCGAGACGCTGAAGGGTCACGTCATCTTCGACTGGGACCGCACCGCCGAACTCGCTGGCCGACACCGGCTCGGGCTCGACCTCCGTCCGACGGACATGGTCTGAGCATGTCGGTGCGGTCGATGTTGTGGGTGGAGGGAAGTCCGAAGGGTGAGCGCTCGTTGTCGTCGTCATGCGCACGAGCGTTCCTCGCCGCTCTCGGTGATGACGTCGCGGTCACGCACGTCGACGTGTGGTCCGACGATGTCGTCGTCTTCGGTCGGGAGGCGGCGCTGGCCAAGTTCGGTCCGCTGTTCGGTGAACCACACACACCCGAGCAGGCCGAGATCTGGGAGCGGGTGACCGCGCAGATCGACCAGGTCGCGAGTCACGACGCGATCGTGGTGAGCACACCGATGTGGAACTGGAGCATCCCGCACGCGCTCAAGGCGTGGATCGACGTCGTCGTGCAGCCGCTCCAGTCGTTCACCCTCGACGCTGAAGGCCGCCACGTCGGCACGCTCGGAGTCGGCAAGCAGGCGCAGCTCATCGTCACCCGCTCCTCGGCGTACGACGGGACGAGCCCAGAACTGGTCGACCACCAGGAGCCGTACCTCCGCTACCTTTTCGACTTCCTCGGCTTCGACCTCTCGGAGAGCCTGATCATCGAACCGACCACGGCCTGGACCCCCGAAGAGCGTCAGGTCATCGTCGACGAGGCGGTCGAACGAGCACGCCGAGCGGGTGCATCGTGGTGACCGGCTCGGGCAAAACGCGGTGGCTACTCGCCGGCCAGCAGCTGTTGCGCGAGTTCGGCGTGCGCGGCGTGAAGATCGAAGCGCTCGTGGACACCACGAACCTGACGACTGGAAGCTTCTACCACCACTTCCCCAACATGGCGGCCTATCGCAAGGAGCTGGCCGAGTTCTACGGGACCGCCCAGGTCGAGGAGAACGTGGAGACCATCGCCGACGCCGATCCACGGGATCGTCTGCGGCGCCTCGCGCAGATCGCACGTGAGGAATCGATGGGGGCCCTCGACGCTGCCATGCGCGATTGGGCCGGGAGCGACCCCGTCGCCGCCGGCGCGGTCCGCGCGCTGGACGCGACATTGCTCGAGCACATCGCAGGAGCATTTCGGGACTTGGGCCACGACGAAGCGGGTGCCCGGATCCGAGCATTCGTGCTGTTCTCCGCGGGCGTGGCACAGGTGCATCCGCCGTGGCCGGTCGGGGATTCGGCTGAGACGCTGCTCGACATTCTCGAGCGCGCCGACGGGTCGTGACGGCAGCCTGGGCTGATCGTGGGCTACGTCGAACAGGCTGCAGCGTGGAGCATGCGCTCGAGCGCGCCTACTGAACTTCCATCCCCGATTCCGATTCCGTCATCGAGGAGTACCCATGCCGGTCGAGACGCACATCCTCGACGAATGACACTGCTTCCGACATCCGTCGCCCGACGCGACCGACGCACTTGTTGCCTTCTTGACGGGTCAGAACTTGCTGCCGGGCGACTCGACCGGTTGCTTCCAGCGGTTGAGATAGGTCACCTCGCGCGCCGGTCGACGGGGCGCGGGGGTGAAGGTGTCGCCGGTGTAGTAGGCGACGGGGAGCAGACAGACCTGGGTCACGGTCGGCGGAATGCCGAGGACGTCGGCGACCTCGGCCTCGTGCTCGAGGTGGAACGTCGTCCATGCCGACCCCAAGCCCCGTGCTCGCCCAGCGAGTTGGAAGCTCCACACGCCTGGAAGAACCGACCCGAAGTAGGCGGCGGTCGAGCCGAGGGCTTCGGCGGGCGGTGGTCGATCGAGGCGCATTGCCAGCACGAGCGCTGGGACATCGGCGAGATGCTCGAGCAGGAACTTGCCCGACTCGACGACGCGTTCGGTGCGCTGGTCCTGCGGCGCGCTGGAGTGCCCGTCGAGGTAGGGGGCGCCGACTCGGGTGTACCGCTCCGCGATCTCCTGCTTCGTCGCTGCGTCGTCGATGATCATCCAGCGGTTGCGTTCGAGGTTGCCGCCCATCGGTGCGGGATTGGCGATGTCGATGCACTCGAGGATCTCCTCGTGGGGGACGGGTTGGCTGAGGTCGAGTCGTCGGCGTACCTGCTTGGTCGTCGTGAGCAGGCGGTCGGTCTCGGCGAGATCGAAGCCGGTTCTGGGGTGACGGGCCCCCGGGGTGCCTGATGAATTGGTGCTGGTCATGATCGATGCCTCCAAGGGCTCGTTGTGGTTGGTTGCGGTCGATGCGTCTGTGTTGTTCAGAGCTCGAAGAGGATCTTGAACACGCCGTCGTCGCGGGCGTCGAACAGGCGGTACCCCTCGGCTCCGGCGGAGAGCGGCATGTGGTGGGTGAACAGTCCCGCGGCGCGGAGCCGCCCGCTCTCGAGGAGCGGCAGCAGCGATGCCCAGAGTTCGGGCACTGGCGCGACGCCCGCTCGCACGGTGAGGCTGCGATAGATCAGCTGGGCCATGTCGAGGCCGGTGCCGCCCTGGGGGAGACCGATGAATGATGCGGTGCCGCCGTTGCGAGTGATGCGCGGAACGGAGGTGATCGCGGCGGCCGCCCCGGACGCTTCGAAACAGCGGTCGACGAGCCGGCCCTTGGTGAGCTCGCGAACCGACGACACGAGGTCGTCGCCTGGGGGC
>NZ_JBAVYV010000156.1:0-9326 GCF_049588435.1 Ilumatobacter sp.
TCGACCTTGGTCAGCGCGATCAGCCCGAACTCGACGCCGAGCAACTCGAGGATGCGCAGGTGTTCCTCCGACTGGGGCTTCCAGCCCTCCGTCGCCGCGACGACGAACACGCAGGCGTTCACCCCGCCGACACCGGCGAGCATGTTGCGCAGGAACTTCACGTGCCCGGGAACGTCGATGAAGCTGAGTTCGGTCCCCGACGGGAGCACGGTGTGGGCGAAACCGAGATCGATGGTGAGCCCGCGCCGTTTCTCCTCCTCGAATCGGTCGGGGTCGGTACCGGTGAGGGCGAGGACGAGCGACGACTTGCCGTGATCGACGTGGCCCGCTGTGACGACGACGGTCATGTGACGGCCAACGCGGAGCCGAGCGCGGCGACGACGTGCGGTTCCTGTGCCGGGTCGATCGTGCGGAGGTCGAGCAGCGTGCGTCCGTCGCGGGTCCGCGCGATCACCGGGATCGGAGCGGACCTGAGGGCGGCGAGGTGGTCGCCGTCGACGACGAGGGCACGGGACGGCATCGTGATGCCCGGTGCGGAGCCGGCGCCCGGAAGCGCTTCGGATGCCGCCGTGATCACGCGGGCGGGAACGATCCCATGGTCCTGTTCGAGTGCTGCTCGGATGCGCTCCGCGGACCGGTCGAGGTCATCCATCGAACGGCCGACCATCCGCCAGAACGAGATGTCGGTCGCCGCCCGCTTGTCGAGGTAGGTGAGAGCGGTGTCCTGGAGCGACCGCAGTACCAGTCCGCCCGGCCGCAGCGCACGGGCCAGAGGGTGGCGCGCGCACCGTTCGACCAGGTCGGCTCGGCCGACGATGATCCCGGCCTGTGGACCGCCGAGCAACTTGTCGCCCGAGAAGGTGACGATGTCGACCCCGTCCGCGATCGCCTGGACCGCTGCCGGCTCTCCGGCCAGCCACGCTGGAGGCGCGCCTGTGAGCCACGGCACGTTGGCGTCGAGCAACCCACTGCCGATGTCGGCCATCACCGGGACCTCGAGCGTGGCGAGCTCTGGGAGCGACGTCTCCTCGATGAACCCCTCGACACGGTAGTTGCTCGGGTGGACCTTCATGACGATCGCGACATCGGTGTCGGCTCGGGTGATGGCTCGCTGATAGTCGGAGAGGCGGGTGCGGTTGGTCGTGCCGACATCGATCAGGCGACAGCCCGACTGTTCCATCACCTCGGGAACGCGGAACGACCCGCCGATCTCGACGCTCTCGCCGCGGCTGACGGGGACATCACGGCCGGCCGCGAGCGCCGCGAGAACGAGCAGCACCGCGGCTGCGTTGTTGTTGACGACCATCGCGGCCTCCGCGCCGGTGAGACGCGCGAACAACTGTCCGACCGCGGTCTGGCGCGAGCCTCGTTCGCCGCTGGACAGGTCGAATTCGACCGTCTGCGGACGGGCATCCTGGCTGTGGGCGAGCGGTGCACGGCCGAGGTTCGTGTGCAACAGGACCCCGGTGGCATTGACGACATCGGTCAGCAATGTCCGCCGGAAATGGTCCGCCCGGCGGCGCGCCCCGTCGACGTCGTCCGCCGCGATCGCCTCGCGGGCGATGTCGACACAGATCGGGTGCGGGAGTCCGGAGGCCGTCAACGACCGAGCGAGGGCGTCCACCGACGGTGGACGATCCGACGCTGTCATGGTCGCCCCCTGCAGATCAGTCGCCGGAGATCGCTCACCCCGCCACTCTACGCCCCACCCCCACACCCCTCCCGCCCGACACGACCCGATCACCGCCCGGGGAAATTTCGAGTGATCGTGACGCCGGCCGTCCACATCGCTCGAAATTTCGGTGGAGCGGCGGCTCGTCCGTCGGAATTTCGTCGGATCGTGACGCTGCTCGTCACGATCCCTCGAAATTTCCCCGGCGCGACAGGATCGGGGCGGGGCGGGGGCTGCGGATACAGTCGGCACGCGTGAATGTGCAGATCCCGATCGTCCAACTCGACGGGGAACTCCCGCTCCCGGCATATGCACACGAGGGCGACGCCGGCCTCGACCTGTACGCACGTGAGGGAATCACCCTCGCGGCGGGGGGCGGACGCGGGTTGGTCCCGACCGGGATCTCGATTGCGATCCCGATGGGATATGGCGGATTCGTCCTCCCCCGCAGCGGGATGGCCCTCAAGCACGGAATCAGCGTGGTGAACGCACCCGGGCTCATCGACGCTGCGTACCGCGGTGAGATCAAGGTCATCCTCGTCAACACCGACCCGACCACCGACTATGCGATCGAGCGCGGCGATCGGGTCGCGCAACTCGTGATCCAGGCCGTCGCCACCGTCGAATGGAACGTCACCGACGACCTCGACGGTGCCGACCGCGGTGGCGGCTTCGGCCACTCCGGCCGCTGAAGATCAGCGCCGTCAACCCCAGGCGAACACCGGCTGTTCGAGGTCGACGACGCGGGACTCCGCGCTCGATCGCCCGTCCAGGCAGACCCACCGGAAGTTCAGGACCACCGCACCGGTCGGCGCGTGGATCAGGTCACCACCCAACGGCAACTGCACGACCGGCCGATCGCTCTCGGGAATCTCGACGAACCGCGGCGAGTCGGGCCGGACGAGTTCGCGCAATCCGATCCGATAGGTCGCGAGCACCTCGTCGGGATTCGGGTCGAACTCGACTTCGCTGCCACCCCACACCACGACCGGTGTCATCACGTATCCCGATCGCGTCGCGTAGTCGTCGAGCACGCCGAGCACCGACGAGTCGTCGAGATGCAATCCGATCTCCTCCATCGTCTCGCGGAGCGCGGCGTCGACGACCGACTCCCCGGCATCGAGCCGACCGCCCGGCAGCGCCCACTGCGACGCGTGCGTGTTGAGCCCGGCACTGCGTCGACAGAGGACGAACGCCGCTCCACCGGCGACGCCCGCCATCCGCCCGTCGAGGCCACCGCTGTAGCCGGGGATCACGCGCATCTCCTCATCGGACGCCTCGAACGGGTCGTCGGCATCGGCACCGACCTCGGAGTCGACGACGACGATCGCGACGGCCGCATGGCGCCGTCCGTCCAACGGCAGCGTCAGACGATCGTGCGAGGCGAGACGTACACGCATCCGTTCGCGCAGATCATCGTCGAATGCGATCGGGGCACAGCTCTCGGGCATCCATGCAGTGTCGCTCAGAACCCGCGGCCAGACCGAGTGCGGCATCGCGTACGGTCATCGACGTGGCTCGGATCCCGCTCAGCAACGACGACCTCGGCTACGACACCAACTGTTTCGTGTGCGAGCGCACCAACGAGGCCGGACTCCGGATTCCGTTCTTCCACGACACGGAGCGAAACGTCGTCACCGCTGAGTTCGCGCTCACGAACTCGTACAGCGGCGCTCCCACGCTGGTTCACGGCGGGGTCAGCCTCGCCGTGCTCGACGAGGCGATGGCATGGGCGTGCATCGCGATCGGGCGCCAGTGGGCGGTCACCTCGGAGACGTCGACCAAGTTCCACCGGGCCGTCTACGTCGACAAGCCGCACATCGTCGAAGCCGAGATCGTCGAACAGACCGACGCCGACATCGTCACCATCGGTCGGATCCTGAACCTCAAGGGGGTCGTGCGTGCGGAATCCCGAGCGACGTTCACCGCGCTCGGAGAGGCGCAACTCAAGGTCGTCGTCGCCGAGACCGGCGACCGTCTCCACGACTCGATGAATCTCGACTGACCGATCGGAAGCGACAGACCGTCAGCCGCGGTAGTGACTGGTGATCGGCATCCGCCGGTCCTTGCCGAACGCCTTGCGACTGACGCGCACCCCGGGCGGACACTGCCGCCGCTTGTATTCGGCGATGTCCACGAGTCGGGTCACGCGGCGAACCATGTCCTCGTCGTGGCCGAGTTCGACGATCTCGCCTGCGGTCCGGTCGTCTTCCACATACAACTCGAGAATCGGATCGAGCACCTCGTAGGGCGGAAGGCTGTCGTCGTCGCGTTGGTCCGGCCGCAGTTCGGCCGACGGTGGTTTCGTGATGACGTTCTCGGGGATGATCTCGCGGCCTGCGCGACGATTGACGAAGCGACACAGCTCGTAGACCCGCGTCTTGAGCACATCCTTGATCGCCGCGTACCCACCGACGGAGTCGCCGTAGATCGTGAAGTATCCGACGGCGACCTCGCTCTTGTTGCCGGTCGTGAGGACCATCCACCCGAACTCGTTCGACAGCGCCATCAGCAGCTGGCCCCGGCACCGAGACTGGATGTTCTCGAGGGTCAAACCCGGATCGCGACCCTCGAACGAGGACTCGAGCATCTCGAGGTAGGCGCTGAACGCCGGCTCGATCGAGATCGTCCGGAAATCGATTCCGAGGTTCTCGGCGAGCAGTTCGGCGTCGGACCTCGAATGATCCGAGGAGTATCGCGACGGCATCGACACGCCGTGGACGTGATCGGCACCGAGTGCGTCGACGGCGATCGCGGCGACGACCGTCGAATCGATGCCTCCCGACAGCCCGATGACGACGTCGGTGAAACCGTTCTTCCGGCAGTAGTCGCCGGTTCCGAGGACGAGCGCTTCGTACAACTCGCGATCGGCGTCGAAGGGTTCGGCCATCGGCGTCGCGGACACCTCGGGTGAAGATGCGGGCGTCGTCGTCACCTCGACGATCGGGAGCATCGCCTGCGTCACCCGGCCGCGCGGGTCGAGCAGCCGCTTGCGGTACACGGGAGGAACCGGGACGTCGACGATGGTCAGCGACTCGGTGAACTGCGGCGCCCGCGCCAGCAGCGTGCCCTCGTGATCGAAGGCCAGCGACCCGCCGTCGAAGACCAGTTCGTCCTGTCCCCCGACCTGGTTGACGTAGACGATCGCGCAGTGCGAATCCGCGGCCCGTGTGGCGAGCATCCGCTCCCGACGGCGACCCTTGCCGACGGCGTACGGCGAGCCGTTGATGTTGATGTTGAGTTCGGCCCCGGCGGCGGCCTGCGTGGCGACGGGACCGACGGGACTCCAGATGTCCTCGCAGATCGAGACCGCCACCTTGACACCGCCGATCAGGTACAGCTCGAGCGGGTCCGAGTCGTAGCCCGCCGTGAAGTAGCGCTGCTCGTCGAAGACCGTGCTGTTCGGAAGCAGCCGCTTGTGGAATTTGCCGAGGATCTCACCGTTCGCACAGACCGCCGCCGCGTTGTAGAGATCGCGGTCCTGGTCGACGAAGCCGACCACGGCGGCACACCGGCCGGTGCGGGCGGCGAACGCGGCGAGCGCCTCGAGGTTGTCCTCGATGAAGCCCGGCTTCAGGACCAGGTCCTCCGGTGGATAACCGATCAGCGACAACTCGGGGAACGCGACGATGTCGCATCCCGCTGCCTCGGCGGCCTCGTAGGCGTCGCTCATCATCGCGAGGTTCCCGTCGAGACCGCCGACGGTGGGGTTGAGCTGGGCCAGAGCGACTCGAAGCACCGTCACCGCGCCGACACTACCCCGCGTCCGCGGTCGACCACCGGGCCGTCCGCGGGAGCCGAATCCCTCCCAGCGGTGCCTCCGAGGGACGACGGATTCAGATTTTGGACACTCCGGCGGTTCTCGCTCAACGAAAGTGCCCCTGATCTGGCACTATGGATCACCGTGCGCAGGAAGCTGAGGGGGACGACGAAGGCGATCGCACTCGTCGTCGTCTCCGGCCTCCTCGTCGTCGCGTGCCGCCCGGGAAGTGGCCCCGAATCGATCCCGCTGCCAACATCGCCCGACACGACCACCACGACGTCGACGACCACCTCGACCACCACCACGACCACGACGACCACGGTCCCACCCACGTTCGAGGCGACGATTCGCACGACGACCGACGGAATCCCGCACATCGAAGGACGTGATCGGGCCGACATCTCGTTCGGGCAGGGCTATGTCAGCGGTGAGACGTACGGGTGCACGTTGCTCGACCAGATCCTGAAGGTGACCGGCGAGCGGTCGCTCTACCTCGGACCGGGAGCGAACGGTGAGAATGTCGACAGCGACTTCGCCTGGCGCGCGCTCGACCTCATCGGCCGCGCCGAGGTGGACTTCCCAGCGTCGTCGGACGCCGTGATCGAACAGTTCGAGGCCTTCACCACCGGCTGGAACCAGTACCTCGCCGACGAGGGAGGACGCGACCTTCCGGGGTGGTGCACCGGAGCCGAATGGGTCCGGCCGATCGACCCGATCGAGGTCTACGCCTACGCACGCTCGATCGCACTGCTCGCGAGCGGCGCGAATTTCACCGACTACATCGCGACCGCTCAGCCGCCCGACCCCGACGATCCCGCCGTCGACGCCCAGCCCGACGCTCCTGCTGTGGAACCCGATTTCTCGCTGTTGGTGCCCACGGGCATCGGCTCGAACGCGTGGGCCATCGGTGCCGACCGGATCGAGGGCGGCACCGGCTCGGCTCTCGTCGCGAACCCGCACCTCCCGTGGGAGGGCGCGCTGCGCTACGCCGAGGTCCAGTTGACCGTCCCCGGTGACGTCGACATCTACGGCGTACAACTGGCGGGGCTGCCGGGCATCGCGACGGGGTACACGAGTGGTGTCGCCTGGTCACACACGGCGTCGGCGGGCCATCGCTACACGCTGTACACGCTCGACCTCGACCCGGCGTCGCCGACGACCTACCTCATCGACGGCGAACCACACGAGATGACCTCGTCGGAACACGCCGTGGAGATCCTCCGCCCGGACGGCACCATCGACACCGAGACCCGCAGGCTCTACGAGAGCGAGTACGGCCCGATCATCAACTTCCCCAACGTCGCCTGGACGAACGAGACCGTCCTCAGCTACCGCGATGCCAACCTCGACAACGACGAGGCGATCGAGTTCTCCACCGACCTGCTCGATGTCGAGGATCTCGCCGAGCTCCAGGAAACCGATGCCCGCCACCAGGGCATCGCCCAGTCGAACACGGTCGCGGTCGGCGCCGACGGTGACGTCTGGTACGCCGACACCTCGGCGACACCGAAACTCTCCGCCGAAGCCGAACTGCTGTACGCACAGGATCGCTTCCTCGGCCAGAGCTTCGCCCGCACCGCGTTCGAGGAAGGCGTCATCCTCCTCGACGGCTCCGACAGCCGGTTCCGCTGGGAGGAGGTCGAGGGCGCCCGCGACCCCGGCCTCGTGCCGTACGACGAGCAGCCCCAGACCGAACGACGCGACTACGTGTTCAACGCGAACGACAGCTTCTGGGTCCCGAACGATCGATTCAGGATCACCGGCGACTACTCGGTCCTGCACGGTCAGCAAGATGCGCCGCTCTCGATGCGCACCCGTCAGAACGCGATGGTGCTCGCCGAGGACGACCCGCTCGACCTCGCCGGGCCCGACGACGACTTCTCGGCCGAGGAACTCCGCGACGCTGCGTTCGACAACACGGCCCAGACCGCCGCACTGCTCCGCGAACCGGTCGTCGCTGCGTGCCGAGCGGCTGCCCCCGTGCCCGTCGACGCGGTCCTGCTGGACGACGACAGCGAAGCGCTTCCGGCCGAGACCGTCGACCTGACACCGGCGTGCGACGTACTCGACGAGTGGGACGGACGGTTCAACCTCGACAGCGCCGGTGCCGTGCTCTGGCGCGAGACGATGACGCGCTTCGCCGACCAGGACTTCACCACCGTCGGCCCGCTGTTCTCCGAGCCGTTCGACCCCGCCGACCCGACCGAGACACCCGCCGGATTCACCACCGATCCGACGCCGGTCGTGCAGGCGCTGGCCCGCGCGGTTCAGACGATCACGCAGGCGGGATTCGAAGTCGACGCGACGATGGGCGCCGCCCAGTTCACCGAACGCTCCGGTGAACGGATTCCGCTCCACGGCGGGACCAGCCACGACGGCGTCACCAACGTCGTTGGATGGTCCGACCTGGCCAACTCGAGTGAGCCCGCGCCGACGCGCGGCGAGCTCGTCACCCCCAACGGTGATCTGCGCGGCGACGGCTACCCGGTCAACGACGGGACCAGCTTCGTGATGGTCGTCGACTTCTCGTCCGGTGAACCCGACGCCTCGGCGATCCTCACCTACGGGAACACCGGCCATCGCGAGTCGGACATCTTCGCGAGTCAGACCGTTCGATTCAGCGAGAAGAACTGGCGCCAGATCCTCGACACCGACGCCGAGATCGATGCCGATCCGAACCTCACCGAAGTCACGGTCACACAGCCCTGACACCGGACGCCGGAAGCGTTCACGCGCCGTTCACAGTCGGGCAACAGGTCTGCAACTGCCCGCTGGCAGCCTTCAGAACCGGCTCAGAACCCGCCGATAGGGTCGGCCGTATCAACGAAGACCGATGACCAACATCAAGAAATCGAGGACAACCAACGTGGCTATCAAGGCTGAATACATCTGGATCGACGGCACCAACCCGACGCCGCAGCTCCGCTCGAAGACGAAGATTCTCGACGAGCCGACTGACGACTACCCGATCTGGAGCTTCGACGGCTCGTCGACCAACCAGGCCACGGGCGACAAGAGCGACTGCGTGCTGAAGCCGGTCCGCGCCTTCCCCGACCCGATCCGCGGTGGAGACCACGTCCTGGTGATGTGCGAAGTGATGCTCGTCGACGGCAAGGCACATCCGACCAATACCCGCGCTGCCGCAGCACGCACCGCCAAGAAGTACAAGAAGCACGAGCCGTTGTTCGGCATCGAGCAGGAATACACGATGCTCAAGGCCGACCTGAGCCCGCTCGGCTTCCCCGACGGTGGCTACCCCGCTCCCCAGGGTCCGTACTACTGCGGTGTCGGCGAGTACGCGATCACCGGTCGCCAGATCGCCGAAGAGCACATGGATGCCTGCCTGCAGGCCGGCATCGGCCTCTCGGGCATCAACGCCGAGGTCATGCCCGGTCAGTGGGAGTTCCAGGTCGGCCCGCGCGGTCTGCTGGAAGTCTCCGACGAACTGTGGATGGCGCGCTGGTTGCTGCATCGCATCGCCGAGGACTACGGCGTCGTCATCAGCATCGACGCGAAGCCGGTCAAGGGCGACTGGAACGGCGCCGGAGCGCACACCAACTTCTCCACCAAGGAGATGCGCGAGGACGGCGGCTACAAGTACATCGAAGCCGGCTGCAAGGCGATCGGGGCAAAGGCCGACCTGCACATCAAGAACTACGGCGAAGGCGTCGAAGACCGCCTCACCGGAGCCCACGAGACGCAGCGCTACGACCAGTTCAGCTACGGGGTCTCCGACCGCGGTGCATCGATCCGCATCCCGTGGCAGGTCTCGGTCGACCAGAAGGGCTACCTCGAGGACCGTCGCCCGAACGGCAACATGGATCCCTACGTCGTCGCTCGTCTCATGACCGACACCGTCTGCTCGGCGATGTGACGCACACACGCTGAACG
>NZ_JBAVYV010000157.1:0-7324 GCF_049588435.1 Ilumatobacter sp.
GCCGAGCGCGGCGTCGTCATCGCACACGATGCCCGACGCAAGAGCGATCTGTTCGCGCTCGACACGGCGCGGGTGCTCGCCACGATGGGGATTCGATCGATGCTCCATCCGGGGGTCCAGCCGACGCCGGTGCTCGCATGGTCGATCACGGGCCTCGATGCCGCAGCCGGCGTCGTCGTCACGGCATCGCACAATCCACCGGCCGACAACGGATACAAGGTCTTCCTCGAGACCGGCTCGCAGATCGTCAACCCCGTCGACGAACAGATCTCGTATGCGATCGACGGAATCGATCCGCTCCACGTTCCGATCGCGCGTGAGGACGACCACCTGATCCGTCGCCTGGACACATCGTGGCAGGAGGCGTACGTCGCGTCGGTACCCGACGTCCGGCTGCGCCCCGACGTGGCCGGGGTCCCCGTGGCGTACACGGCGATGCACGGTGTCGGCGCCGAGACCATCGAGATGGCGTTCAACGCCGCCGGTTTCGATCCGCCGATTCCGGTCGTCGAGCAGCACCAGCCGGACGGCACCTTCCCGACCGTCGCCTTCCCCAACCCGGAAGAGCCCGGGGCGATGGACCTGTTGATCCGAACCGCCACCGAATCCGGTGCCGCGATCGCGCTGGCCAACGATCCCGACGCCGACCGCCTCGGAGCAGCGATCCCGCAGCCCGATGGAACGTGGCGGCGTTTGAGCGGGGACGAGATCGGGTGGCTGTTCGCCGACCACATCCTCGGTCACACCGAGGGCGACGACCGTCTCGTCGTCACGACCCTCGTGTCGTCGTCGTTGCTCGCTCGTATGGCAGAAGCACACGGCGTCCACTCGGAGGAGACGTTCACGGGATTCAAGTGGATCGGTCGCATCGCCACCGAGCGGGCCGCCGAGGGGAAGCGCTTCGTGTTCGGTTACGAGCAGGCGCTCGGGTACCTCGTGACGTCGCGACCGCTCGACAAGGACGGAATCTCCGCGGCGGTGCTGATGGCCGAGATCGCGGCATGTGCACAAGCCGACGGTGTGACGCTCCAGGACCGGCTCGACGACATCGCCGATCGTTTCGGTCGATATGTCACCGCCGAACTGTCGGTCAGGATCCCGCCGTCGGTCGGGGCGACATGGGTCGAGGCGCTCGTCTCGGAACCGCCGACCGAGGTCGGAGGGATCGCGGTCGATCACGTGTCGGCATATCCGGAGGCGAACCTCGCTCGACTCGTGCTCGTCAACGGGGCACGGCTCCAGGTGCGCCCGAGCGGGACCGAACCGAAGGTCAAGCTGTACGGCGAAGCGGTCGATCTGCCCGCTGCGGAACTCGACTCGTTGCTCGCCGCGCTTGCCACGACCGCTCCCGCCTGACTCCGGTCGACTCCCACACGAAGGTCGCTCACACGAAGGTCGCTCACAGGAAGGTCGCCCGCAACCGAGCGGTCCTTCTCCAGCGTGCCGTATGGTCGAGCCCGTGCTCGAGCGGACGCGTCGGTTGTGGGACAAGCAGGATCAGCCGGTGGGCGACCGGCGTCGTCTCTTCGCTGCGGTCGCGGACGCGGTCGATGCCGACTCGGTGCTCTATCCCGGCTCCTATGTCGACATCTCTGCTTCATTTGTCTGGCCGACGGTGACCTACGTCGACGTCGACCGGCGTGCGAATCAGTTCTTCACCGACACCGAAGGCGTCCGCGAGCTGCTCGTCGAGCGCGGGGTCGACGTCGATCGTTCCACGGTCGAGTGGATCCACCACGACTACACCGATGACCTCGACATCGCCGAGGCCTCCGTCGACCTGCTCGTCTCGTTGTACGCCGGTTTCATCTCCGAGCACTGCACGGAATACCTGCGGCTCGGCGGGTTCCTGCTGGTCAACCCGAGCCACGGTGACGCGGCGATGGCGTCGCTCGATCCGCGCTATCGGTTGCACGGGGTGATCGTCGCCCGTGATGCCGACTATTGGGTCGAGACCGGTGGGCTCGATTCGCACCTCGTCCCGAGGCGCGCGGCCGACGTGACCGTCGAACTGCTCCACGAGACGGGACGGGGAGTCGACTACACCGAATCGCCGTTCGCGTACCTGTTCGAGCGGGTGAGCTGAACCACGAGCTGATGATCGGTTCGCGGGCCGTTCGAGGTGCGCATCGACACGCCGGACGCAGCCGGCGCAATCGGTAGCGTGTGGCCATGTCGACGGCTGATCTGATCGCACGAGCTCCCAAGGCGCTCCTCCACGACCACCTCGATGGCGGTCTGCGCCCCAGGACGGTCGTCGAGTTGGCGTCGGAGTACGGGTACGGCGATCTTCCGACCACCGATCCCGACGAGTTGGCCCACTGGTTCAATCGTGGTGCCAAGCGCAATGACCTGGTGCTCTACCTCGAAACCTTCGCTCACACGGGCGGGGTGATGCAGCATCGGGACGCGATCGAACGCGTCGCCTACGAATGTGCGCAGGACCTCGCCGCCGACGGGGTGGTCTACGCCGAGGTCCGCTTCGCTCCCGAACTCCATCTCGAAGCGGGCCTCACCCTCGATGAGGTCGTCACCGCCGTGGTCGACGGCTTCCGTCGCGGCTCGGACGGCACCGACCTCACGATCTACGCCCTCGTGACCGCGATGCGTCAAGCCGCACGCAGTTTCGAGATCGCAGAACTCGCGGTGCGTCATCGCGATGCCGGTGTCGTCGGCTTCGACATCGCCGGGCCCGAGGCCGGGTTCCCGCCCACCCGTCACCTCGACGCGTTCCAGCACGTGAACGGCGAGAACTTCCATTCGACGATCCACGCCGGCGAAGCCTTCGGTCTCCCGTCGATCTGGGAGGCGGTGCAGCTCTGCGGAGCCGAACGACTGGGCCACGGCGTCCGTCTCGTCGACGACATCCAGGTCAACCCCGACGGAGATGTGCGGCTCGGGAAACTGGCCAGCTACATCCGCGACCGCCGGATCCCGCTCGAGGTCTGCCCGACATCGAACGTGAACACCGGGATCGCACCGACGATCGCCGACCATCCGATCGGAATGCTCCGCCGCCTGCGGTTCCGGGTCACGATCAACACCGACAACCGGCTGATGAGCGACACGTCGATGACCGCCGAGATGATCGCCTGTCACGAGGCGTTCGGCTGGGGACTCGACGACATGCAGTGGCTGACGGTGAACGCCGTGAAATCGGCGTTCGCGTCGTTCCCGGAGCGGATCAAGATCATCGACGGCATCGTCAAGCCGCGCTACGCGATGCTGAAAGCGGAGCAGGAGCTCGGAGTCTGACAGTCTTTCCGGCATGGCTGTAGAAACCGTTGTCGTCGACCACCCGCTCGTGCTGGATGCGCTCGCGCGCATCCGCGACGTCGACACGCCGAACGCACTGTTCCGTCAGAACCTCGAGCGCATCGGGATGCTGTTGATCGCCGAGGCGACCCACACGCTGCCGACCGTCGACGGAACGGTGACCACCCCGCTCACCGAAGCGCCGGCGACGCGGCTCGCGACCCAGCCGGTGATCGTTCCGATCCTGCGCGCAGGTCTCGGTTTCCTCGCACCCGCACAGCAGTTGATGCCCAACGCGGACATCGGGTTCATCGGGATCGCGCGCAACGAGGAGACCCATCAGCCCGAGCCGTACGTGAACAAGTTGCCCGACGACATCGCGGAACGACCGGTGATCGTGGTCGATCCGATGCTCGCGACCGGTGGGTCACTCGTCCACACGCTCGAGTTGCTGGTGGCGCGCGGAGCCGCCCAACCGTTGACGGTGATCTGCGCGCTGTGTGCTCCGGAGGGAATCGAGACGGTCGGCAACTGTGGCATCGACGTCACGTTGTTCACCGCCGCGGTCGACGACCGACTCAACGATCAGGCGTTCATCGTTCCCGGTCTCGGCGACGCGGGTGACCGCCAGTTCGGTGCCCCCGCCTGACGTTCGAGCCGAGCGGCACGGGGATGTCAGGCGTTCTCGTCGCGAATTCGCCCGGGAGCCGCACCCAATCGCGACGAGGGCGCCACGTTCGGGCTGCGACCTGACGTGTGATCGGGCTATTCGACGGTGATCGAAGCCTGCATGTCGGGGTGCAGGCTGCAGAACACGCTGTAGACGCCCGGTTCGTCGAAGCTGAGTTCGTAGTTGCTGCCCGGGTCGAGGAGGCCCGAATCGAACTCGTCGAGGAGCGGCGTGTCGAAGCTTCCGGCGCTCACCGTGTGCGGGACGGCGTCGACGTTGTTGAAGAACAACGGCTGTCCGACTGCGACGCTGAGGTCCCCGCGGTAGTCGAAATCGCTGATCAGCGACTGCTCGGCACCGTCGGGGAAGTCCGAGCCGCGCACTTCGCGCGACTCGAAGATCGCCGTCGGATCGGAGATCGGTGCGACGGTCGGGTTCCACATCGAGAACACGCCGAGATCGTTGTCGTGGTCGGGATCGACCCATGCGTGGATCATCCACCCGAGCGATGCGCTGAAGTTGCCGCCCGCCGCCTCGCATTCGGCGAGCGGGAGGAACGAGTCACGGCCTTCGCTTGCACCTCGACAGAGGTTGTAGTGGATGTGCCAGTTGTCGAGCGGTCCGGCGAAGGTCTCGGGATGATCGGTGCCGATGATCTGGGGCGGGATGATGAACGAGGTTCCGATCAGTTGCATCGGTTCTCCGGTCCACGCCCCGTCGACGCACTGGCCGAGCGGTGCGGACGGCATCGTGTCGTCGGCGAGCGCGTACAGCAGGATCTCGGGTTGGCCGGGATCGAATCCGTTGGCGATGAACTCACCCTTGTAGAGGTGGGTGCCCATGTTGGCCGTCTGGATGCGGTCGCTCACGAAGCCCTCGGCGCATGCCGAATCGATGTCGCGGTGCGCGAGCGCGAACGCGCTCAGCTGGTCGAGTTGCGCGACGAGCAGCTCGAGTTCGCCGACTGTCATGGAGAGTTCGTCCGGGATCGGTCGGCCGCTCTCGTGGAGTTCCTTCAGCTCGAGGTACGAGCACGGGAGTTCGATGTCCTGGCAGCGCACCGTGTCGTCGAGCGGGCCCTCGACGAGCGTCGGGACCACCCCGGCGGAGTTCTCGCGGAACACGTAGCGTGAATAGCCCGGTGCGCCTCCGGCTGCGAACGTGAGTCCTTCGGGGAACTGCGCGTCGGCGGCGACCTGGTCGAACGAGGCGGCTTCGTCGATGTACGCGTTGATCTGCTCGATCGTGCGCGCCTCGGTGGGATCGATCGTGGTCGTCGTCTCCTCGGCAGCGGCGATGGTCGTGTCCACGGCGTCGGGTCCCGTGGAGGAGATCGGTTCCGGATCGGTCTCCGGTGTGGGCGCCTCGCTCGCAGGAACCTCGGTACCGGAGGCGGAGTCGGACGTCGGGTCGGCGCTGGAACACGCGGCGGCCACGAGCGCGATCAGGACGAGTGCGATGATGGCTGGCTTGCGCACGAAAGGGTCCCCCTGGAGCGATCGGATCGGAGCGATCAGATGGTGGTGCGTCGTCACCGTAGCCCGACCGTGCGGATCCGCGGACCGAGTCGGTGATCGAGATCGATCGTCATGGTGCCGTGATCCGGTCGTTCGGTCGTCGGTAGCCTGAGCGGATGGATTTGACGGTGCTCGGCAACACGGTTCGACACGCGATCGATCACGTCGAGGTGTTCCCGGCGCCCGCAGGGATCTCGACGGTGACGTTCACCAACGACGAACTGAACTCGATGTGCCCGGTCACCGAGCAGCCCGACCTGTCCACGGTGGTCATCGAGTACTCGCCCGACGATTGGTGCATCGAATCGAAGAGCCTCAAGCTGTACCTGTGGGGATTTCGTGATCGTGCGGTCTTCGCCGAGGCGCTGGCGGTGGAGATCGCTACGGAGGTGATGAACACGGCCAGGCCGCACTCGGTCACCGTGACCCTCACGCAGCGCCCACGGGGCGGAATCGAAGTCCGGGCGGTCAGCACCCTGACCCGCTGAGAGCGTCGGTGCCTGGCACCAACGCGTCGTTCAGTAATCGAGGGCGATGTACTGGGTCTCGCAGAACTCGTAGATGCCCTCGCTCGCACCCTCGCGACCGACGCCGGACTGCTTCATCCCGCCGAACGGTGCGGCCGGATCGGACACCGAGCCTCGATTCAGCCCGATCATCCCGGCCTGGATCCGCTCGCTCACGTGCAGTCCGACACGCAGATCGCGTGTGTACACGTAGCCGATCAGTCCCATCTCGGTGTCGTTCGCCTGCTCGATCATCTCGTCGACGTCGTCGAACGTGATGACCGGAGCGACCGGGGCGAAGATCTCCTCGCGGGTGATCGCGGCATCGGGGCGGACGTTGCTCAGGACCGTGGACTCGTAGAAGTTCCCCGGCCCGTCGCGGCGGGTCCCACCGACGACGATCTCCGCTCCGGCGGCGACGGCGTCGTCGACGAGTGATGCCACGTCATCGACCTTCGACCGGTGGATGAGTGGTCCGCATTCCACGCCCTCGTCGAATCCGTTCCCCACCGAGATCGCTGCCATCGCCGCGGCGAACTTGGTCGTGAACTCGTCGGCGACGCCGGCTTCGACGAAGAACCGGTTGGCGGCCGTACAGGTCTGCGCCGAGTGGCGCATCTTCGCGGTGATCGCACCGGAGACAGCGGCGTCGATGTCGGCATCGTCGAACACCACGAACGGGGCGTTGCCACCCAACTCCATGACCGTCTTCAGGACCCGGTCGGCGCTGCGCTTGAGCAGGGCCTGGCCGGTCGCCGTCGATCCGGTGAACGACACCATCCTCGTGGCTCGGTGCTCGACAGCGGCGTCGAACCAGGAGGCCGAGTCGTCGGTCGGGAGGACGTTGACGAGGCCGTCCGGCACACCCGCATCGCCGAGCAACTGGCCGATCCGCAGCGCGGTCAGCGGCGTCTCGGAGGGCGGTTTGATCACGGCCGCGTTCCCGGCGGCGAGGCAGGGAGCGAGCTTGCGGGTGATCATCGCGGCGGGGAAGTTCCACGGCGTCACGATCACGGCGACGCCGACGGGGGGATGACGCACGAGGATCCGATTCGACCCCGACGGCGCGTCGCCCAGTGACCCGCGAATCCGGACCGCTTCCTCGGAGTTCCAGCGGAAGAACTCGGCGGCGTAGGCGATCTCGCCGCTGGCATCCGCCAGTGGCTTGCCTTCCTCGCGAACGATCAGACGGGCCAGTTCGTCCTGATGCTCCATCAGGATCGACCAGCAGGACCGCAGGATCTCGGCGCGCTCGCGCGGTGCCGTTGCCGCCCATCCCCGCTGGGCCTCATCGGCCACACCGCATGCCTCGCCGGCATCGTCGGGTGTCGCCGACGCGACGTCGGCGACGTGATCGCCCGTCGCTGGGTCGGTGA
>NZ_JBAVYV010000158.1:0-4591 GCF_049588435.1 Ilumatobacter sp.
GACGGTGGGGGAGCGCTCGCACCGGGCCCTCCTCGTCGGTGGGACCGGGCTGTACCACCGCGTGGTGATCGACGACTTCGAGCTGCCGGGAGAGTTTCCCGAAGTGCGCGCCTCGCTCGACTCCGAGCCCGACACCGTGGCCCTGCATGGGAGGCTCGCCGAGCTCGATCCCGCCGCGGCCGCCAAGATGGAGCCGGGCAACCGGCGCCGCGTCGTGCGGGCACTCGAGGTGACGCTGGGTTCGGGTCGACCGTTCAGCCGGTTCGGCCCGGGCGTCGATGCGTATCCCCCGTCCCCGGTGGTCCAGATCGGACTCCGGCGTCCCCGACCGGTCGTCGCCGAGCGGATCGAGCGCCGGGTGTACGCGATGATCGATGCCGGGCTCGTCGACGAGGTTGAGCGTGTCACGGCGACGGGATTCTCGAGGTCGTCCGCGCAGGCGCTTGGATACAAGGAAATCGTGCAACATCTCGAGGGACGGATCGGCAAGGATGAAGCGATCGACATGATCATCACCCGCACCCGCCAGTTCGCCGTCCGCCAGGAGCGATGGTTCCGTCGCGATCCCCGCGTACAGTGGATCGATGTCGAACGTGACCCTGTCGCCGAGGTCGCTCCGGCCGTGATCGACGCCCTGCGCGCATGACCGTCCGATCGCTCACCAAGCACCACGGTCTCGGCAACGACTTCCTCGTCTTGTTCGATGACGCGCCCGAGACGCCCGCACCCGCTCTGGCGCAATTGGCGATCGATGTCTGTGATCGACGGACCGGGGTCGGAGCGGACGGACTGCTCGTCGCGACGGCTGCGCCGGGGTACGCAGCGAAGATGACCCTGTTCAACGCGGACGGGTCCGTCGCCGAGATGAGCGGAAACGGCATCCGTTGCTTCGCACAGGCCGTCGCCGCCCGACGCGGTGATCTCGAGCCACAGCGGATCCTCACCGATGCCGGCGATCGCACCGTCGTCCTCACGGCCACCGACGATCCTGCGGTGATCAACGCCCAGGTCGAGATGGGTGAGGTGACGCCGCTCGACGAGCCGGACGGATGGGCCACACTGGGATGTCACCCCGATCGGCCAGTCGCGCACCTGTCGATGGGAAACCCGCACTCGGTCGTCGGTGTCGACGAGGTCGCCGTCGTCGACCTGTCCGACCTCGGCGCGAAGGTGCCGCAGGTGAACCTCGAGATCGTCGAACCGGGTCCCGAGACCAACGCGATCACGATGCGCGTCCACGAGCGCGGTGCGGGAATCACAGCAGCATGCGGGACCGGCGCCTGTGCGGCGGCCCTCGCAGCGCGATCCTGGGGCCTGGCCACACCGATCGACGACGAAGTGGTCGTCCACATGGACGGCGGCACGGCGACCGTCGCACTCACGAACGATGACGCCCCGCGCGCCATCCTCACCGGCCCAGCGGCCCTCATTGCAACGATCGAGATCGACCACCCGTGACCGAACCCAACACCCCGTACAACGAAGCGCTCGCCGGCACGCTGATCGACCGGACGATCCGCGAGAAGATCGTGCTCGTCGCCGTCGCGCTCCCGGGTGACACCGACGAAGCGGTCGATGCCAGCCTCGACGAGATGGCGTTGCTTGTCGACACGGCGGGCGCCGACGAGGTCGCGCGCCTCGTCCAACGGCGCGATTCACCGGATCACACCTGGTACCTAGGCAAGGGCAAGGCAGAGGAGCTCAAGGAGCTGTGTCTGGCGGTCGACGCCGACACCGTCGTGTTCGACAACGAACTGGCACCGGCACAACAGTTCAACCTCGAAAAGCTGCTCGGACGTACCGCGATCGATCGCACCGCGGTGATCCTCGACATCTTCGGACAGAACGCGCACACGATGGAGGGCAAGGCGCAGGTCGAACTCGCGCTGCTGCGCTATCTCCTGCCCCGTTTGCGGCGCGGAGCGAAGGCGAAGCTCTCCCAGCAGCGTGGTGGTGTCGGGGGTCGTTTCGGATCCGGTGAGACGAAGATCGAAACCGATCGTCGGCGGATCATGAAGCGGATCAACAAGCTCGAGCGCGAACTCGCTTCTCTCGCCGACACCCGTGCGCTGCAGCGCCAGGGTCGCCAGCGCAGTGGGCTCGCCTCGGTGGCGATCGTCGGATACACCAACGCGGGCAAGTCGACGCTGCTCAACCGCCTCACCGACTCCGGTGTCCTCAGTGAAGATCGGCTCTTCGCCACCCTCGACCCGACGACGCGTCGCCTCGCACTGCCCGGTGGTGAGCCGGTGCTGCTCACCGACACGGTCGGCTTCATCAGCCGCTTGCCGCACGGACTGGTCGAGTCGTTCAAGGGGACGCTCGAGGTGGCGTCCCGCGCCGACTACCTCGTCCACGTCGTCGACGCCAGCGCCCCCGACCCCGACCTGCAGATCGCTGCGGTGCACGAGGTGCTGCGCGAGATCTCGGCTGCCGACGTACCCGAGTTGCTGGTGATCAACAAGGCGGACATCGCCCCGGGTCCCGCGAAGGAACTGCTCGCTGCCCATCCCGGCTCCGTCGCGGTCAGCGCGAGGACCGGCGACGGAACCGAGGAGTTCCTCCGTGTGATCGGCGATCGGCTGCGTTCGCTCGCCGTCGTGTACGAACTCGTGATCCCGTACGACCGGGGCGACGTGCTCGCGGCGGTGCACCGCGAGGGTGAGGTCGTGGCCGTGACTGACGGCGAGACCGAATGGACCTTGCGTGCCCGTCTGTCGGATCCGTCCGCCGGACGACTCAGCGAGTTCATCACCGACGGGTCGATACCGAGGGAGGAGACGACGACACCATGACCGCAGCCGGATTCGTCCCGCCTCCGTATCCGTACGATCGTCTCAACGACCTCAAGGCCGACATCCTCGAGCGTCACGATTCGATCGTCGATCTGTCGATCGGCACCCCGTTCGATCCACCGCCGGACGCCGTGATCGCCGCCCTCTCGTCGAGCGGGACGGAGCGCTCGTATCCCCCGAGTGTCGGCACGCCCGAGTACCACGCCGCGATCGCGCGCTGGTTCGACCGACGCTTCGATGTGGTGGTCGACTCGGCGCAGATCGGAGCGACGGTCGGCTCGAAGGAGTTCGTCGCATTGCTCCCGCAGTTCATGGGGCTGCGCGATCCAGGTCGCGACACCGTGCTGTTCCCGGCGATCTCGTATCCGAGCTACGCGATGGGTGCGCGGCTCGCCGGCCTGCGTGCCGTGCCCGTGGCGATGCGTCCCGACGGTGGCGTCGATCTCGACACGGTCGATCCCGCCGACGTCGAGCGAGCACTGTTGCTGTGGATCAACAGTCCCGGCAACCCGACCGGCGGCCTCGACGACCTCGGCGCCGTCGCTGAGTGGGGTCGCCGCCATGGCATCCCCGTGTTCTCCGACGAGTGCTACATCGAGTTCACCTGGTCCGGTCGCGGGCGCACGATCCTCGAACACGGACACGACGGTGTCGTCGCAGTCCACTCGCTGTCGAAACGCTCCAATTTCGCCGGGGCCCGAGCCGGGTTCTACGCCGGTGACCCCGAGATTGTCCACTACCTGCGCGAGGTGCGCAAGCACGCCGGTCTGCTCGTGCCCGGGCCGGTCCAGGCCGCTGCGACCGTCGCCCTCGACGACGACGATCACGTCACGGTCCAGCGCGCCCGATACCTCGAGCGGCTGCAGCGGATGGCGGACGTGCTCTCCGACTGGTCCGGTACTCGCGTCCCGATGCCCGACGGAGCGTTCTACCTCTGGATGCCGACCGACGACGGATGGGACCTCACGCGCCGTCTCGCCCAGGACGGGGGAGCGCTGGTCAGCCCCGGTGAGTTCTACGGGCCTGACGGGGCCGGATTCGTCCGGGTCGCCGTCGTGCAACCCGACGACCGGATCGACCTGGTCGTCGATCGACTCGAGAAGAGCTCACGAGATTGAGATGACGACGTCGTCGCGTCGAAGCCCCCGGCTCATCGTGCTGGGGGTGCTCCTGATCGTGGCGGGAGCTCTCGCTGCCGTGGTCCTGTGGGGACTCGGTTCCGCTCGGTTGAGCGACGATGTCGCCGGGTTCGCCCGCGCGCCGGTCGGGTGTGACACCACACTCGACTTCGCCGAGTCGGGGGAGTATCTCGTCTTCGTCGAATCGGCTGGAACACTCGACGGGATCCGAGGGGACTGCGATGTCGTCGGCGACTACGACGCAGGAACGCAACCGCTCGATCCGGTGATCACCGTGGTCGACGCCGACGGGGAAGCCGTCGCCCTCGAACCTGCCGGAACGGGTCTCGACTACGACGAGGACGGTTTCGTCGGAACTGCGACCTTCAGCATCGACATCGCCGACGCGACCTCTCACGTCATCCGCGTCGAGTCGCCCGGCGATGACCTGTTCGTCGTCGCGATCGGACCGGACCCGACGGAGGGAGTGGCGGTGCTGCGCGTCGGAGGCCTCGCCGCGGGGCTCGTTGGAATTCTCCTCGGTCTCGCCGCGGTGTTGTTCGGGTCTCGCCCGTCACGACGCGCCGCCGTGTCGCAGGTCTGGTCGCCTGCCGGTGCCGCCCAACTCGGTGCGTTCGCACCGGGCCAGGCGCCCCAGGGGCCACCGTTGCACGGCTG
>NZ_JBAVYV010000159.1:0-2158 GCF_049588435.1 Ilumatobacter sp.
ATCCAACTCAGCCCGGACTGGAACCCCTCGAGGCAGATCTTCTCGAACAGCCGTGTCGGATCGGTGGTCGGGCGACCCCACTCGGTGTCGTGAGAGTCGAGGTACAGCGGATCGTCGGTCGGCCATCCGCAGCGAATCGGATCGGCTCTGCCGGACGAGTCGCTCACCGCAGCCCCCTCGGTCACGTGTTCCGGTTGCGACGGAGCAGGATCTGTTGGGCGATCGTCGCGACGTGGGTGCCGTCGTCACGGAGCACGTCACCGGTGGCGAGCCCGCGTCCCCCTGCAAGACCGTGGGAGCGGGTGTCGAACCAGTGCCATTGGTCGGCGCGCGACGGACGATGGAACCAGACCGAGTGATCGAGGCTGGCGCCCACGAAGCGGGTGCGGTCGGTCTCGTCGTTCGCGAAATCGGGATGAGCCGAGCGCCCGGCGCGGAACGGTGCCGCGTCGGACATGAACGTCAGCCCACAGATGTGGTTGATCGGGTCATCGCCGAGGTCTGCGGTCAGTCGGATCCAGTAGCCGACGCGTCCGTCGGGCAGGTTCACGGCCCGACGGTCGAGCAGGGCGCCCCACGAGTCGTTGCGCAGCGACGGGTCCTCGGGTGACGGCAGCGCGGGATCGAGTTCGGCGATCTGGGCGTCGGCCTCGTCTTCCGCGATCTGGAACGACACCGATGCGTTCAGGATCGCTCCGCCCGATTGGCGGGCGACGACCTGACGAGTCGTGAACGAGCGGCCGTCGCGCAGGCGCTCGACCTCGAAGCGGATCGGCTCGTCGGGGGATCCGGGGCGGATGAAGTACGAGTGGAACGAGTGCGCCGAACGCGACGGATCGACGGTGTGGATCGCGGCGCGCAACGCTTGTGCGACGACCTGGCCGCCGAACAGCCGTCCTCCCCACGGGTATCGAGCGACGATTCCGACGTAGGTGTCGGGTCCGTGCGGCTCGAGGTGGAACAGGTCGGTGAAGTTGATCTTGTGGATCCGCGGGGCGCGCTGGTCGTGATCCATGGGTCAATGGTCTAGCGGATCGTGACCGAGGCGTCCTCTTCCCGCTCGCTCTTGCGCGGTGGCGTAGCGTCGGCGGCATGGACGATCTCCTCGAACTCTCGGCGTCGATCATCGAGAGCGGGGACGTCGACAAACCGTTCAACCGGATCACGAACGAGTTGAGCGAAGTCGCCGACGGACTGGCAGTGGTCGAGTCGTTCAGCCACAGCGTCGTGGTCGATTCGGGCGACGGCCTCGTCGCGTTCGACGCATCGCACGCGAACACGGGGGCCGCGGTCGTCGGAGCGATCCAGGGGTGGTCGTCGTCGCCGGTGTCGCACATCGTGTACACGCACGGACATGCCGATCACGTCGGTGGTTCGGTCGCGTTCGACGCGGCCTACGACGACATCACGGTGGTCGGTCACGAGAACGTGCAGCGCCGATTCGACCGCTACCGCTACACGAACGACTGGAACGTGCTGATCAACGCGCGCCAGTTCGGCGGCGTGCGCGGCGACTTCGCGATGGGTGACGGTGCTCCCGACTTCATCCCCGCCGACACGCTCGAGCCGACCCGCGTGGTCGGCGGAAGTGATGCCTTGAGCGTGGGTGACCGCACGATCGAACTCCACCACGCGCGTGGCGAGACCGACGATCACCTCTGGGGGTGGATGCCCGAGGAGAAGTGGCTGTTCGCGGGCGACTTCGTGATCTGGAACTTTCCCAACGCCGGAAATCCACAGAAGGTGCAGCGCTATCCGATCGAGTGGGCGGCTGCGTTGCGCGACATGGCGTCGCGCCGCCCGGAGATCCTGCTTCCCGCGCACGGCCTGCCGGTCGGCGGCGCGGATCGCATCGAGGAGATGCTGACCGACATCGCCGGCGCGCTCGAGGGGTTGGTTGCGGACGTCGTCGAGATGATGAACGCCGGTGAGGTGCTCGACACGATCCTGCACTCGGTCGGCGTCGATGCGGACCTTCTCGCCAAGCCGTACCTCCGCCCGCTGTACGACGAGCCGGAGTTCGTGGTCCGCAACATCTGGCGTCAGTTCGGTGGATGGTGGGACGGTGCGCCGAGTCGCCTCAAGCCCGCTCCCGACGCCGAGCTCGCCGTCGAGCTGGCCACTCTCGCCGGTGGGGCTGATCGGCTCGCGGCACGCG
>NZ_JBAVYV010000160.1:0-15709 GCF_049588435.1 Ilumatobacter sp.
GCGGTGAGGGCTGTCTCGGGGCGGCCGCCCCGAAGCCGGACCAATCGGTGCAGCATCGCGAGGAAGGCATCCTCGAAACGGTCGAGGCGCTCGGTTGACAGGATGAGCCGGGCGATCAGGGGCGGCAGCGGATCCTCGCGGACCATCTTGGCGAGCTGTTCGACCTGGCGTTCCGACGGTGGCTGGAGCTTCATCATCAGCCGACCCAACGGACGAGTCGAGAGGAGCCTCATGGGGAGCGGCGCCGATGTGTCGAGCACGACGGAAGGGCAACCGACGTGGACCAGAGCTGCAACGCGATCGGGCCGATCGATGGCCAGCCAACTGGCCCACAGCGAACCGAGCGAGTTGGCGACGATGATCGGACGGTCCAGACCGAGCCCGTCGAACACCTCGAGGAGGAACCGGACCGCGTTGGTTCGGAGATCGTCCGCGAAGTCGGGGGTGGTGTCGGTCAAGCCGAATCCCGGCAGATCGATGGCGTACCGAGTCACCCCGTCGAGACGGGTGATCAACGGTGCGAGCATCGCGGCCGGGACACCGATGCCGTTGAGCAGGACCACCGACCGACCGTGCCCGGCCACGAGGACGTGGGCCTCACCGGCGACGACGGACGTCGGGATCCAGCGTTCGTCGACCGTGATCCCGTAGTGATCGAGGACCGCCGCCTGTGCGTTGGAGAAGTTCTCGTCGAACATCGTGCCTCCGATCACCGTCTGCTTTACATCGTGTCAACCACAGTAGAGTCAGCTTGACAGCATGTCAACCACGACCGGATATGGGGATCCCGAAACCCGGAATCGCATCCTGCGCGCGACCTGGGAACTGCTCGCCGAGCACGGGGCGCAACTGAAGCTCGCCGACGTCGCGGCCCGTGCCTCGGTCTCCCGCCAGGCGATCTACCTGCACTTCGGCGATCGCACCGCCGTCCTGGTCGCGCTCGTCGACCACATGGACGAAACGCTCGACCTCGGTGAGTCCGTCGCCGCCGTGCACGCCGCGCCGGGCGGAGCAGCGCTGCTCGAGGCCGCGATGTACCTCAACGCCACCTTCTGGACGCAGGTGTTGCCGGTTGCCCAGGTGCTCGAAGCAGCCCAGCACAGCGACGATGCACTCGGCGCCGCGTGGCGCGACCGTATGCGATTCCGACAGGCGACGTTCCGGGCGATGATCGACACCCTCCACGAACGAGACGAACTCGCCGAGGACTGGGCCGTCGACGACGCTGCCGGAACCTTGTACGCGGTCGCCCACTTCGACACGTGGCGCGAACTCGTCCACGAACTCGGCTGGAGCGACGACCGCTACGTCCGGTCGATGACGCGGCTGCTCTGCAGCGCCCTCCTCCGGACGCCGTGATCGAACCGGGCCGACGCCCGGCTCGGCTACGACTGCTGTCGGTCCATCCCGCGCGCGACGGACGCGATGAGTTCGGGACGCAGGTCGGCGGCGGCGATGATGCGATGCACCGAGCCCACACGTTGTGCCCGCTCGACGCTGTGGACGGCGTCGAACTCGGCGGCGACGTCACCCATCTTCTCGGTGCGCACGACGTCGCGCAGTGACGACAGTTCGGCGCGGAGCCGTTCCGCCTGATCGGTGCCGTCGCGTTCGGCGGTCGCGACGTCGGCGTCGAGCTGACGGATCCGCTCGTCGTCGCGGGTTCGCGCGTCGACGTCGCGGGTGAACACGACGGCCGCTGCAGGAGCACCGCCGATCACCGACGCGAACGATCCCTCGACGGCGAGCACCTCCATGTTGTCGTTGAGGGTGGCCGAGAACACCACGAACGCGCCACCGTGATAACGCGAGACGACACACAGTACGAACGGCCCGTCGAAGTTGACGATCGCCCGACCGATCTCCGCGCCGTACTCGAGCTGCAACCGGCGCAGGGATTCGGGAGATCCGTCGAAGCCGGACAGGTTCGCGAGCATCACGACCGGGCGGGCACCACTCGCCGCGTTGATCGCCCGAGCCACCTTCTTCGACGACAGCGGGAACAGCGTGCCCGCCGACCACTGGGACGGCCCGTCGGCGGGCGTGACCCCGTGGCGCGGGAGCGGCCGCGACTCCATTCCGATCAGGGTGATCGCCGAGCCACCCAGTCGGCAGTCGTAGACGACCGCCATCTCCGCGTCGGCCATCTCCGGCCAGCGTTCGAGCGGCTCGTGGTCGGCGTCGATCACCGCCGCCATCACCGCCCGGATGTCGAAGGGCTTCTTGCGATCCGGGTTTGCCGTGTCGGAGAAGATGTCGCCGACGGTCGAGAAGTCGATGCCCTCGACGTCGTGGGGCGCGGAGCGAACGTCACGCTCGACCGGGTCGCCCGTGGGCATCGCCCTCGGCCAGCGTTCGCCCGGCGCGCGATACGTGAGGTCGTAGTGGTGGAAGAGCACGTCGCACGCACCCGCCAGCGTGGGTGCCCAGAACTGCGCTTCGCCGTTCGGCCCCATGATCCGCTCGTACCCACCGATACCGAAGTTGTCATCCGCGGAGACACCGCCCGAGTAGTCGATGGCCTGTTTGCCGGTGAGCACCATCGCGCTGTCCGGGGTCATCACGAGGATGCCCTTGGTGTGCATCAGCATCGTCGACTCGGCGTTCCAGTACGGCTGGGCACCCACGTTGATCCCTGCCACGACGATGTTGATCTCTCCGCCGGCCTGTGTGTGTTCGATGATGCGACGAAGCACCCGTGCCACCCAGTCGAGGTTCTCGCTCCCCGACTCCATCGAGATCTTCGCCCCCGCCGACAGCGCGAACCATTCGATCGGCACGTCGAGTTCGGCCGCCAGGTCGATCGCAGCGAGCAGTCGTCGACATTCGGCTTCGGTGATCGATCCCATCGCCTTCGTCGGATCGCCGAGGATCGCGACCCGCGTCATTCCGTCGGGATGTTCCGCGGTCGGTGTCGACACCGTGCCGACGACGACGCCCGACGGATTCTCGCCGGGAGGACGTTCCGCCGGAACGAGACGGTCGGTCGAACCATCGGGTTCCTGCTCGTCGAGGTCGTGTTCGACGAACGTCCCGTTCGCTCGGGTCAACATCGGAACGATCTCGTAGGGGTACGTGAGCCCGCGACGGCGGGTCGCGATCAGCTTGCGCGCGTACTCGTCGAGCGGCTGCATCGGTTCGGTGGCCGGATCGGTGATCCGGACCGTGATCCCACGGCCCGGTTCGAACCCGATCCGCATCACCGTTTCGATCGTGTTGCCGGTCGCGTCGTCGCGCAGTCGACCGCTCACGACGACCTGTTCGAGTCCCAGGCCTTCGGTGAGCGGCGCGAGGCGTTGGACGACCTCGTCCAGTTCGTCGAGCGGAAAATCGACGACCGGCCAGACGTACATCATGACCCGGTTCCATTCGAGCGCCGCGGCCCCGGGGAGTTCGCCCCGGACTCGGCGGATCGCATCGAGGCAGCCGATGAGGAGATGCTCGACCTCGGGAAGCGCCACGACCTTGCCCGCCTCGTCACGGATCGGGGTGATGTCACGCACCTCGGCGACGGCGATCAACCGCCGGTCCGCCGGATTCTCCCGGGCAACACAGTCGAACAGGTGCGCCTCCCCCGCCGCCGGGAGCGGGCTGATGTCGAAATTCGCGAGCCGCCACATCTGCAGGCGCCGGGCGATCATCGGATGCAAGCCGCGGAACTTGATGTCCTCCTCGAAGACGGGATCCCCGTCGGGCGCCTCATTCGACGACTCGGCCATCCAATACGGACGGTCGCCCGCAGCGGTGGCACGCCGGAACGTGAGGACGTCGACGCGGCTCCCGACCATGGCCGGGACCACCGCGACGCGACGCACGACCTCGGAGAACTCCGCTCGATCCAGGAGCTCGCGCATCTGCCCGGACAGTTCGTCGGTGTCGAGATTCCCGGTCGGGGTGAGCGGCACGAACACGTCCATGACCGCCGTGTCGGTCGCGGGGACGGTGGCCGCGATGCCGGCGAGCGCAGCCAGCACGCGAGTCAACGCATCGTGTGGGGCACGCACTGCGATCACGTGCACGTGCCGCCCACGGTGGACGTACGTCGCACGACAGATCTCGAGGTCATCGACCACCTGTGTCGTGACCGGGCCGAGGTCGCGGATCCGGTAGTAGCGGCGGACGAGGATCTCGACGAGGCGCCCCGGCGTCTCGGTGGTCGCGAAGACGTCGTCCTCGGTGAGGATCGGGAGCAGCGGCAGTGGACATGCGATGAGCCGGTCGGTTTCGGCCGCGTGCTCGCCGGGGGACCCGTCGACCGCCGCGACCGATGCCTTCATCATCGCCGAAGTCTCGGTACGGGCGGACTCGGTGTGCGGTCGGTCGAACAACCGGTAGCGCACCGACCGGGACATGCTGGCGACGGCCGGCGAACGACGGCGCGTGGCGTCGATCACCCGGTCGAGCGTGCTGCGCAGCCCCGGCGACGACGTGGGATCGTCGAGCAACGCCGCGACGATCGCGAGTTGCTCGTCTCGTCGCTGGTGGGACACGAAGATCCGGTGCACCGCGTCGCGCAACCGGTCGGACGGTTCGAGATCGGAGACGCCGTAGTGCGCGAGCGCCCGGACGAGACGATCGGAGTACCACTGGGGAACCCCTTCGGCGACGGGGTCGAGCGAGCGCAGATAGGCGTTGAAGTACTCGCGCCCCGCCCGCTGCTCGTTCGACACGTCGAGGCGCTCGGGCGCCAGCGCGTTCAAGTCGGCGAACACCTCGAGGATCGCGACCAGATCCTCGGCGTCGATGCCGTCGCCGGACGACGTCGACGACGCGACGACGTCGCATGCGTGTGCCGAGGAGACGTCGAAGCCGAGCAGGGATGCGCTCACCAGATCCGCCGCGGATGAGCCGTTGCTCCTTCGATCACCCGGCGACGTCGCCGCGGCGAGCGTGTCGAACGTGATCCGATCGCGCCCGGTCGATGCATCACCATCGTCGCCCTCCGGCTCGATGCGGAACAACGCGAACCCCGCGACGACCTGTGCATTGGGCATCGAGAAGACGTCTCGAATCCGGCCGCTCACCGGTGCGATGATCTCCATCTCCATCTTCATCGCCTCGAGCACACCGAGCCGGTCACCGGCGGCGACCACATCGTCGGCCTCGACGTCGATCCGAACGACGAGCGACGCCGCCGGTGCGCGCACGACGCCGGCGTCGTCTCGCGAGAAGCGGTGCGCGATCCCCTCGACCTCGATCAGGTGATCGCTGCCCTGGATCGTGGACACGACCGAGTAGGACGTCGATCCGATCGTGAGCCGGCTGCGGGAGCGGCCGAGCCGTTCGACGTCGACGATCACCGTGGCGCCGTCGACGGTGAGCTCGTAGCGCTGTTCCAGGACGTGTCGGACCTCGACGAGATACGGCTCACCGTCGTAACGCAGTTCGACGGTGTGACCGATCGCGGTCTCGACCTGGGGGCGCCCGCGACTCGCCGATCCGAAGAACGCAACGCGGTCGAAATCGGCCTGGAGTTGCTCGGCATCGAGCGTGGCAGCGATCAGCGCGACGTCGGCGAGGCGGGTCGGGAGGTGCCCGCCTTCGGCGGTGAGCCGGTCGAGCCACGAGGTGTCGACGTCACCGCTGCGCACCTCGTCGCGGTCGAGCAGTTCGAGGAGGAACGACTTGTTGGTCGTGCCGCCACTCACGAGCACGGTCATCTGCGACAACGCCCGCCGCAATCGGCTCAGTGCCTCGGTGCGATCGGCCCCGGTCGCGATGATCTTGGCGATCATCGAATCGAACTCGGGTGGGATGACATCTCCCTCCGCGACGCCGGTGTCGACCCGAATCCCCGAGCCGACCGGCAGCGACAGCGTTTCGATCGTGCCCGGCGCCGGAGCGAACCCCCGCTGCGGGTCCTCGGCGTTGAGCCGGGCTTCGATCGCATATCCGAAGCTCGGGGGTGGGTCCCCGACGAGTTGTCCGCCACTCGCCACCGCCAGTTGGAGTTTGACGAGGTCGAGACCCGTGGTGAGTTCGGTGACCGGGTGCTCGACCTGCAGTCGCGTGTTGACCTCCAGGAACGCGAAGGTCTGCTCGGCGGGCTGATACAGGAACTCGACCGTTCCCGCGTTCTCGTACCCGGCGGCCTGCGCGAGGCGGACCGCTGCCGCGCGGAGATCCCGATCCTGTTCGGGTGTCAGCACGATGCAGTGCGATTCCTCGACGACCTTCTGATTGCGCCGTTGCAGCGAGCAGTCGCGCACGCCGACCGCCCACGCCGTGCCGTGGGTGTCGCAGATGACCTGGACCTCGACATGGCGGGCGTCCGACACGACCCGCTCCATGAACACCGTCGCGTCACCGAACGCCTTGAGTCCCTCGGCGCGGGCGCTCCTGAACGCTTCGTCGAGACCACCGTGTTCGTCGACCCGGCGGATCCCCCTGCCACCGCCGCCGGCCGTCGCCTTGATCATCAGCGGGAACCCGATGGCATCGGCCTGCTCGCGGGCCACCTCGATCGAGTCGACCGGGCCGCCGCTCCACGGCGCGACCGGCACATCGGAACGCTCCGCCAGCAGCTTCGCTTCGATCTTGTCGCCGAGCCGACGCATCACTTCCGGTCGCGGACCGATGAACACGACACCCAGTCGTTCGCACAGTTCGGCGAACTCGGGCCGTTCCGCCACGAAGCCCCAACCGACCCACGCGGCGTCGGCGCGACTGTCGATCAGCGCGCTTTCGAGCACCTCGAGATCGAGATACGGACTCCCGGCGTCGGCGGGGCGGTCCACGTCGATGCAGATCGCCTCGTCGGCCTCGCGCACGAACATCGCGGACGCCTCGGCGGTCGTGTGCAGGGCGATCGTCCGGACGTCGATGCCGTGCTCGAAGCGCAGTTCCTGCACCGCGTTGATCAAGCGCATCGCGGCCTCCCCGCGGTTGATCACGGCGAGGCGATGAAACGCGAGGTCCATCCATCACACCTTAGGCACCTGACGGTGGTGCCGGGACTGGCGGCGCCTGACGCAACGAGCTCGACGTCGAGGACCCTTCGTCAGCTCAGCCGCCGTGCGCCGCGCGAGCAGCCGGTCACTCGTCGGGCGACGCATCGGCGTCGGACCGGTCGTCGTCAGCGAGGTCCTCCCACAGCATGTTCGGAGCATCCTCGGCCTCGATGTCGATGTCGCGTGACAGCCTGCGTGCCACGCGGTCACTGATCCGTCCCGACCGTGATGCGTCGGACAACGCCTGCTTCCGGACCGAAGCCAGCCGTCGTGCCGACACCGTCATCTGGCGCTTGCGGACGTCCTCCACGTTCGTCGTCAGGTCGGACATCTGCTCCTCCTGGGTCTCGAGACGATTCGTGAGGCGCTTGCGAAGGTCGATGTAGAGCACGGCCGTGACCTCACCGCTGTGACGCATCGTCTCCAACTCCGACAGCGCCGCGCGCAGCGCCAGCGTCTCGGCCAGGTGTTCCTCGAAGCGGTTCAACTCGTCGGTCTGCGACGTCAGGTCGAGGTGGTCGAGCAACGGCCGATAGGTGGAGCCTTGAACGACCAGCGAGAACAGGACGACGGCGAACACCACCGCGACCGCATCGACGCCCGCGAATTGCTTGACGGGAAGCCCGAGTACGAGCGCGATCGGGATCGAGCCTCGGAGCCCGCCCCAGAAGATCGCGGTCATCCACGATCTCGGGACCGGAGCGGACGTCGCCCGCGTGAACGGCCACATCAGGCCGTACGCGATGATCAACCGGCTGACGAGAACCCCGGCGATCGCCACCATGGCGGTCACCAGGGTTCGTCCGCGGAGTGCGCCGGGGTCGAACTCCAGGCCGATGACGAGGAACAACGCCGAGTTGGCGAGGAACGCCAGCACCTCCCAGAACTCCCGCAGCGTGACCCTCGACGAGGCGGACATCGCCAGCCGCGTTCCGTAGTTGCCGATCAGGAGTCCGGATGTGACCACGGCGATCACGCCCGAGCCTCCGAGCCGATCGGCGAGCAGGTACGCGCCATACGCCGTGACGAGCGAGAGGGTGATCTCGACGAGATGATCGTCGAGGGTGGCCATCAGGCGATGGGCGATGAACCCGACCGCCGCACCGACGCCGACGCCGATGACCACCTCGGTCCCGAACTCCGTGAGCGCGTCCCCGAACGTCACGGGATCGTTGCCGAACGCGACCTCGACGACGATGATGTAGGCGACGATCGCGATCGCGTCGTTGAAGATCGACTCGCCCTCCATCAGCGTCCTCAGCCCCGACACCACACCGTTCTCCTTGAAGATCGCGAGGACGCTGACCGGATCGGTCGCGGCGAGGACGACGGCGAACACCACGGCGAGTTCGATCGACATTCCGGGGACGATCACCAACATCAGCGCAATGACGGCCGCCGAGATCGCGGTACCGACGAAGGCCAGGACGGCCACCTGTCGCCAGCGCAGTTGGAGGTCGTCGAGATCCATGTTGATCGCGCCCTCGAACAGCAGCGGCGGGAGGAACACCAGGAGGATCAGGTCGCTGGTCAGGTCGATCGCACGGAACGTCCCACTGAGGCCGAGCGCCAGGCCGACGAGCACCAGCGCCACGGTGTACGGCAACCGCAGTCGACTGACCCCGATGCCGACGAGCGCGGCCACCAGCATCAGCCCGACGATCAGTGCCTCGGTGACCTCGATGTCACTGGTCGCCGCCTCGGCGCCCGCGAGCAACGTGTGCATGGCTGCACACTATGAAACGGCGACGACCCGCTCGGCCATGTCCGGCGAGGTGGAATGCGGACGTGTTCGACGGTCGATCAGGACACCGTCGTCGACCGTCCGGAAATCGGCTCGGGTCGGCCACCGACGAAGTCGTAGGCCCACGTGACCCTGTTGCCGAACCGGGCGTCGAATTTCGCTCCGCGTCGGAGCGCCCGCTCAAACTTCCTTTCGGTGTACCGGCGTCGCGTCCAGGTCGAGTTCGACCGAGATCTCCGATGATCAGGAGGACACCCGGTACTGCGTGGTGCACGTGCGTTCCCGACGACGACACGTGATCGTGGAACGGACCGCGTCCCGAGCGGATCATGCCGGTGATCGATCGCGTGATCAGAAGGGTGACGACGAACGCCAGGAGTGCCAGGAACAGCGGGAGTCGACCGCGGTCGATGACCTCGCGCTCGAACCACGACCACACGTTGGTCAACCTACTCTCGCACCGTTGCCGACCACCCGTATCGTGTCTCGATGATCGAAACGATCCACGCCATCGGGCTGGTGAAGCGCTACGGCGACGTCACCGCGCTCGACGGCCTCGACCTGTCGGTTCCCGAGGGCACGGTGCTCGGGCTGCTGGGCCCGAACGGGGCCGGCAAGACCACCGCCGTGTCGATCCTCACGACCCTGCTCGTCCCGGATGAGGGCGAGGCGAGCATCGCAGGGGTGGACCTGCGGACGCAGCCGGGGGAGGTCCGGCGCAAGATCGGGCTGTCCGGACAGTACGCCGCGGTCGACGAGGTGCTCACCGGGTACGAGAACCTCGACATGATCGGCCGGCTGTACCGACTCGGTCGGAAGCGATCCAGGACTCGGGCGCGCGAACTCCTCGAACGATTCGACCTGGTCGAGGCCGGCGATCGACCCGTCAAGACCTACTCCGGGGGCATGCGTCGTCGACTCGACCTCGCCGGAGCGCTCGTGGCCGAACCGCCGGTGCTCTTCCTCGATGAGCCGACGACGGGGCTCGATCCGCGCAGCCGCATCGAACTCTGGGCCGTGATCCGCGAGCTGGTCGCCAAGGGCACGACGCTGCTGCTGACCACGCAGTACATGGAAGAGGCCGACCAGCTCGCCGACGACATCGTCGTGATCGACCACGGAACCGCGATCGCCCGCGGAACGTCCGACGAACTCAAGTCGCAGGTCGGCGGTGACCGCATCGACGTCACGGTCACCGAGGCCGATCAACTCGCCAGGGCGCGGGAGGTCCTCGCCCGTCACGCGGTCGGCGAGGTCGAAGTCGACGAGCCCGTCCGTCGGCTGCTCGCGCCGATCTCGGGCGGTGCCGCAACGCTGACCTCGACGCTCCGGGCACTCGACGACGAAGGGATCGCGATCAACGACGTCGGGCTCCGCCGACCGACGCTGGACGACGTCTTCCTCACGCTGACCGGTCGCCATGCCGACGACGACCACCCCGACACGGCGAGCGACACCGAGTCGCTCGGGACATCGACCGAAGGAGCGACGTCATGAGCGCCGTCACGGCCATGTTGGCCGACACCACCGTCATCGCGAAGCGCAACGTGATCAAGATCAAGCGCGTGCCCGAGGTGATGGTGTTCGTCCTCATGTCGCCGATCATGTTCGTGCTGCTGTTCGGCTACGTCTTCGGCAACTCGATCGCGATCGCAGGGTCGAGCTACCGCGAGTTCCTGATGGCCGGAATCTTCGTGCAGTCGGTGATGTTCGGTGCGACGTTCACCGGGGCGGGGATCGCCGAGGACATGCAGAAGGGGATCATCGACCGCTTCCGCTCGCTCCCGATGTCGCGTTCGGCGGTGCTCGCGGGACGAACGATCAGCGACGTGGTCTACAACCTGCTGTCGCTGATCATCATGGCGATCACCGGCCTCCTGGTCGGGTGGAGGATCCGCAACTCCTTCCTCGACGCGATCGCCGGGTTCGTGCTGTTGCTTCTGTTCGCGTACGCCGTGTCGTGGGTGATGGCCTACATCGCCCTGCTCGTGCCGAGCGTCGAGGTGATCAACAACGCGTCGTTCATGGTGATCTTCCCGCTGTCGTTCATCGCCAACACGTTCGTCCCCGCGGAGAGCCTTCCCGGACCACTCCAGACGTTCGCCGAGTGGAACCCCGTCTCGTCGGTCACCCAGGCCGCTCGCGAGCTCTTCGGCAACATCCCGCCGGACGCACCGTCACCCGACGTGTGGCCGCTCGAGCACCCGATCGTCTACACACTGATCTGGGTGGTCGCCACGATCGCGGTGTTCGCACCACTCTCGGTCCACCGGTACAAGCGCGCCAACAAGCGCTGAACGTCACCTCGCCCGCCGCCGTTGGGTGGCGCGGCGTGTCAGATGGCGGACGTGGTGGTGTCGACGACCGGCGCGTCGTCGTCGGCAGCGATCGTGTCGGCGACCTTGTCTCCGGCGTTGTCGACGACGCCGGCCACCCGATCGGTGACCTTGTCCGTCACCTTCGATGCGTTGTCGACCACGGCGGTCGCAACCTTCGACTGGGTGACGGTGCTCGCCGCATTTCCGGCGGCCCTTCCGACCTTCGAGCGCTGCTGCTCGGTCATGTTGGCCGCGAGGTATCCCCCGACGGCCGCTCCGACGATGATTCCGATGAGGAGTTTCATGATCCTGGTCTACCCCAAATCGGCACCGTCAATCCTCGTTGTTGCGTCAGACGTTCTTGGGGAGGTCCGAGAAGGGGCGGACCTTGTCGTCGTTCGGTTCCTTCGGGAGTCCGAGCGCACGTTCACCGATGATGTTGCGCTGGATCTGATCGGTTCCGCCGTAGATCGGGGGCGCCTGCGCGTACAGCGCCGTTCCGGTGACGATCCCGAGCATCGGGTTGCCGGTCGCGGCATTGAGCGACTCGCGCTGTTCGTCGGTGTAGGCGTGCAGCATCCCGGATGCTCCGACGATCCGGAGCCCGAGGTCGCGGGTGAGGCGCACCGTGTCGCTCATCAAGAGCTTCGAGATGTTCGCCATGCCGGGGATGTCCTGGCCGGACGTGCGCAGCGCCTTGAGCCGTTGCCCGTTGAACTTGCCGATCTGGTTGAGGATGTGCAGCCGCATCAGATCCTGCCGGATCGACGGGTCGTCGAGCTTGCCCTCCGAGCGGGCGAAACCGACGAGCATCTGGTCGTTGGATCGCGCTGCGGGCGTGGCCGCCCGACGCGATGCCTTCTTCGGATCGACCGGCGCGACGAGATCACCGGCGCGACGTTCGAGCTGCTTGGAGATCGTGCCGGGCTGGGCACCCGCAGCGCCGCCCGATCCACCGGCGCCGAGACCTGCCCGTTCGGCCTGCAACGTCGTGTTCGTGACGGCCCAACCGTTGTTCACGCCACCGATCACATCGGACTCGCGCACCCGCGCATCGGTGAGGAACACCTCGTTGAACATCGCGTGACCGGTCATCTCGTGGAGCGGTCGGATCTCGACGCCCGGCTGGTCCATGTCGATCGCCATCCACGAGATCCCCTGGTGCTTCGGAACGTCGACGTTCGTGCGCGCGATCAGCATGCCCATGTCGGCGGTGTGACCGAGCGAGGTCCACACCTTCTGCCCGTTGACGATGTACTCCTCGCCGTCCTTCTCGGCGCGGCTGGAGAGTCCGGCGAGGTCCGATCCTGCACCCGGCTCGCTGAAGAGCTGGCACCACGCCTTCTGACCCGTCACGATGTCGCGCACGTGCTCGGCGATCTGTTCGGGAGTTCCGTGGGTGGCGATCGTCGGAGCGGCGAGCAACAGCCCGAGTCCACTCGGCGGGCCGAGCGCACCGAACGATCCGATCTCGCGCATCACGGCGACCGAGTCGGAGCGTGACAGCCCGCGTCCGAACGCGTCGTTCGGAAGGATCGGGGACGCCCAGCCGGCGAGGCCGAGCCGCTCCCACCATTCGGCGACGGTCAGATCGGGGTCCCAGTTCTCGCCGAGCCATTCGCGAACGGCTTCCACCGGATCGGCAGGCGTCTCGTTCACCGGCACCGTCGTCGGCGCATTCTCTGTCATCGCCACGGCGATCCCCTCTCGATGGTTGTGGTGTACAACCATACGATCCTCCCGGCGGTCCACGAAAATCTCCCCATCGTGGCGTGGACTCGTCGAGCCGACTCCGTCAGGGTCGATGGGCGGTGCGATACGCGGCGGGTGAGGAGCCGACGACCTTGCGGAAGTGGCGACTGAACGCACTCTGGTCGTAGTAGCCGCACCGGTGGGCGACGTCGGCGATCGGCAGATCGGTCGTCGTCAGGAGTCGGAGGCCCTCCTCCAACCGGAACCTCATCACGAGTTGCTTGGGGCCGAGCCCGAGGACGCGCCGCGCGCTCCGTTCCAACTGTGCGACGGACATCTCCGCCGCATCCGCGAGATCCGCGACCTCGATCGGCTCGGCGAACCGACGCCGTGCGACCTCGACCGCCGCGGCGAGACGAGCATGAGGAGCATCCGCGTCGACATGGGTCCGCAGGTCGACCGACACGCTGACGACACCCGCGACCTCGCCGTCCGCATCGGTCCATCGGGACTTCGACGTGAGGAACCAGCCGATCGTGCGATCCGGTCGGGTGATGAACTCGAGCTCGTTCGTCAGCATGTGTCCGGTCTCGACCACCGCCCGATCCTGCGCGTCGTACCGCTCCGCGAACTCGGCCGGGAAGAGGTCGCTCGCCGTCCGTCCGACCACGTCACCCGCACCCGCGACCCCGGCTCGATCGGCGAACGCCTGGTTGGCGGCCAGGTACTCGCCCGTGGCCGCCTTGATGCAGAACATCACGTGCGGTGTCGTGGCAAGCACCTCGGTGACCGCTTCGAGTGACCGGTCGAGCATGGCGACCAGTATCCCCCGCCGGCGCACGTCGGGACGGCGTTGGTCGATTTCGACGACTCGCAACGACGAATTCGTACAAGACCGCGACCGTGCGCGACGTGTTCCATGGATACATGAGCGTGTCGACGTCCTCTTCCCCTGCGCCGGTGGCGACCGGTCGTTCCGATCTCGACCTCGCCGAGGACTCCGTCGACCTCGCCCGCACGCTGTTGGCCGCGAGTCAAGCCGACGAGTCCCGTCAGGAAGCACACAGCCGGGAACGACTGGGGGCGCTGCTCGCCGACGACGAAGGCCGCAAGCTGATCTTCGCGATGACCGACGAGGTGCTCCGGATCGACGATCCGGCGCTGGCCGCTCGGCGGTTCGCGAGCGTGGTCGACCAGCACCACACCCGAGCGGTCGGACGACTCGATGCCCTTCTGCTGCGCGCGGGTGCGGTCGTCGCCCCGCGTCTGCCGCGGCTCGTGATGCCGCTGGTCGTCCGCAAGATCAAGTCGGAGACAGACGGCATCGTCATCCCGGCCGACGATCCCGCCTTCGCCGATCACCTCCGCCGACGCGAACAGGACGGCGTCCGGTTGAACGTCAATCCGCTGGGCGAGGCGATCCTCTCCGACGCCGAAGCCGACGTCCGGTTGACGGCCGTGCTGCACAGCATCGATCGCCCCGACGTCGACTACGTGTCGGCGAAGGTCTCGGCACTCGTCGCCAATCTCGACGCGCTCGCGTTCGAACTCTCGCTGGACCGGATCTGCGAGCGTCTGCGCGAGCTGTACCGACGCGGCGAGGCAGCGACGCCGCGGACCTTCGTCAACCTCGACATGGAGGAGTACCGCGATCTGGAGCTGACGTTGCGGTCGTTCATGCGCGTCCTCGACGAGCCCGAGTTCGCCGGGATCGATGCCGGCATCGTGTTGCAGGCGTATCTCCCCGACTCGCACGAAGCGCTCGAACGGCTCGGGGCGTGGGCGACGGTGCGCCACGCTCGCAGCGGTGGAACGATCAAGGTGCGTCTGGTGAAGGGCGCGAACCTCGCGATGGAGTCGGTGGAGGCCGATCTGCACGGTTGGACCCCGGCGCCGTACCCGACCAAGGCCGCGGTCGACGCCAGCTACAAGGCGATGCTCGACTCCGCCATGCGCCCCGACTGGAACGGTGCACTACGGCTCGGACTGGCCAGCCACAACCTGTTTGACATCGCATGGGCGTTGACGTGGGGTGCCGATCGGGGTGTGCTCGACCGCATCGAGTTCGAGATGTTGGAGGGAATGGCACCGGCACAGGCGCGCGCCGTCCACGAGGCCGCGGGACAGTTGCTGATGTACGCGCCCGTCGTCGCCGACGACGACTTCGACGCGAGCATCGCCTACCTGTCGCGCCGCCTCGACGAGAACACGCAACCCGACAACTTCCTGCGATCGCTGTTCACGTTGACCCCCGAGTCGCCCGACTTCGAGCTCGAGGCCGATCGCTTCCGGAACGCGGTCGCCGCACGCCACGACGTGTTTCGTGGACGCCGGCGCTTCCCGATCGAGCGGGACACCGAGCGGTTCGAGAACGAACCCGACAGCGACACGACCATCCCCTCGGTGCGCACCGCGTTCCTCGATGCGGTGGCGAACCCGCCGTCGGTGTCGTTCGACGTCGTCACCGAGACCGCGACCATCGACACGATGCTCGCCGCTGCCGGCGAGAGCCATCGGGACGACGCTCACGGAGTCGACGAACGCCGGCGGTGGCTGCTCGACGCCGCCGATCTGATGAGCGCGGAACGCGCCGCGACGATCGGCCTGATGGCCCACCACGTCGCGAAGACGATCCACGAGGGCGATCCGGAGGTCAGCGAGGCGATCGACTTCTGCCGCTACTACGCGACCGCCGGACGGGAGCGACTCGACACGGCCGCTCGGGCGGGCAGCGACGTCGTGGGCCGCGGCGTGATCGTCGTCATCGGGCCGTGGAACTTTCCGTACGCCATCCCGACCGGTGGCGTCGCCGCCGCGATCGCCGCCGGGAACAGCGTGATCCTCAAGCCCGCTCCGGAAGCGGTCGAGATCGGTGCGCGGATCGCCGATCAGTTCTGGCGGGCCGGCGTGCCGGGCGACGTCCTCCAGCTGGTCGTGTGCGAGGACGGCCCGGTCGGCCGACACCTCGTCACGCATCCGACGGTCGACACGATCGTGCTCACGGG
>NZ_JBAVYV010000161.1:0-9499 GCF_049588435.1 Ilumatobacter sp.
CGAGTACTCGCTCGAGTACGCGAAGGAGCGCGTGGCGTTCGGCAAGCCGATCATCATGAACCAGGCGATCGCATTCATGCTCGCCGACATGGCAACCGAGATCGAAGCGTCGCGTGGGCTCATCTACCGGGCTGCATGGCTCGGCAAGAACGGCCAGTTCCAGAACGCCGAAGGCTCGATGGCCAAGCTCAAGGCCGCCCGCACGGCGACCTGGGTGACCGAGCGAGCGATCCAGATCCTCGGCGGATACGGCTACACCCGCGAGTATCCGGTCGAGCGCTGGCATCGTGATGCGAAGATCCACGACATCTTCGAAGGCACCGAGCAGATCCAGCAACTGGTCATCAGCCGGGCGATATCAGGCCTGCGTATCGTGTAATTCTGAGGGTGTGGCCGGTCGGCGAATCTTGTCGCTGATCGGCCATCCTTGGTTTCATCCCTAGTCATTTTCACTGGCGGACTGTGACACCCCTGGCGCGTACTGTCGTCTGCATGGAGACGATCCGCGAGAAGAAGTCGAGCGTCTGGGAGGTCCGCGTCTTCACGGGTAATGACGCCCGACGGACACTGACTTTCATACAAGCATGCTACTCCCGGTAGCACGCTGGGTTGCGCAGCGCATATCACCACCGCAACGGTGCTCACCAGACCGGTCAGGAGCGGAACTTGAACGAGCGGCGACCCGCACGAGAATGCGCGTCGCCGGTTGCGAATTGGGCGTTGCCCGCTGGTGTCAGCAGCCGGCGGAGGCGACGTGGGTGGCGGCCCAGCCGGTGTCGGTGTGGTCGACGCTGATGAGCGTGATGAGGGTTCCATTCTTGATGATCGCGTAGTCGACTGTGTCGTCGCTGATTTCGAACTCGGCGTAGCCGCTCTTGGAGAAGCTGGCGGGCGCTTGTTCGGATTCGAGGAATGCTGCGAGCGCGTCGGCCGGTGTGTCTGCGATCGGTCCAGCGGTGTTGTCGTCGAGGTCGTTGTTTCCGCAGCTGGCTGTGTTGGCTGCGTCGGGTGCCGAGGCGGGATCGCCGCTCGATGTGATGAGCGGGTTGAGGTCGATGCCGAATGCTGGCTCGACGCTGAAGTCGATCGGGTTGTAGCCGAGGGTCATCTGGTTGCCGTTCAGGTCGATGTAGCGAACCTGCATGACATCGCACGGTGGCCCTAACGCTGGTGCTGCGTCGGTTGCTGTCATGGTCAGGGTCGGCGAGATCGCGTCGAGCTGGTCGGCTGCGGGTTCGCTGGAGGACTCGACCGCGTCGTCGAGTCCGGGGTCGATGTTCGGTGCTTGCACGATCGCCTGGGATCCGTCATCGGGGGTTGCAACGCCCAGCCGGTCGAATGCTGTCGGGTCTCCGCGGTTGGCATCGAGGTCATAGATCTCGCGCTCGTCGGCTGGCCAGCGAACCTCGATCGTGCCAGCTGGCAGATCCCAGTACTGGGCGAGTTGGCCCTCGCTGGTCGGCCCGTACACGGCTGGCCCCGGATTCGCTCCACCGACCGCTGCTGGAATGTCGATCGTCACAGGGAGCTCGGCACCGCAGACCGGGACGCCTCGCACCGCGAGTGGTGTCGTTGAAGCAGTCTGCTCGACCGTCGACGACGGTGACGCGGGAGGGGCTGTTTGGTCGGCTTGGGCGGGTTGTTCCTCGTTGCGGGCGGAGATCGCGACGAGGCCGGTGACGGTCAGCGCGGCAACTGCTGCGGCGGCGGTGAGGTAAGCACCGGTTCGCCGGGGTTCTGGTTCGTTGGTCACGAGTGGCACTGCGTTGGGGTCGAAATGATCGGGTTCGTGCGTCGGTGTGCTGGAAGCGAGTCGGTCGAGGCCGTCGATGAGACGCGCTTCGAACGGGTCGTGGGGCGGGGTCTGGTCGTTGTGGTTCATGACAGTTCCTTTCGAAGGGTTCGCATCGCTCGTGCGTGGCGGGATTTGACGGTGCCGGGTCGACAGTCGAGCGAGTCGGCGATCTCTGCTTCAGTAAGCCCGAGCCAGTACCGCAGGACGATGACGGCGCGCTGGTCATAGGGGAGCCGGCGGAGCGTGTCGTCGAGTTCTCGTTCCCATTCGATCAGCGACGCGTCATCTGCGCCGTGGCGGACCATCCGAAGCTGCGCACGCTTCTTGGATCTGTGCCAGCTCCGACAGAGGTTCGTGGTCGTCGTGCGCAACAAAGCCGCCGGGTTCTCGATCGTCGAGTCCGCGTTCTGTGCATACCGATACACGCGCGTGAACGCGTCCTGCGCGAGGTCATCAGCGGCATCGGGATCGCCGGTGAGCATCCGGGCGAGTCGAGCGGTCAAAACAAAATGATCCCGGTAGAAGTCCTGGAACCTCGCGTCGACTTGCTCGACGTTCGGGTCTGACATGGGATCTCTCAATCGGTGCTGTGCGATGGTTCGACTCACACCATTATCGACTTCACCGAACCGGAATCGGTTCCATCAACATCGGAGAGCCGCGAGCAATGCTCCTCGCCGTTCTCGATCGAGCAGCCGTTCCGCGACGAAGGATCCGACGCTGCTCAAGGCCGAACGATGCCGAATCATGTGCGGTCGACTACCCCGAAATCATCGCCTACGACGCCCACGTCGGGCGCTTCGGATCTGGGCGTGAGTTCGGCCTGATCGGGTAGATGGTCCCGGGCGCGACACGCGGTCGCAAGACCGATCCGCTCTACCGGATCCGAAAATTGATGACCATCGCGCACGAGCGCCTCGACGACGATGCCAACGCGAAACTGGTCGGACTGCTCGAGGCCGGCGACCCGAAAGGCGAAGTCCGCACCGCCTGGCACGCGAAAGAAGTCGTCCGGTCGATCTACACGATCGACAACTCCGAACTGGCCGCCGAGTTCGTCACCCAGCTCGGCATCGACCTCCAAGACGACTCGTGTCCACCCGAGGTGCCGCGCTTCGGACGCACCGTCACCCGCTGGCGCCACCAGATGGCCGCATGGCATCAGGCGAAGTTCACGAACGGACCGACCGAGGCCGTCAACAACTTGATCACGAGGGTGAAGCGAGCGTTCGGGATCACGAACTGGACCAACTACCGCACCCGATCACTACTCTACGCCCGTCGACCCAACTGGGCCCTCCTCGACCCCAACCCACGCCGAAATCCGAAGCACCCAATATGCGTGCCGACCACTGTGTTCGGTAGCCGCGGAAGCGGTGGCGACGCGCAGCACGATGACGGCGTGTTCGTCTTCGTCTTCGTTGATCTCGTCGACGACGAGCTAGGCACCGCTGCCTGCCGAGTGCAGTCCGGCGAGTTCGCGTTGGACCTACCCGTCGACGCGGTTGGGGTTGTCCACGGGTGCGCTCAGCATCGGCTCGACGATCGTCGCGGGGTTCTTTCGTGGAGTCGACCGAGTTGGCATTTGGCGGGTGCGGTGATCCGGAGTTCGGACGCGGCGTTGTGCTCGGTCACAATGCGGCGTAGTGGGCGCGGTGGTCGATACCGGCGATGTAGTCGCCCTCGGAGGCGGCCCGCCGTGCCTCGTCGCGTTCCCGGATCGCCCCCGAATCGGGGAGCGACTCAAGAGTGTCCTCCACTGAGGTGAGTTCGTCAGGGCTGACCATCGCCGCTGCCGGACAGCCGTGACGGGTGACCCCATGCGGTCGTGGGTGTGTTCGACCCGTTCAACCATCTCGGAGATCTTCGATTGACCTGCGCGAGCGGCAACGTCTCAGAGGTGATCAACACGATTGTCGCGCCCTCTCCTCCCGGTATTTCGCCCGGAGCGATGTCGAGTGGAACCGCTCTGATGTACGTGCGGACTCCGATACCGCGTCGCCGTTGCCGGGTTGATCGCGAACACGACGTCGCCGGCGGGGGCCCAGCGGCCGTCAGGAGTCGAGGCCAGGCGGCAGAAAATCGGCCTTGCCCTGTGTTCTTGGGGGCGCTCCGACCATTCGTCGGGCGAGCCGATCGGTGTCGGCAACAGATCGAGTGGCACGACCATGCGGCCCAGCCGCGTCATGACTCGTGCGCAACCGGTGGGCCAGCCCAGCGGTATGAGTCGTTCGGGGTATCGGCGACGTCGTGAATTCGAATGATCGTTCATCCTGACCGCAAGCGCTGTTCGATTCATTCGATGTGGACGATGACGTCCGAGGTGGTGGCCCCATACGTTGTCTTGAACGATTTGCTCGGCTGTGGCGAGTGATGTGACTGGGAGGTTCAGATGGCGCGGTTCGACTACGACGTGTTGGTGATCGGTTCTGGGTTCGGTGGCAGCATCGCCGCGATGCGCGCCACCGAGAAGGGCTACAGCGTCGGCGTCCTGGAGGCCGGTCGGCGGTTCCTCGATGCCGACATCCCGACGACCAGCTGGGATGTCCGAAAGTTCGTGTGGCAGCCCGAGGTCGAGCTGTTCGGCATGCAGCGCATCGAATACCTCGAGGACGTGTTGGTGCTGTCGGGTGCTGGAGTCGGGGGTGGTTCGAACACCTACGCGAACACGCTGTATGTGCCACCGGTGCATGTCTGGGACAACCCTTTGGTGTCCGGGCTCGCCGACTGGGCCACCGAACTCTCGCCGCACTTCGACCAAGCCCAACGCATGTTGGGTGTGGTCCGGGGCCCGTACATGGACTCCGACAGCGACCGCCTGATCCGCGAAGTCGCGGTCGACATGGGCCGACCGGAGTTCTTCAGCCGACCGCCGATGGGCATCTACTTCGGCACACCGGGTGTCGAGGTCGATGATCCGTACTTCGGCGGTGTCGGCCCAGCGCGAACGGGCTGTATCAGCTGCAGCAACTGCATGATCGGTTGCGGTCACGGTGCCAAGAACAAGACGACCGAGAACTATCTGTTCCTGGCCGAGAAGTTCGGCGCCGATGTGTACGACTTCACCGAAGCGCGGAGCATCGACCCGCTCCCCGACGGCGGCTATCGGGTCACGACCTATCACCCTGGTCTGAAGCGCCTTCTTGGCCGCGACAAACACTTCACCGCCGAGCACGTCATCGTCTCGGCCCACGCGTACGGCACAGCGAAACTCCTGCACCACATGAAGCACAAGGGCGCGCTGCCAGACTTGTCCGACCGGATCGGACGCTACGCCCGAACGAATTCGGAGTCCCTGCTCTCGATCTTCCGGACCCACAAGGAGTGGGCGGAGCATCCCGAACGGTTCCACATCACTCCGGCCGCCGCCTCGGTGACCGGAGCGATCGCACCGGACGACAATTCGCTGCTCGGGCCGGTCAAATACGGCGTCGGCAGCGACATCATGGCGCTGCTCTACACCTACCACTACGAGGGTGAGGACGAAGAGCACCTCAGGGGGTGGCTCAAGCATCTCATGCACCATCCACAGGAGACGCTCGGAATCGACGACGCCCGAGACTGGGCGCAGCGGGCATTCAACCTGTTGTGTATGGAGGACCTCGACAATCACATCGATCTGTATTGGGATGACGGTCGGATGCGCAGCAAGCACGACCCCGGCCAGGAGATGCCAGCAGTCCAGCCCATCGTCAACGAGACCGCCCACCGACTCGCCGAGAAACTGGGCGGCAACGTCGCCGGAGAGGTATTCGAAGTCGCCGGGCGGAGCGCGTCGGCACACTTCATGGGCGGCATGCTCGCCGGCGACAACGCGGACACCGGTGTCACCGACCCCTTCCAGCGTGTGTTCAACTACCCGGGCCTCCACGTGATGGATGGCAGCAACATCCCGGTCAACCTCGGACGGAATCCTTCGTTGACGATCGCGGCGATGACCGAGCGCGCAATGTCGTTCTGGCCGAACAAGGGCGACGACGACCCACGTGCGCCCCTCGGCTCCAGCTACGAACCCATTCCGGGCGTGATGCCTCACGCCCCGATCGTTCCCGCTGGCGCTCCAGGCGAGCTTCGCTGGGACGTCACCGATGCCCACGACCCCCCTGTCCTGAAAGGTCAAGGTTCCATATGAGCAATGCAGAGTTCCGACTCGTCGGCGAGTCCGCCCAGCTGAAAGACGATTGGGTGAACCCCTACTACCTCGACGACCTCAAGCATCGAGTCTCGGTTGCCCGCGCGGGCGGCGACCTGTATGCCTTCGACGATCTCTACGGTGACATGCCGCTCTCTGCTGGGCTCCTCACCGGAACGATCATCATGTCCCAAGGTGACGGCTCACAGTGGGAGCTGAGCGATGGCAGCGTCGTCCGGGGTCCCGCAACGGAGCCACTGAAGACCTACGAGGTCCACGAGACCAACGGAGCAATCCACGTCAAGATCTGACGGAACTCTCGACCGGCCACGGCGACCGGGACGGATGTCAGATCGGGGCGATCTTCAACGACCTCTTGACGAGCCGCCTGAGTACGTGCCACCTGGCTGTCGGGCTTGACAGCGTCGACGACGGCTGTGCCCATTTGCCGATCCGGCTACGCGTTCCGCTGTCGTCGCTGCCGCGGAGTGATGGAGATTCCCTGAGCACCGATCAGGGTGCTCGTGACAGAGCAGTCGAGCTCGACTCGGACGTCCACATTGGCGGTGCCTGCCACGAGTAGCCCCGTGTGATTCTTCGCGCGGTCATGGCGAATCCTCGATTCTCGGTGATGTGGAAGTTGCGCGTCCTTCGTCGTGTTCGAACACCTGGTTCCAGTCCGTCTTCATGCTGATGACGGTCCAGCCCTCGCTCGCTGCGGTCGACAGCGCTCGCTCGGCGCCGAGGTCGTAGGCGACTTCACGGTCGGCGTCGTCGTGGTGCACCAGCATGCACAACGTCGGATGCGTCTGATCGGCAGCGAACTGCAGCATGGGGATGTCGCCGTTCGTGTTGCCTGCGGCGAGGATGGGTCGACGGCCGATCCGCTCCCAGATCTGGATCGCCTTCTCTGGTCCGTCGTCGATGATGCCGACCGCGTCGGTTCGCACGATGCTGACGCCGCCGTTACCCACCTCGAACTTGAGACCCGATGAGCTGCCGATCACCCGCTCGGGAGGAATGCCGTACATCGATTGAGTGATCGGTCGAACGACGTCACGCCCACCACCTGACACGATGTAGCAGGTGAAGTCGTTCGCCTCGAGATACCGGAGGAGCTGCACCATCGGGAGGAACCCGAGGTTCTGAAACGGCTGACCGAACGTCGGATGCAGCGCCGTCGCAAAGAAGCTCGAGGCTCGAGACTCGAACTCCTCGACGGAGATGTCGCCGAAGGCAGCACCGATGCCGGTGTAGAACGCGGCCATGTCGGTGTCGTCTCCGCCGTAGTGTTTGGTCAGCGCATCGTCGATCCACGACGGATTCCCACCAGCGATCGCCTTCCATGGCTGGCGGTCGCGAAGCGACGAGTCAGCCTTGACCATCGCAACGAGCCGCTCGGCCACGAATGCTCCCTGCGCGAACGGCTTCTCGCACCACAACGTGCCGTCATTGTCGAAGGTTGCGATTCGCTCGGCCGGGGGGACGAAGCCCTCCGTATCCTTCGCCGTCACCTTGTCGACGAGCTCCAGGATCGCGTTTCGTGTTGCGCCGTTCGTCCACAGCGTCAGCGCTTCGGACATGTCATCTCCTCGTCGACCATTGTCGTGTTCCGTGCTTGTGCGGTGCGGCGATCGTCGACGACGATGCGCCGTGTGGGCTGCGCTCCGCCGGAGCCGTGCACCTCGTGATGCGGCGCGGTCCACGGCCAGTCAGGCGTCATCGGGATGTGCGATCTCCGTGGCCAACGCGCCTTGCCCTGCGCCGGATCCTGCTTGGCCTCCACCGCGACCGCGAAGCACGAACGCCGCTCCAACAGCCACGAAGGCACCGACGAGTGGTCCAGCGACGTAGACCCCGTAGCTCGTCCAGTCTGCGCCGACCAGGTCGGGGCCGAACGTACGGGCAGGGTTCATCGAGGTCCCCGAGATCGGGCTCCCCCACAATCCGGCGAGCGCGATGTACCCGCCGACGCCGAACGCCCCGACGATGCCGATGTTCTGCGCTCCCGACGCCGTCCCGAGGATGACACTCACTAGACCGAGAGTCAACACGACTTCCATCCAGAATGCCGCTCCGTCGGAGTAGCCGGACGCGGGATAGTTCGACCCATAGACAGCACTCACATCGACAACCGCCTGGAGGAACAACGCCGCCAGGGTCGCGCCGGCGAGTTGGACGACGACGTAGCCGGGCACCCGGCGCCACGGGAAGTCCTCTCGGAGAGCGAACGCGATACTGACCACGGGGTTCAAATGGGCACCGGACACCTTGCCCATGAACAGGATGATCGCCATGACCATCAAACCGGGAGCGACCACGGCCGCCGATCGTCCGATGGTGTCGGGGAATGCTTGACCCATCATTCCGCCGCCCGCGGCGACGAGCACGAGGAAGAAGGTACCGAAGAGCTCCGAGAAGAGACGGCGCCACTCCTGTCGAGGGTCGTTGAAATCCTCGAGACGGCGGTCGACGTTGTGCTCGACCGCTTCCAACCATTCGGCTGCTTCTGTCATGTCGTGTACTTCCTTCTCAACTTGGATGTCATCATTGATGTCATGGGGGGATGACTCGAACCACCCGGTCCTGGGCCGAACGAGGTGATGGTTCCCGTTGTCGCCAGTCTTCGTCTCTGCGATCGCGAAGTTGCTGGCTCGGTTGGCTCACTGACTGGCCGCCGCCGTTCGACGGGTCGTTCAGGAGTCGGCGAGGAGTGGGAACAGCTTGGCGAGGATGTCGGCTGCGGCGGCGATTGCTTCGCTCCCGTTCAGCCTTGAGGGGTCGAGCTGAGGCACGTCGATGCCGAACTCGACGCCGTAGCCCGCGACTGCGCCGAGCAGGGCCTGTCCGAGCGCGCCGAGGGGTGCGTCGAGGGGGAAGATCGTGTCGGGCATCGGTGGCACGGGCAGTGGTGTGATGTCGGGCCAGTCGTCCGCGTTGCGTGGTGTCGTCAGGGTGAAGATGTCGTCGAAGGGTCGAGCGTTCGCGTCGCGTGCGGTGAGCGGTTCGCCGAGGTTCCAGCGCTTGCGCATGGTCGCCAGGAGCGACGTTGCACGGTGTTCTTCGGTGATCACGGTCTGTTCGGGAATCCAGGCGGACACGGCGATGGTGGGAATGCGGACTCCGGCCCGGTCGAATGTGAATCCCATCTCGCCGGGTTCCGCCGACGGGTCGGGTGCCACAGTTGCTGGTGGTGGAACGTGGTCGTAGGTGCCGCCGTGCTCGTCGAAGGTGACGAGCAGTGTGGTGTTGAGATGGTTCGAACCGTTCGCGCTCGACGAGCGAACCGCGTTGTAGATGCGCGAGAGCAGTTCCTCACCACCCAGGATCGACGACGGTGGATCGACGGTGATGTCTCCTGGGTCGATTCCCTTGTCTCTCGCGATCGACTCGAACAGCTGGGTGAACGGCGGATGCATGTCGTTGTGCCCCCACCCGATCACCTGCGGCTCGATGAACGTGTAGGTGGGAAGGTTGCCAGCCTCGCAGTCGACGAAGAACTGCTCGGTCGACATGAAGTTGGTCGCGAACTTCGGGCGCAGGCGCGCCGCATGAATGATCCCGGTCAGCGA
>NZ_JBAVYV010000162.1:0-5714 GCF_049588435.1 Ilumatobacter sp.
ACGAAGCCGTGTCGTTGCTGTCGTCGCCGTGGTCGTGCGCACCGGCGTCGGCAGGGGTGTCGAGGTCCGCCATCGCGGGTGGACGCTACTGGCCCGGCCGGGCGCCGTGGGCTCGCCGGTGCCGTGTTTCGCATCTCGTGCGGGAGACCAATAGCGTGCACGCGTGTCCGCAGCAGCACCATCGGAGCCGTCCGGTCCGGTCGGCACCGACGACGACAGCGTCACACCGGTCGTCGAGCTCCACGATGTCGTCGCCACGCTGGGCCAGTTTCCGGCGCTTTCCGGGACCACGATGCGGGTCGAACGCGGTGAGATCGTGCTGCTCCGCGGCCCGAACGGCGCGGGGAAGACCACGTTGCTCCGACTGTGCGCCGGGTTGCTTCCGGTGGTGCGCGGCACGGCCACGATCCTCGGCTTCGACCTCGCCGTGGATCGGGAACGGGTCCGCCCCCATGTCGGCCTGCTCGGACATCAGAACGGTCTCTACGCCGACTTGACCGTGGACGAGAACGTCCGCTTCTGGGGTGCCACGGTCGGTGCGAGTCGCGCCGAGGTGGACGCCGCGATGGAGCGGATGGGGGTGTCCGATCGGCTCGCGTCGGTCCCGGTCCGTCGCCTGTCGGCCGGCCAGAAGCGTCGCACCGCGCTCGCTGCGCTCGTCGCTCGCCGGTCGCGGCTGTGGTTGCTCGACGAGCCCCACGCGGGGCTCGATCAGAGCGCGCGTGATGATCTGGACGAGATCGTGGTGCAGGCGGCTCGCGCCGGCGCAACCGTGATCATCGCCAGCCACGAACTCGATCGCGCCGAGTCGCTGGCGACCCGCGTGGTCGACCTCGTGGCCGGACAGGCCGACTCTGGGCGAGAACGATGAATGTCTGGCGCGTCGGGTGGTTGATCGCCCGGAAGGACCTGCGGATCGAGTGGAACAGCCGTGTGATCACCAACCAGGTGGTGCCGTTCGCGATCGTGACGATGGTGATCTTCGGCTTCGCGCTCGACGCGAACACCGACGTCCTGACCCTCGTCGCTCCGGGTCTGGTGTGGCTGGCGACGATGTTCAGCCTGCTCCTGCTCGTGCAGCGGACGTTCGCGGTCGAGTCCGACGACGGAGCGCTCGATGCGATGCGCGTGGCCGGCGTCGACGCTCGGGCGATCTTCCTCGGGAAGGCGATCGGGCTCGCGGTGCAACTGCTCGTGCTCGAGGTGCTGTTGTTGTGCTCCGCTGTCGTGCTGTACGGCGAGACGATCCGACTCGACGGAGCTGTGCTCCTCGTCACGACCATGGTCACCGCGACGTGCGGTCTCGCCGCGGTCGGTACCCTGTACGGAGGCTTGGCCGCCGGTTCGAAGGGCCGCGAGACTCTGCTCCCGCTGCTCACCCTTCCGGCGGTTGCGCCCGTCCTCATCGGGGCGACGAGAGCGGTGGAATCCGCGCTCGGCACCGGCGTGGCTGAGTTGTCGGAAGGCTGGCAGTGGATCGGCCTTCTGACGGTCTTCGCCGTCGCCTTCGGTGTCGGCGGTGCCCTCGCGTTCGGCCCGTTGATCGACGAATAGCGCGTGGCGGAGTGGGTCGGACCCACCCGGTCACGAACTGGCAAAGGTAGGACACATGACAACGATCCATCCGGACACGACCGACAGCCCTTCCGATCGCGGGAGCTCGGCTCCGACGCGTTCGACCGGCACCCCGGCCACCCGTTGGATCGGTATCGCCGCCGCGATCGCGATGGGATGGCTCGTGTTGTTCGCACTGGTGCTCTCGCCCGCTGACGTGAATCAGGGTGAGTCGGTTCGCCTGCTGTACATCCACGTCCCGACGATCTGGATCGCCTACCTCTCGTTCATCGTCACGGCGATCGCCTCGGCGATGTACCTCTTCACGAAGAAGCACTCGCTCGGCTGGGATCGACTGGCCGGCGCCTCGGCGGAGTTCGGCGTGGCCTTCGTCGCGCTGACCCTGATCGTCGGCTCGATGTGGGGCCGCCTCACGTGGGGCGTGTTCTGGCAGTGGGACGCCCGCCTCACCACCACAGCGCTCCTGTTCGTTACCTACATCGGGTACTTGGCCGTTCGTCGCCTCGGCGGCTCGCATCAGCAGCGCGCGAAGCGGTCGGCCGTCGTCGGTCTGCTCTCGGTGCTCCTGCTTCCGCTCGTCCACTGGTCCGTGGTGATCTGGCGGAGCCTCCACCAGACCGCGTCGGTCCTCGACACCGACGGTGAGATCAAGATGGACGGCCTGATGTTGTTCACGCTCTTCGTCGGCGTCGTCGCGTTCTCGCTGCTGTATCTGTGGCTCGTCCTGCACCGCACGCGGGCGATGGCGATGGAGGACATGCTCGATGACCGTGGGCTCGACATCGCGCTCGCCGAGCGCCGCGCCGAGGGAGCACGACGATGATCGCAGTCATGGACGACGCCGGTTTCATCCTCGGTGGATACATCGTCACCTTCGCCGTGATCGGTGGATTCGTCTGGCGGGCGATCACGTCCGGCCGTCGGCTCGGAAAACAAATCCCCGATGACGAGAAGTACTGGACCTGATCGGCGCATCATGTCCGAGATGGATCTGACCCCACGCGGCGACGTCGACACCACCGCGCCGTCCACGTCGAAGCGTCGGCTCGCGCCGATGCTGATTCTGGTCGTCGTGCTGATCGCGGGCGGCGTGATCGTCACCCAGTTCCTGAACTCGGCCGTCGACTACTTCTGCAACGTCGATGAAGTCGGCGTCCGGGACGGCTGCGAGACCGATCAGCGGATCCGGCTGCAGGGCACCGTCGACCCGGGCACGGTCGATCAGAGCGTCACCGGGATCACCGCGTTCACGATGTCGTACGGCGGAGTCACGATCCCGGTCCGGTACGACGGCGACCCCGGCGGAATCTTCCAGGAGTGCATTCCGGTCGTCGTCCACGGAGAGATTCGCAACGGCGTGCTCGACGGCGATCGCGTCGAGGTCAAGCACTCCGACGAGTACGTCGCCGAGAACGACGACAACCTCGCGGCCGCCGATGCCCAGGCGGAGTCCGAATGCGCGCCCGTCGAGACGTGACCGACATCTCCGAGAGTCGGCGCCGTTCGAACGGTGACGGGGGACGTCGGTGATCGCCGCGTCGCTCAACTCGGCGCTCGGCCGTGCCGGCCTGCTGCTGATGCTCGCCGCGTCGGTGATCGGCGCGCTGACCATCGTGGTCGGGGTGTGGCAGGACGATCGACGGTTGGTCCGCCAGGCGCCGCGCTATGCGTGGATGGCGCTTGCCGGAGCGGTGCTGTCGGTCGTGATGATGCAGCGGGCGCTGATCACCCGCGACTTCTCGCTCGCCTACATCCAACAGGTCGGCTCCGACGCCACACCGAGGCTCTACAACATCGCCGCCATGTGGTCGGCGCTCGAGGGCTCGATTCTGCTCTGGGGGATCACGCTCGCCGCGTTCACGGCCGCAGTCGCCTGGCGCTTCCGCAAACGCAATGGCGACGAACTCGTCGGATGGGCGTTGGTGGTCATGTTCGTCGTGACCGCATTCTTCGCGATGTTGAGCTTCGGTCCCGCCGACGCGTTCGCCGCCGGAGCGGCGAACTTCAACCCGATCGACGCGACCGGCCCGAACCCGCTCCTCCAGAACCACATCCTCGTCCTGTTCCATCCGCCGATCCTCTATCTCGGCTACGTCGGATTCACCGTTCCGTTCGCGTTCGCGATCGCGGCGCTGATCACGGGCCGCCTCGGTGAAGGATGGCTCGAGGAGACCCGCCGCTGGGCGCTGTTCGCCTGGGCGTTCCTCACGATCGGGATCCTGCTCGGCGGCTGGTGGAGTTACGAGGTGCTCGGCTGGTCGGGGGTCTGGGCCTGGGACCCGGTCGAGAACGCCTCGTTGCTGCCCTGGCTGACCGGAACGGCGTACATCCACTCGGTGCTCGTGCAGGAGCGGCGCGGCATGCTGCGCGTCTGGAACCTGAGCCTGCTGATCGCCACGTTCTCGCTCACGATCCTCGGAACCTTCCTCACCCGCTCGGGAGTGATCCAGTCGGTGCACGCGTTCGGGAACGGACCGGTCGGGGCCTGGCTCCTCGGCGGATTCATCGTGACGGTCGTGGTGTCGCTCGGGCTGATCGCGTGGCGAGGTGATCGACTCCGCTCGCCGGGCACGATCGACTCCCCGCTCAGCCGCGAGGGAGCGTTCCTGGCGAACAACGTGCTGTTCACGTTGTTCGCGTTCGTCGTGCTCCTCGGCACCGTCTTCCCGTTGCTGATCGAGGCGGTTCAGGACCGGCGAACGGTGGTCGGCGCACCGTACTTCGACCGACTGTCGATGCCGATCGGCATCGTGCTGCTGTTCTTGATGGCTGTGGCCCCGGTGCTCCCGTGGCGCAAGGCGAGCCAGGAGTTGCTCGTCACCCGTCTCTTCTGGCCGGCGTGGTGCGGAGTTGCTGCACTCGCGTTCGCGGTGGTCGTCGGAGCCGACGGCTGGGCGCCGCTGGTCGCGTTCGGACTCGCCGGTTTCGCCGCCGGCTCGGCCATGCGCCAGCTGGTGCTCGCCACCCGACGTCAGGGGTGGCGCGGACTCGTCGGGCGTGCCAACGGCGGGATGGTCGTCCACATCGGCGTGATCATGATCGCCGTGGCCCTCGCGGCATCGAACAGCTTCACCCACTCCGCCACGCTCGAACTCGAACAGGGCCAGGTGACCGAATGGGGTGGGCACACGTTCGAGCTCGAGTCGGTGACGACCGAGATCAACGACGCCGAGAGCGAGCGTGCACTGAACGCGAACGTGATGCTCGACGGCGCGCAGGTCTACAGCCCGGCGCTCACGACGTACCTGAGCATCGGCCAGACGATCGGGACCCCGTCGGTGCGAACCGGGCTCGCGAACGACATCTACCTGACCCTCGAACCGGGCGCGGAGCCCGGTGATTCGACGGCGACGATCCGCGTCTTCGTCAAGCCGATGATCCTGTGGTTGTGGCTCGGTGGACTCACGATGGGAATCGGCACGCTGCTCGCCGCGTTCCCATCCGACCGGCGCCGTCGCGCGATCGACCCGGTGTCCGCACCGATCCCCGACGGGCGCCCGCTGGCGACGACCTCGACCGCTGCGACTGCGACCACCGCGCCTGTGTCGATCACGACGGATCTGGTCACATCGACCGAGGCGGGTGAGCACGATGACTGAAGTGGCCGACGCTCCCGGTGATGCATCCGACGACATCCCCGACGAGACCGACGACGACCCGGGCAGCGGATACTCGAGCCGCGGCAAGTCGAAGGTCGCGCCGTTCGCGGCGCTCGCCATCGCGGTGGTGCTTGTCGGCCTGGTCGTGCTGCTGATCGGCGCCGAGCCCGACGACGGCGCGCAGACGGCCGCGACGCCCTGGATGAACCAGCCCGCGCCCGAAGCGGTCGGAGAACTCGGCGACGGAACGCCGTTCGACCTCGCTCGGCGCAAGGGCAGCTGGGTCGTTCTCAACTTCTTCCAGTCCGACTGCGTGCCGTGCCAGCGCGAGCATCCCGAGTTGGTCGACTTCGTCGAGCAGCAGGAATCGCTCGGACCGGACGGCGCGGAGTTCTATTCCGTCGTGTTCGGCGACACCCAGGCGCGGGTCGAACGGTTCTTCGAGCAGAACGGCGGCGACTGGCCCGTGGTGTACTCCGACGGCGACGTGATCCCGGCGTCGTTCGGCGTCAACCTCGTCCCCGAGACGTGGATCATCGA
>NZ_JBAVYV010000163.1:0-15687 GCF_049588435.1 Ilumatobacter sp.
ACCTCGTCGGCGCATCGGCGGGCGACACGCTCGAGTTCGAGTCCACGCCGAAGGGCACCGACGAGGCGGCTGACTTCACGGTCACCGTCCAGATGGTGCAGGTCCGTGAACTCCCCGAGCTCACCGACGAGTGGGTCGAGGAGAACGTCGAGGACTTCGAGACCGTCGAGGCCTGGACCGAGAGCCTGCGCGAGTCGCTGAGCGAGCAGAAGCTCAGCACGGCGCGCCAGCAGGCCGGCACGAAGATCAACGGCGCCCTCGCCGAGCTCGTCGAGATCGAGATTCCCGAGCCGATGGTCGCCAACGACCTCAACCAGCGGGTGCAGGGAACGATCCAGCAGTTCCAGGCCCAGGGCATCGACTTCGAACAGTGGATGCAGGCCACCGGGCAGGACCCGGAGAGTTTCGTCGAGGGGATGCGCGGGCAGTCGGAGGAGGCCGTCAAGGTCGACCTCGCACTGCGGGCGATCGCCGTCGGTGAGAGCATCGAGGTGAGCGACGACGAGATCGAGCGCGAATACGCACGCCTCGCGATGCAGTACGGCCAGAAGGCGAAGGAGATCCGCCGGGCGTACGAGCAGAACGACGCCGTGTCCGAACTCGTGTCGCAGATCCAGAAGTCGAAGGCCTTCGACTTCCTGGTCCACAGCGCGACCTATGTCGACGAGAACGGCAATGAACTCGATCGTGATGCGCTGATCGGCCACACCCACGACGATCACGACCACGACCACGATCATGATCACGACCACGGCGGTGACGCCGACGCGATCGAGGCCGAGGCCACCGAGGACACCGAGGCCGACCCCGCGGAGACCGAAGCCACCGACACCGAAGCCACGGAGGATGAATCCTGATGGAACTCGACGCCACGAACTACATGGTTCCCAACGTCGTCGAGCAGACGGCTCGCGGTGAGCGTGCGTACGACCTCTACAGCCGGCTGCTCAAGGAGAACATCATCTTCTTGCAGACCCCGGTCGACGACACCGTCGCGAGCCTGATCTCGGCGCAGCTGATCTTCCTCGAGTCGGAGAATCCCGACAAGGACATCAACATCTACATCAACAGCCCGGGTGGCGACATCACGGCGCTCTTCGCGATCTACGACACGATGCAGTTCATCAAGAACGACATCGCGACGATCTGCCTCGGCCAGGCCGCATCGGCCGCAGCCGTGCTGCTCGCAGCGGGCACCAAGGGCAAACGCCTGGCGCTGCCCCACGCGCGGGTGCTCCTGCACCAGCCGTCCGGACAGGTCGGATACGGCCAGGTCACCGACCTCGAACTGGCAGCCTCGGAGATCCAGCGGATGCGCGAGATCCTCGACGGCATCCTCTCCGAGCACACCGGCCAGACGGTCGAGAAGATCCACACCGACACCGACCGCGACTTCGTCATGGAGGCTCAGGAGGCCTTGGAGTACGGCATCATCGACCAGGTGATCTCGTCCCGCGAATCCGTCGACCGGGGTGGCCCGATCCGCTGAATCCGCTCGGTCCTCGCATGAGGTCCCCAGATGTTGCACAATGTGAGGCCGTCGTCCGTACGTCGGACGACCAGAGCAGTGAGTGGAGGAGAGATCGACAGTGGCGAAATTCGGTGACACCGGCGAACTGTTGAAGTGCTCGTTCTGTGGCAAGTCGCAGAAGCAGGTCAAGAAGTTGATCGCCGGACCGGGCGTGTACATCTGCGACGAGTGCATCGATCTCTGTAACGAGATCATCGAGGAAGAACTCACCGAGACCGCAGACGTCAGTTTCGATTCGCTGCCGAACCCGCGCGAGGTCCGCGCGTTCCTCGACGACTACGTGGTCGGCCAGGACGATGCGAAGAAGATCCTGTCGGTTGCGGTGTACAACCACTACCGCCGGATCCAGCACCAGGCGGACAACGAGAACACGGTCGGTCGCCGCGACGAGGTCGAACTCGCCAAGTCGAACATCCTGCTGCTCGGTCCGACCGGCTGCGGCAAGACCCACCTCGCCCAGACCCTCGCCCGTCAGTTGAACGTGCCGTTCGCCGTGGCCGACGCCACCGCGCTCACCGAGGCCGGATACGTCGGCGAGGACGTCGAGAACATCCTGCTGAAGTTGATCCAGGCGGCCGACTTCGACGTCAAGCGCGCCGAGAGCGGAATCGTCTACATCGACGAGATCGACAAGGTGGCGCGCAAGAGCGAGAACCCGTCGATCACCCGTGACGTCTCGGGCGAAGGCGTCCAGCAGGCGCTGCTGAAGATCCTCGAGGGGACCCAGGCATCGGTGCCGCCCCAGGGCGGGCGCAAGCACCCGCACCAGGAGTTCATCCAGATCGACACCACGAACGTGTTGTTCATCCTCGGTGGTGCGTTCGCCGGGCTCGACGACATCATCGAGAACCGGATCGGTCAGAAGGGTGTCGGCTTCAACCACACGGTGCGCAGCCACATCGATCGCGATCCGGGTGAACTGTTCGCGCAGGTGCTGCCCGAGGACCTCGTGAAGTTCGGGATGATCCCCGAGTTCATCGGTCGCCTGCCGATGGTCGGAGCGGTGCGCTCGCTCGACAAGGAGGCGCTCATCGCGATTCTGACCGAACCGAAGAACAGCCTGATCAAGCAGTACGAGAAGATCTTCAGTTTCGAAGACGTCGAGCTCGAGTTCACCGAGGACGGTCTGGACGCGATCGCCGATCAGGCGTTGCTCCGCGCGACCGGTGCCCGCGGGCTGCGGGCGATCCTCGAAGAGGTGCTGCTCGAGACGATGTACGACCTCCCGGGGCGCACCGACATCGGCAAGGTCGTCATCGACGCCGAGACGGTCACCTCGAAGGTCAACCCGACGCTCGTGCCCCGCAAGGCCGCCCGCCAGCGCAAAGCCGCCTCCTGAAATGCGCGTCGGTGCCAGGCACCGACGCGCATTTTCGACCTGAGACAGGACACCGATGGATTTCCAGGAAGCGCTTGCGTATCTCGACGAGCACACGTCGTACGACAAGACCGGTCGGATCGACTCGCCGTCGATCGAACCGATCACGGCGATCTGCTCAGCGCTCGGTGACCCCCATCTGAGCGCTCCGGTGATCCACGTCACCGGGACGAACGGCAAGGGGTCGACCGTCCAGATCATCTCTCGACTGCTGGTCGCCCAGGGACTCACCGTCGGCACGTACACGAGCCCCCACCTCGAGGACGTCACCGAGCGCTTCAAGCGCAACGGTGAGCAGATCACCGAAGAGGACCTGGCCGAGCAGATCAGCGCGGTCGCCGAGATCGCGCCGCTCGTCGGCCAGGATCCCGGGTACTTCGAGATTCTCACCGCCGCGGCGTTCCGGTGGTTCGCCGACATCGCGGTCGACGTGATGGTCATCGAGGTCGGGCTGCTCGGCCGATGGGACGCGACCAACATCGTCGAATCACAAGTCGCCGTGATCACGAACATCGGGATGGATCACAACGAGTTCGCCGGTCCGTCGATTCGTGACGTGGCACTCGAGAAGTCGGGCATCGTCAAGCCGGGCTCGGCCGTGATCGTCGGTGAGACCGACCCGGACCTCGTCGACATCTTCCGCGAGGCCGGGGGAGCGACGACGTTCGTCCGTGACGAGGACTTCGCGACGTTGAGCAATGCGCTCGCCGTCAACGGGCGCATGCTCGACCTGCGGACGCCGACGACGATCTACACCGACATCTTCCTGCCCCTCAACGGTGCGCATCAGGGCGACAACGCCGTCCTCGCGCTCGCTGCCGTCGAGACCTTCTTCGCCGCACCGCTGCCCGAGGACGTCGTGATCGAAGCTTTCGCCGAGGTGTCGATGGCCGGCCGTTTCGAAGTACTCGGCCGCCAGCCGCTGGTGATCGTCGATGGCGCCCACAACCCGGTCGGTGCCGACACGTGCGCCTCGGTGTTCTTCGGCGACTTCCATCCCGATGGCCGTCGCATCCTCGTCGCCGGGACGACTCGCGATCCGCTCGAGATGCTGGCCGCACTTCGCGCCGACGAGTTCGACATCGTGTTCGTCGCGACCGCGCCGACGCCGAGAGGGATTCCGGCTGCGGATCTGGCCAGGGCAGCGGAGGAACTCGGCTGCGACCACGTCGTGAGCTTCGACACGGTCGAGGAGGCGTGTGTCCGCGCCACCGAGTACGCCGACGGAGACGACGCCATCCTCGTTGCCGGCAGCCTCTACACCGCCGGCGCCGCCCGCGCCACGCTCCAACGCCACGCCAACTGACGCCCATCGACAGACCGACAACTGGTGTCAGGCACCAGTTGTCGGGAGCCGCTCGTGCACTCTGAGGTACCCGGTCGTCAGGATCGAAGCCATGGGACGCATGCTCAGAGCCGACTCGCCGGGCGACTGGCACCACGTGATGAACCGCGGATCCGGACGCCGAAGGGTGTTCTGGAGCGACGACGAGCGAGCCGCATTCGTCGATCTGCTTTCCGAACTCGACGACCGTTTCGGCGTCGAAATTCATGCCTACTGCCTGATGGGCAACCACTACCACCTTCTCGTCCGTTCGGCGTCAGGGCGGCTGTCCGAGGCCATGTGCTGGTTGGGGTCGCGTTTCACGCGTTTGGTGAACTGGCAGCGCGGAGTCGACGGTGCGATCTTCCGCGGGCGATTCCATGCGGTCGCCGTCCAGCGTGAGCCGCATCTCGTCTGGCTCTTCCGCTACATCAACGCCAATCCGATCGACCTGGGTTGGCAGCAACCACTGGCCGAGTATCCATGGTCGGGACTGGCCGCCTCGTTGGGGATGGCGGCGGGGTCGCCGGACTGGGTACGAACCGACGCTGTCACCTCGTTCTTCGGCCGTGACCCCGGCCGTCTCGAAAGGTTCGTCGAGCAAGCGAGAGATCCCGGTCGCTTGAACCAGGAGCGATTGATCGACGATGTCGTGCAGGAGGACATCATGGACGCTCTGCAGACGGCCCGGCTCGCCGGCCCCGCCGTCAACACCGAGACCGAAGTCAGAGCGGCGCACACCCATCTGGCGATCGAAGCAGGCGTCGCTGCGCACCACATCGACACGGTCGTCCACCTCGAGCCGGAGTCGGCCGCCCGCTCCATCGAACGCGCTCGGCGGCGTTGCTCAGGAATCGGCCCGACGCACGACCTGGTCGCACGAGCGAAATCGATCCTCGCGTTCGAGCGGGACCTGGACGCCCGGACAGCTGGTGCCTGACACCAGTTGTCGCCACGCCAACTGAGGCCGGCTGACGGAGTGGCGTCGGTCATCGTGTGCCTGACACCGGATGGCGGGGATAGATTCGACAGCCATGTCTGATCGCACCCTCGTCCTGTTGAAGCCCGATGCCGTGGAGCGCAAGCTCGTCGGTGAGATCGTGTCGCGCTTCGAGGCGAAGAACCTCGACGTCGTCGCGATGGACCTGCGCTCGCTCGATGCCGACACCCTGGCCCGCCACTACGAAGAGCACGTGGGCAAGGGCTTCTACGGCGAACTCGTCGAGTTCATGAGCCGTGGCCCCGTCGTGGCGCTCGTCGTCGAGGGTCCCCAGGACACCTGGCAGGTCGTGCGCACGATGATGGGCACCACCAACCCTCGCGATGCGGCACCGGGAACCATCCGGGGCGATCTCGGAATCCTGTTCACGGAGAACCTGGTCCACGGCAGCGACTCGCTCGAGTCGGCACAGCGTGAGATCGGGATCTTCTTCCCGAATCTGTAACATTTTCCTCCGGCGGGCGACCTCTGCGCCCGATCGAAGTAGTTTCAGATCGCAGACCAGTGTGGCGCCGTTGGCGTGCCCGCTCGCAACCACCAACACAGCTCGCGAAGGGAGGGCCCGACGTGGCCCGCAACAACCCACTCAGTCTGGGGCGTGACCTCGCCATCGACCTCGGCACGGCGAACACACTCATCTACGTCCGCGGCCAAGGCGTCGTGCTGGACGAACCCTCCGTCGTCGCGATCAACGTCAACGACGGTCGTCCCGTCGCCGTCGGGCTCGAGGCGAAGCGGATGATGGGGCGCACCCCGAACCACATCAAGGCGATCCGACCGTTGAAGGACGGCGTCATCGCCGACTTCGAAGTATGCGAGAAGATGCTCCGCTACTTCATCCAGAAGGTCCACGCATCGAAGTGGAGCAAGCCGCGCATGGTGATCTGTGTGCCGTCGGGCATCACCGGTGTGGAGCAGCGTGCGGTGCAGGACGCGGCCGAATACGCCGGTGCGCGCAAGCCCGTACACATCATCGAGGAGCCGATGGCCGCAGCGATCGGCGCGGACCTCCCGGTCCACGAGCCGTCGGGCAACATGATCGTCGACATCGGCGGTGGCACGACCGAGGTCGCCGTGATCTCACTCGGGGGAATCGTCACGGCACAATCCGTCCGGGTCGCCGGCGACGAACTCGACGACGCGGTACTGCAGTACGTCAAGAAGGAGTTCTCGCTCGCGATCGGTGACCGCACCGCCGAGGAGATCAAGATCCAGATGGGGACCGCCTGGCCGCTGGAGGAAGAACTGACCGCGGACATTCGCGGGCGGGACCTGATCTCGGGCCTCCCGCGCACGATCCAACTCACGACCGAACACGTTCGTGAAGCCCTTGCCGAGCCGATCTCTGCCATCGTTGACGCCGTGAAGACCACGCTCGACAAGACACCACCCGAACTCGCGGCGGACATCATGGAGGACGGCATCACGATCACCGGTGGCGGCGCGCTCATCGGTGGACTCGACGAACGGCTCACCCACGAGACCGGCATGCCGATCCGCGTTGCCGACGAGCCCCTCTACAGCGTCGTCATCGGATCCGGCCGCGCGCTCGAGAACATCGATGCGATGCGCGGCCTGATGTCGATGGGCGGCGAAGACTGAAACCCACCGCCCGGGTTCGGTCCAGCTCATGGCCATCTACACCGTCGGTCGTCGACGCGTCATCCTCGCGCTGCTGCTCACCGGCGCACTGCTCCTGACCCTGGATCTGCGCGGAAATGCGGTGCTCGACACCGTTCGCGACGGATTCTCCCGCGCGATGGCGCCCGTCGAGCAGGCGGTCGACGTGGCCACCGCTCCGGTCCAACGGGCGTGGAGCTCGTACACCAACTACGACAACCTCGAGCGTGAGAACCAAGCGCTGAGTGACGAGATCGACCGCCAGCGGGGCACGCAGGCCGCGGCCGAGGCGAGCATCATCGACTACCAGCTGCTGCTCGCGCTGAACAACCTTCCGTCCCTGTCGGGAATCGAGACCTCCAAGGCGCAGGTCGTCGGCGGCGCGAACAACAACATCGACCAGGTCGTCGAGATCAACAAGGGCACCGATCACGGGATCGCCGTCGGCATGCCCGTGGTCAACCAGGCCGGTCTGATCGGCAAGATCACCATTGCGAACGCCACGACGTCGACGGTGATGCTGGTGACCGATCCGCGGTACTCGATCCCCGTCGAGATCCTCGCCGGCACCGGCGACCTCGAGGTCGAGGACCCGGCCAACACGACCCCGTCCGGGCGCAGCGACGACGAGAACGAGGAACTCGTCGAGCAATCGGAGGCGGAGCAGGCAGCGGAGCAGGCAGCGGCGGAACAGGCCGCTGCCGAGGAGGCTGCCGCCGAACAGGCCGCCGCCGAGGAAGCACCGCCCGGGACGTCGCCCCAGGACGTCTTCGCGGACGACGTCGTTCTGCCCCAGTCGGGAGACCCGAACGACCCGGCGAATGTGGAAACGCCTCCCGAAGAAGTGCCCGTGGTCGATGCCGATGACAACCCGATCGATGCGACCATCGTCGACGATGCCGAGGGCAACCTCGCGGTCGTCGACGCGGACGGCAACCGATTGCAGGCGACGATCACGACGGTCGCCGAGGGAATCCCGGTCGAAGCGGTCGTCGAGACCAACGATGACGGCGTCCCGATCCAGGCACCGGACCCGCTCGATGCCGATGGCAACCCGATCGAGATACTCGAGCCGACGGAGACCACCACCACGACCACGCTGCCGCCAGAACCCGAACAGCTCGAGAAGGAGTTCGGGGTGCTGCAGGGACGCGGGAACGGTCGTCCCCCGCAGGTGCGTTTCCTGCAGGACATCCCGTCGCTCGCCGAGCTCCAGGTCGGCGACCTGATCGAGACAGCGGGCGGCTCGGAGAGTCTCGCGCCGCCGAACATCCCGGTCGGTCGTGTCATCAACCGCGCCGACCGCAACGGGGTGGCCGGGCCGCTCCTCGAGATCGAACTGAACGCCGACCTCGACAAGTTGAACTTCGTCCGCGTCGTGCTCTATCAGCCGTTGACCGAGGTCGCCGAGATCGACGACGTCGAGTAGCCGGCGACCTTTCGATGATCGCTGCATTCGTCCAGAGCTCGCTGATCCGGCTGATCCCCGTGGGGATGCTGCTGTTGGCGATCCAGCGCACCGTCTTCGTCGAGATCAAGATCTCCGGTGTGATCGTGCAGTTGGTGCTCGCGTTCGCTGCGGCAGCGGGTGCCAGCGGTGGCTCGGAGCGGGGAGCGGTTGCCGGGTTCGTGCTCGGAGCGATGGTCGACCTCACCCAGGGCACACCACTCGGATCGACGGCGATCGCCTTCACGATCGCCGGTGTCGTGGCCGGTCTCCTCGCGCTCGTGGCCGCCGATCCGCAGTGGTGGTTGCAGGCGATCTTCGTTGGATTGGGTTGTGCCGCGGGAGAGACGATGCAGTCGGTCGTTCGGCTGTTCATCGGCGAGGAACACCCGTGGCCGGCGAACATGGGCAAGGTCCTGTTCATCGTGACCGTGTCGGGCGCGCTGCTGTCACCGCTCCTGATCCCGCTCAGTCGATGGTGCCTGAGGATCCGGGGAGCGGAATGGACCGCGCCGACCGAACAACCTCCCGTGTAGCGTCTGGACGCTGAGGGTGACGCACAACCGTCGAGCTTCTGGCGCCATGATGCACATGACGGTTGTGTGACGGGCAGACTGTTCGGATGGCCATGGACAAGCGCGCGACCCGACTCGGCGTCCTCGCGCTCGTGGGGACGATGCTGTTCGGACTCGTCGGTGCCCGACTGTGGTTCTTGCAGACCGTCGAGCAGGAGGGGTTGCAGCAGGAGGTCGAGCAGACGAAGCGCCGTGAGGTGCCGTTGCTCCCGGAACGCGGACGGATCTTCGATTCCGACGGACGGATCCTGGCCGACAACGAACGCGTGTTGACCGTCGCCGTCGACTGGGATGTCATCCGTCGCGATGACGACCGAGCGGAGATCTTCCGCCGGCTGTCCGGATGGATCGATGTGCCGGTCGAGGAGATGGAAGAACGCTTCGACAGTCAGGTGTACAGCCCGTTCCTGCCGATGCCCGTGATCGAGGACATCGACGAGCCGACGGCCGCCGCGATTCTCGAGCGTGTGGAGGACCTCCCGGGCGTTCAGATCATGGAAGAGGCACGACGGGTGTACCCGTTCGCGCCACTCGCCAGCCACGTCGTGGGCTACATGGGCCGCATCACCGCCGAGACCAAGGACGCGTACCTCGACGACGGCTACCAGCTGATCGAGCGCGTCGGAAAGTTCGGGATCGAACTCTCCATGGAGGAAGAACTCCACGGAACCCCCGGCAAGGTCGTCTACGAGGTCGACAAGTCGAGCCAGATCGTGCGCGAGATAGAACGCATCCCGGCCGTCAACGGCAACGACATCCAGCTGACGATCGATCTCGACCAGCAGCAGTACGCCGAGCAGGCGCTGGAGAGCCAACTCAAGTTGCGTCAGCTCGAGACGGCACGCAATGGGCTCGATCCCGAGACCGACTTCAAGACGCGCTTCTTCACCGACTATCCCGCTGAGGTCGCGTACAAGGCGCCGGCCGGTGCGGTGGTCGTCGAGAACCACGAGAACGGCCACATCGTCGCACTCGCCAGCTACCCGACCTTCGACAATCGGTGGTTCGAGGCGGGCCTGTCGATCGACGAGTTCGAGCAGGTCTTCCCATCGAAGAACGAGGACGGGACGAAGATCGACCCCGACAAGTCGATCCTGGTCAACCGGGCGATCCAGGGTCGTTACAACCTCGGATCGACCTTCAAACCGTTCACGGCGTACGCGGCGTTGAACACGGGTCTGCTCTCCACGGGCGACTACTACCGCGACACCGGCACGTATCAGATGACCTCGATCGAGGAGGATCAGTGCAATTCGGGGGCCGTGCGCTGCGTGTTCAAGAACGCCACATGTTCGGGTACCGGTCGGCCGTGCGTGTACGGAATGGTCGATGTCGAGACCGCCCTGGCGGTGTCGAGCGATGCGTTCTTCTACCGCATCGGTGAGGACATCATGGTCGCGAACGACTACGAGCCGATCCTCCAGGAGCAGGTGCGCATGTTCGGATTCGGTGCCGACACCGGAATCGACCTGCCCTTCGAGTTCGACGGGACGGTGCCCGACAAGGAACTGAAGGCCCGCTACGGCGAGCTCGGTGTGATCAGCGAGGACGAAGGTTCCGGATACTTCACCGGTGACAACGTCCAACTCGCGATCGGACAGGGGCTGCTGTCGGCGTCTCCTCTCCAACTCGCGACCGGGTACGCCACGATCGCGAACGGCGGGTTCGTGATGCGCCCCGAGATCGTCAAGGCCGTCTACGAACCGGGCGTTCCCGACGACGTGGAGCCCGGGTACGCCGACCTGTCCCAGGCGCGCTTCGCCGAGGAGCCGAACCTGCGCGGCGATCTCGTCCGCCAGATCGCGATGCCCGAGGAGATCCAGCGCGAGATCACCACCGGGTTACGTCGTGTAATCACCGGGCCGGGAACCACGAGCGACTACTACCATTCGACCACCGGTGAGAAGCTCTTCTACACCTATCCGTCGAGTGCGATTCCGGTTGCCGGCAAGACGGGCACCGCGCAGGGCGCCGGCAACTACCCGTGGAACGACTCCTCGGCGTTCGCCGCGTTCAGCGTCGACCCGGAGCGCCCGTTCACGGTGTCCGCGTATCTCGAGAAGGCGGGGTACGGCTCGCAGGCGGCCGGCCCCGTGGTCAAATGCATCTTCCTCCAACTGTCCGGAATGGCCCCCGCAGAAGCGGTCGAGCTGTCCGATCCGTTGGACACCTCGGTGTTGAAACCGGCCGAGTCGAACCACCTCGCCGATCAATCGTGCTATGCAGGTCGTTTCTCGCCGACCGCCGTCACCGAGTGATCTGACGGCGTTCGCCCGTACAGCATCGACCGATCGACATGTCCACCTCGTTCCTCTCCCGCAAGCCCGATTCGGGTCTGGGCAACATCAGGGCGAGTCCGGCCGACCCCACGCGCAACATCGACTGGGTCCTCCTGACCGCTCAGGCCCTCCTGGCGGTGATCGGATGCTTCGTCGTGTTCTCCGCGACTCGGTTGCGGTTCACCAACGAGTACGACCTCGTCACGAAACAGGTCGTCTTCGCGATCCTCGGCATCGTCGCGATGTCGATCATGATGAGCGTCGATTACGAGTACTGGAAGGAGCGCGCGCGAACCCTGTACATCTTCACGATCGTCAGCCTGGTCCTGCTGCTGGCGCTGGCCGTCGTCCAGGGGCAGGCGCTGATCGCGTTCGACCTCGGACCGATCAACTTCCAGCCGGCCGAGTTCGCCAAGCTGACCACCCTGCTGATGCTCGCCACGTTCCTGGCCGAGGAACGCAGCGAAGAGGTGTCGTATGCGCGCTTCCTCGGCGGGCTGATCATCGTCGGCATCCCGGCGGTGTTGATCATCGTGCAGCCCGACCTCGGGTCGGCGTCGGTGATCGTCTCGATCGCGATGGGCGTCCTGCTGGTCGCCGGAGCCAAGCTGCGCTACATCTTCCTGATCTCGTTCCTGTCGCTTGCAACCGTCGCTGCGGCCTTCTTCGGACGGCTCGTCAACTCGTATCAGCTCGCACGAATCCGCGCCCTGATCAATCCCGACGCGGTGAACTCGAGCGACACGTACCAGGTCGACAATGCGATGCGCGCCCTGGGCACCGGGGGAGTCTGGGGCAAGGGCTACCTGAAGGGCCCGCTCACCAACGATGGTGACATCCCGGTGATGTGGGCCGACTTCCCGTTCGCAGCCGTCGGCGAACAGTTCGGGCTCGTGGGATGCGCCGTCGTGCTCGCGCTGATGGCGGTGTGTCTCGTCCGGATCTGGCGCATCGCCCATCTCTCGCGGGACCTACTGGGTACGTATCTGTGCGCCGGCGTCTTCGTGATGCTGCTCTGGCAGACGTTCCAGAACATCGGGATGACTCTGAAGATCATGCCGGTCACCGGTCTGCCGCTGCCGTTCATCAGCTACGGCGGTTCCGGGCTGATCGTGTACTTCGCCATGTTCGGCCTCGTGCAGAGCGTGCACATGCGGCGGATGCGCTGACGCGCAGGCGCCTGGCGGCGCCTGACCTCGGCTGACGTCGAGGATCCGCCTTTTCTCGGCATGGCGGCCGAGCTCGCTGCGCTCGGATGGGCGATCTGGCCGTCGCCTTCTCGGTCGGGATGTTGAGATCGTGCCACCAGGATGCGCGTTCGCGCTCGGCTTGCTGTGTCTCGTGGCGGGTCCATCGGGTGTGACCGTTGGCCCAGTAGGATGACCCGCCAGTGATCGACACCGATGAAACCACCCCCGGACCGGCGCATTTCGCCGGCGCGGCGTCGGTGGTGTCGACCTCGACGACCCGCCCCATCAGCCGATGCGGCGGTACCAACATCACGAATGCCGGGGTCCGCCCGCTCAGCGGCCCGACCCGGGTGACGGAGCAGCGACACGCGTCGCCGCTCCTGAGAAGGGATTCGCTCCATCATGGACAACGACCAGAGCACCGCGCCAGACACCGCGGCGCCCAACGATCAGGGGCGCAGCGGGTCAACTGACTCCGACGAGCGACGATCCGACGACCGTGCACAGCGCGGTCGCCGCGAGGCGAGCGGCGACCGACCTGTCGGCAACGACGACCGCAACGACGTCGAACTCCCGGAGAAGATCTCCGAGGGCCGCCCGTCGGCCGAGGCGTCCGAGAAGGCGCTCGTACGCAAACCCCAGATCGGCGACACGATGCCGGTTCCGAGTTCTCCACCACCCGGTCGAGCGTCCGGCTCGGGTGACGACGCGCCGAAGGAACGCAGCGGTGGCTCGAAGCGCCGGCGGCGCGGCGGGAAGGGCAAGGGCGGCGGAAGTTCGTCCGACATGTCCGAGAGCCGCCAGCAGAACGCGTCGACCGACAAGGCTGGAACGGGCGACGCCGGTTCCAAGGACAAGTCGGGCGGCGGAAAGAAGAGTCGCCGCGGGCGTGGAAAGGGCCGCGAGCGCCAGTCGGCCGACCCCGAGGCATTCCTCGAGCAACGCAAGGGGCGCGAACGCAACGGCAAGCCCGTCGGCCGGTACTTCATGTGCGTGCAGGTGCGCCCGGGCATGGCCCAGGTCGCCGTGCTCGAGGGCCGCAACCTGATCGAGCACTACGTCAGTCGGCCCGCCGACGATGTGGCTCAGATCCACGGCAACATCTACATGGGCAAGGTCCAGAACGTGCTGCCGGGAATGGAGGCCGCCTTCGTCGACATCGCGACTCCGAAGAACGCGGTGCTCTACCGCAGCGACGTCCAGTACGACCCCGCCGACATCGAGGTCAAGGGCAAGAACCCGCGCATCGAGGACATCCTCAAGAACAAGCAGATGATCCTGTGTCAGGTCACGAAGAATCCGATCGCCCACAAGGGTGCTCGGCTCACGCAGGAGGTCTCGCTACCCGGACGTTTCGTCGTTCTGATCCCGAACTCCAAGACCTACGGCATCTCGAAGCGACTTCCCGATGACGTCCGCAAGCGCCTGCGCAACATTCTCGATCGGGTCAAGCCCGACGAGCACGGTCTGATCGTGCGCACGGCGGCCGAGCACGCCACCGAAGAAGAGCTCGTCGGTGACATGACGCTGCTCCTCAAGCAGTGGCACGACATCGAGGCGAAAGCGGCGAAGGCACAGCGTCCGACACTGCTGTCACGTGAGCCCGAGCTCGCTGTCCGGGTGATCCGCGAGGAGTTCAGCGCCGACTACCGCGGCGTCATGATCGACGACCAGCGGCTCTACGAAGAACTGCGCGACTACGTCACCGCGTTCAACCCGGAGCTCGCCGACCGGATCGAGTTCTACGACGCCGAGGCCGAGGGGCTCTCGCTGTTCGAGCGTTTCCACGTCCATGAGCAGGTCCACAAGGCGCTCGATCGCAAGGTGTGGTTGCCCTCCGGTGGATCGCTGATCATCGAGCACACCGAAGCCCTCACGGTGATCGACGTGAACACCGGCAAGAACGTCGGCAAGTCGAACCTCGAAGAGACGGTCTTCCACAACAACATGGAGGCCGCCGAGGAGGTCGCGAAGCAGCTGCGCTTACGCGACATCGGCGGGATCATCGTGATCGACTTCATCGACATGGAGATTCGCGACAACCGGGCCAAGGTCGTCGGGGTCCTGCGTGACGCGCTCGCTCGCGACAAGACCCGATCGCAGGTGTTCGACATCGGTGAACTCGGCCTGGTCGAGATGACCCGCAAGCGGATCGGCGAGGGGTTGCTCACCGAGTACAGCGAGATCTGCCCGGACTGCGAAGGCCGGGGAGTCCAGGTCGACTTCTCGATGCTGGAGTGATCACGAAGACGCGCAGGTGCCACCTACGCTGACCCGATGCAGATCGAGATCACCGATGACGCGCAACGGCTGCTGGCGAAGAAGGGCGGAACGATGTCGATCGACTTCATCCGTCCGACCGGTTGAGGCAAGGTCGCCGAGGTGTCGGTCGACACCAATGTCAAGGGCAAGAACCTGGCGCCGTACCGCAAGCTGCGCCACGAGAAGTTCCGCATCCTGATCACCCCGCAGTTGATCGGCATGGCGGAGTCGATGCGCGTGGTCGCAACAGGCTCGATCGCGAAGAAGTTGCAGGTCGAGTTCCAGGCCGCACCGGGTCCGGGCGGCGACAGCTGCGACGTCTGCTGAGGTCCCGGACGTGGTGTGACGGGCGCCGGGCGGGGGAGCGGGTCGCACAGGGTGTCGGCGAGCATTCCCGGCGATAGTGTTGCTCCTCGCTATGTACGCAATCATCGCTTCGGGCGGCAAGCAGGAAAAGGTCGCCCCCGGTCAGCAGGTTCGTGTCGAGTTGCTCGACGGTGACGAGGGCAGCGACGTGTCGCTGCGCCCCGTCATGATCGTCGACGGCGACACGATTCTCTCGACCCCTGACGAACTCTCGAAGGCCTCGGTCACCGGCAAGATCGTCGGACGGACCAAGGGACCCAAGATCAACGGGTTCACCTACAAGAACTCCACGACGTACCGCCGTCGCTACGGCCATCGTCAGAAGTACCACATGGTCGAGATCACCTCGATCTCCCCGAGCTGAGCAGAGGAGCACGTCATGTCAAAGACCAAAGGTGGCGGTTCAACCCGCAACGGGCGCGACTCCAACGCGCAGCGCCTCGGCGTGAAGGCCTTCGACGGTGAGAAGATCACCGCCGGTTCGATCATCGTGCGTCAGCGTGGCACCCGGTTCCACCCGGGCCACAACGTCAAGATCGGCAAGGACGACACGTTGTTCTCGACGATCGACGGATCGGTCAAGTTCGGATCCCGCAAGGGCCGCAAGACCGTCGACGTCCTCGAACTCGTCGACTGAACGAACTCGGCGCTCACCGAGCGCCCCCCGAACTGAAGAAGCCCCGACCACGCGGCCGGGGCTTCTTTCGATTTTCAG
>NZ_JBAVYV010000164.1:0-3058 GCF_049588435.1 Ilumatobacter sp.
CGACCGACTCCGGATCGGAACCCTGGATGGCGTTCAGGTCACCACCGAAGAAGAGGTCGTTCCGGCTGGCCGGATCGGTGACCGGGACGAACTCGATCGAGTCGAGGTAGACGTCGCCACCCCACCAATCGTCGTTGCGCACGAACGTCGTGATCGAGTCCTCGGAACGGGAGTCGAACATGAACGGTCCGGTACCCACCGGCTGCTGGTTGAGCGTCGGGTCGGCGAGCGCGGCGTCGATCCATGCGGGCGAGGCCACGTAGCCGAGCTGCGACGAGAGCGCACCCGGGAAGTAGCGGTTGCCTTCGAGCAGGTTGAACTGGACGGTGAGGTCGTCGATGACCTCGGTCGCCCCCTCCTCCGGGTAGTACGGAGCGACGGCGAGGCCGACGAGCGGATCGGCCCGCTGGGTCTCGAAGTTCTTGACGACGGCGTCGGCGTTCAGCGGTGTCCCGTCGTGGAACAGGATGTCGGGACGGAGTGTGACGGTCCACTGGGAGAAGTCGTCGTTCGGCTCGACCGACTCGGCGAGGTACGGGACGAAGTCGCCCTCCGGTGTCGGCGCAGTCAGATTGTCGAACACTGCATTCGCCATCATCAGGCCCGGTGCGGACAGCGCCGAGGACGTCGGGTTGATGCCATCGACGTCGGCTTCGAGGCCGTAGCGCAGTGTGCCGCCCTGCTGCGGGTCGCCTTCGTTCGAGACCGGAAGATCGCCCGACTCGTCACCCGAGTCGTCGGCTTCGGTGTCAGCGGTTTCCTCGTCGCCGGTGTCTGCGGCTTCGGTGTCAGCGGTTTCGTCGCCGGTGTCGGCGGCTTCGGTGTCCACGGGTGCCTCGGTGTCGCCCGTGTCTGCCTCGTCCGAAGCGTCCGTTGCCGGAGCGGTGGCGGCGCCGCCATCGTCGGCACCGCCATCGTCATTGCCCCCGCACGCAGCGGCGATGAGCGTGAAGCCCACCAGGGCCGCTACGCCCGCTCTCGTACCTCGTCGCGATGATCGCATCCGCTTGTTCCCCCTTGGAATCGGTGTCCGTTGGTGCGTGACTACTGTCACGCACGGGCACCATAGCGGCTCGCGACCGACCCACCGAATTCAGGACGAACGATCTCTGAAGAACGTTCACCGAACCGTCACAGGGACGTGCGTTCGACCTCGATGTCCTCGTAGGTCTCGATGATGTCGCCCGGCTTGAGGTCCTGGAAGTCGTCGAGTCCGATGCCACATTCGAAGCCCTCGCGGACCTCTCGTGCATCGTCCTTGAAGCGACGCAGCGACGCGATCGCTCCCTTCCAGATGATCGTTCCGTCCCGCAGGAAGCGCACCTTGGAACCGCGGGTGATGACACCCGACTGCACCATGCAACCAGCGATCGCGCCCTGCTTGGGCACCCGGAAGATCTCGCGGACCTCGGCCTCGCCGGTGACCTGCTCGACGTACTCGGGGTCGAGCATGCCGATCATCGCCTGCTCGATGTCCTCGAGCAGTTTGTAGATGATCTCGTAGGTTCGGATCTCGACCTCGGCATGTTCGGCGGCCTTGCGGGCCTTACCGTCCGGGCGGACGTTGAAGCCGATGATCGTGGCATTGGTCGCCTCGGCGAGGGTGATGTCGTTCTCGGTGATCCCGCCGACGGCGCGATGCACGAACGACAATTCGACCTCGTCGCGGTCGAGTTGGCGCAGCGATGAGGTGACCGCTTCGAGCGAACCCTGGACGTCGGCCTTGATCAGCAGGTTGAGCTGAGCCTTCTCGCCGGACTGGATCTGGGCGAAGATGTCTTCGAGCTTCGTCCCGGTCTTGACCCGGCTGTCCTCACGGAGATGACGCGCCTTGAGTCGCAGTGCGCGGGCCTCGCCGACGGACTGGGCGATCTTCGGATCGGGCGCCGCGCGGAACTCGTCGCCGGCTTCGGGCACGTCGGACAGACCGAGCACCTGGACCGGCGTGGAGGGCCCTGCCGACTTGATCTGCTCACCCTTGTCGTTGATCATCGCTCGGACCTTGCCCCACGTACCACCGGCGACGATCGGGTCACCGACGTTGAGCGTGCCCTTGTCGACGAGCACGGTGGCCACGGGGCCGCGTCCCTTGTCGAGCTGCGCTTCGATCACGATGCCCTTGGCACGACCCTCGGGGTTGGCCTGGAGCTCTTCGAGTTCGGCGACGACCTGCAGTTGCTCGATCATCTCGGCGACACCGTCGCCGTTGAGCGCTGACATCTCGACGACGATCGTGTCGCCACCCCATGACTCGGGAACCAACTCGTACTCGGCGAGTTGCGTCAACACTCGTTGCGGATCGGCGTTGTCCTTGTCGATCTTGTTGACCGCCACGACGATCGGCACGTCGGCCGCTTGCGCGTGGTTGATCGCCTCGATCGTCTGAGGCATGAGACCGTCGTCGGCCGCGACCATCAACACCACGATGTCGGTCGCCTCGGCTCCTCGGGCACGCATCTGCGTGAACGCAGCGTGGCCGGGTGTGTCGAGGAACGTGACCGAACCGTTCTCGTTGGTGACGGTGTACGCACCGATGTGCTGGGTGATCCCGCCGGCCTCGCCGTCGACGACGTTGGCGCCGCGGATGCGGTCGAGCAACGTGGTCTTGCCGTGGTCGACGTGGCCCATGACCGTGATCACGGGTGCCCGCGGCTGCAGGTTCTCGTCGTCGTCGGAATCGTCGAACAACTTCTGGAGTTCGACCTCTTCCTGCTGACCCGGCTCGACGAGCAGGATCTCCGCGCCGACTTCGAGCGCGAACAGCTCCATCTGCTCGTCCGCGAGCGTCATCGTCGCGGTCACCATCTCACCGTTGGTGAGCAGGAACCGGACGACGTCGGCTGCGGTGCGGTTCAGCTTGGGACCGAACTCCTGCGCCGACACGCCGCGCTCGATGACGATCTCGCCCTCGGGGACGGGAACGTCGGACGACGTGTACTGGGTCGCCTGTGGCTGGAGATCTTCCTGATCGCGACGACGCCGACGACGGCCGGTGCGACGCGGGGGCCTGCGACCTCCGCCCGGACGACCTGCGCCACCGGGGCGCGGACCGCCGGGT
>NZ_JBAVYV010000165.1:0-7162 GCF_049588435.1 Ilumatobacter sp.
GAGCAGACCGCAGCGACGTTGCCCGCCGGGTCGATGCGACCCGGACCGCCCACCTGGATCAGAGTGATACCGGGACGCGCGGTCCACTGTGCGAGCAGCTTCGAGGTCGACGGCCGACCCACCCGGATGACGACCTCGGGTTCGTGCGCATCGGCGAACCAGTCGCTGCGCAGGAGGGCATCGATCGCGCTCACGTCGCTGTGGTGGCGCACGCCAGAGGTCGGGTCGGCGATCACCGGCCAACCGGTGCAGCGGCGGAGTTCGACGATCCGTTCGGGATCGACACCGTGACGCCCGCCGACCAGGATCACTCCTCGATCGGTGTCGAGGCCGACCGGTACCGGATCGGTGTCGATCGGTGCGGGCGACGCCGCGGCGCTCCCGGACGTCGCCGACGTTTCGATCGACGGTGGAAGTGCGCAGGCACTCCCGATCAGCGGCTCGCGGAACGGAAGGTTGAGCTGGACAGGGCCGCTCGTCGCGCGTTCACATGCTCGGGTGGCAAGAGCGCGCCACTGCCCTGCCTTCGCGACCTCGGCGACACCCGGATCGTGGAACCAGCGCACGTGCGCGCCGTACAACTCGATCTGATCGATGGTCTGGGGCGCGCCGACGCCGCGGAGTTCCTCCGGGCGATCGGCGGTGAGCACGATCATCGGGACCTCCGACAGACCGGCTTCGACCACCGCCGGGAAGAAGTTCGCTGCAGCGGTCCCGCTGGTGCACAGCAGGAGCGCCGGTGGAGACCCGGCATCGACCGCGAGGCCGAGGGCCGTGAAGCCCGCCACCCTCTCGTCGTGCACGACGTGCACCGTCATGTCGGAACGGTCGGCGACGGCGAGCGCCATCGGGGTCGATCGTGACCCGGGTGCGACGATGGCGTGGCGGATCCCGAGGCGAACCCACTGATCGACGAGCGTCGCACAGAAGGTCGCCTGGACGTCGGGTGGCGCGGTTGAGGTGTCGAGTTCGACCATCGTGCACCGACGATACGGCTCTACCCTGGGTGTCGTGGACACCGACACCGACCAGAGCACCGGCACTGCCTCCAGCACCGACACCGAGATGGACGTGGCCCGCCCGGTCGTCTCGATCGACATCTACTCCGACGTCGTCTGTCCGTGGTGCTACATCGGCAAGCGCCGCTTCGAGGCCGGCCTCGCCGCTGCGACGGCGGACGGTGATCTCGGTGTCGACTTCGACATCGAGTTCAAACCGTTCCAGTTGGATCCGACCGCATCGCCCGGTGTCGCCGGCCCGGTGATCGATGCCTATGCGAAGAAGTTCGGTGGGATGGAGAAGGCCGAGCAGATCATCGGCCACGTCACGCGGACCGCTGCCGACGACGGGCTCGAGTTCCGGATGGACCGTGCGCAGCGAGCCAACACGTTGCTCGCTCACCGACTGATCTGGTGGGCGGGACAGCCGGGTTCACCGGTCTCGCAGGACGCGATGAAAGAGCGACTGCTCCAGGCCTACTTCATCGACGGCACCCACGTCGGTGACGCGTCGGCGCTCGCCGACTGTGCCGCCGACATCGGTCTCGACCGCGATGCCATGTTCGCCTTCCTCGAGTCGTCGGAGGGAACCGCCGAGGTCGCCGTCGAACTCGATCACGCACGCGATTCCGGCATCACCGCCGTGCCCACCTACGTGTTCAACGACCAGTGGTCCGTGCCCGGCGCCCAGGACCCCGCCACGTTCGCGAAGGTGCTGCGCAAGATGGCCGAGAACGCCCTCGACGACGGCACCGACGATCCGGCGTGACCGACCGGGCGGTGCTCGCCCACGGCTTCACGCAGACCGCGCGGAGTTGGGTGCACATGCAGCAGCTGCTCGCTCCCGATCTCGACTCCGTTGCCGTCGACCTGCCCGGCCACGGCATCGCTGCCGATCTGGCGACCGATCTGTGGGGAGCTGCAGATCACCTCGTCCAGCACGGCGGCACCGGCGCGTACGTCGGGTACTCGATGGGCGGCCGGATTGCGCTGCACGCCGCTCTCGCACACGCCGACGACGTCCACCGTCTCGTGCTGATCGGAGCCACGGCCGGAATCGACGACGCCTACGAGCGCGCCGTCCGACGTGCGAACGACGAGCGACTCGCGGATCGCATCGAGGACATCGGCGTGGACCCCTTCCTCGACGAATGGTTGGCGAATCCGCTGTTCGCGCGTCTCGACGAACGCTCTGCCCAGCGTGACGATCGCCGGCGGAACACACCGACGGGGCTCGCGTCGAGTCTGAGGACCTGCGGAACCGGGACACAGGGACCGCTCTGGGGACGTCTGTCCCAGGTCCGGTGTCCGACGCTGGTCCTGGTCGGCGAGTTCGACCCCAAGTTCACCGCTCTCGGAGAACGGCTGGTCGACGGCATCGACGACAGCCGGATGATCGTGATCACCGGAAGTGGGCACAGCGTGCACCTCGAGGCCCCCGAACTGACCGCTGAGGCGATCGCCGACTTCCTCAGGTGATGGCGAGCCCGACGGTCGCGAGCAAGCCGTAGGCCAACTGGAGTCGGCCGGTCTCGCCGAGCACACCGATCAGCTCGGGGCCGACCGCACCGCGCAGCACGGTCCTGGCCGGGCCGATCGCCAACGGAATGGCGACGAGCGCGATCAGAACCGGGGGGCGATCGATCGCTGCGAGGACGATCACGACGAACGCAGCGGCGATCAGCACGACATAGAGCCACCGGGTCCGGACGTCGCCGAGTCGGACCGCCAACGTGCGCTTGCCCACCTCCCGATCGGTCGGGATGTCACGCAGGTTGTTGATCACGAGCAGGGCGCAGGCCAGGGAGCCCGTCCCGCACCCCATCACGATCGACAGCCCGGTGACCACCTCTGCTGCGGCGTACGTGGTGCCGACGGTCGCCACCAATCCGAAGAAGACGAAGACGAAAACCTCGCCGAATCCGAGATAGCCGTACGGGTGCGACCCACCGGTGTAGAACCATCCGGCCGCGATGGCGGCGACGCCGACGACGAGCAACCACAGGCTGGTGGACAGCGCGATCGCGAGTCCGGCGATCGCCGCGATCCCGAACGCCGTGAATGCCGCGCGTTTGACGCTGCCCGCCGACGCCAGCCCGCTCGCGACGAGGCGCGCCGGTCCGACACGCGCGTCGTCGGTTCCACGGACGCCGTCGCTGTAGTCGTTGGCGTAGTTCACCCCGACCTGCAAGGACAGGCTGACGACGAGCGCGAGCGCCACCCGCCACCAGACGACACCACTGCCGAGGCCGACGGCGCAGGCAGCACCGATGGCGACCGGCACCACCGCGGCAGGCAGCGTTCGAGGACGGGCTCCGATCAACCAACGATTCATCTGTGCGCCATGATGGAGCCGATGACACCCGTCTGCCAAGCGCGATGCCCCGACTAGTCGCAATCGACCGTCCGGGTGGACCGGAGTTCGTGCGCGAGTTGCAATCGATCTGGGATGCCGGAGATGCCGCATTTCCCGTCGACCAGCGTCTGCCGGGCCACGCGAAGGCCGAACTGTGCACCGCCATGCGCGTCGGCGACGAGGTGGATGCCGGTGATGCACTGGTCGTTGCAACGAGTGGATCGACCGGCACCCCGAAAGGCGTCGTCCTGACCCACGAGGCCATCGTCGCCTCGGCGGCCGCCACGACGAAGCGGCTGGGCGTGCGGGAGGACGACCACTGGTTGGCATGTCTTCCGCTCTCGCACGTCGGGGGTCTCTCGGTCGTCACGCGCAGCCTGCTCTCCGGAACCCGACTCACCGTGCATTCGGGTTTCGACGCGGATGCGGTGATGACAAGCGGAGCGACTCTGGTGTCACTGGTGTCGACCGCGCTCGGCCGGATCGACCCCTCCGTGTTCCGCACGATCGTGCTCGGCGGGTCGCGTCCGCCAGCCGACCGTCCGGCGAACACGGTCACCACCTACGGCATGACCGAGACCGGCAGCGGCGTCGTGTACGACGGCCGCCCACTCGACGGGGTCGACGTCGACATCGACCCCGTCGGTGAGATCCGGCTGCGTGGTCCGATGCTGCTGCGCTGCTATCGCGACGGCGTCGACCCGAGGGACCGAGACGGTTGGTTTCCAACCGGCGATCTCGGCGTCTGGCTCGGCGACGGTCGACTCCACGTCGCGGGCCGGAGCAGCGATCTGATCATCACCGGCGGCGAGAACGTGTGGCCCGAGGCGGTCGAGGCGGCGTTGAGGACGCACGACGCCGTTGCCGACGTGATGGTTCGGGGTGTCGCCGACGACGAATGGGGCCAACTCGTCGAAGCGATCGTCGTGGCCGCGCCGGGGTCCGAGCCCACGCTCGACTCGCTGCGTGGACACGTCAAGGAACAGCATCCGGCGCACATGGCCCCGAAACGTCTGCGCGTGGTCGACGCCATCCCCCGCACAGCGCTCGGCAAACCGATCCGCACGTCGTGACCGGTCTCACCCGAGTTCGAAGGTCGTGACGCCGTAGATGCCGGACCACGGCAGGCGTGGGGCATCGCCGAGGTACATGCGGGCGCAGCCGAAGTTCTCGATCAACCCGTGACGACCGGCCAACTCGAGGCCGTCGGCGTTGTTCTCCGGGACGTCGATCGACACCTGATCACCGTTCGCGTGCGACACCATGGTTGCGAAGAGCGAGTTCGCGACGTCGGCCCGGTCGGCGAACAACGGCCCGATCTTGAAGCCGGTGCGACACGGCCGGATGACGCCCATTCCGACGATTGCGCCGCCTTCCACCCACGCCCGCCCACATCCACCGACCGGTGAGATCCAGCGGCGGAGGAACCGCGCTCGGTCACACCCGAAGTACTTCCGGTCGAACGCTGCGACATCGTCGAACGCCAGGTCGGCGAGGTCGACCATGCCCGACTCGCCGCCATGATCGATGTGTCCGACATGATCGATGTGTCCGACACCGGAGTCGACGCTCACATCGACGGTGCCGGTCATCCGAAGGTTGCGATGCGTGAACTCGAACCCACCCGATCGATAGAAGGGCTGCATCGCAAACACCCCATCCATGCCGATCGACGCGCCCGGATCGAGTCGCGCCAGCAGTCGATCCCGGCGCCACGCCCAGAATTCCCGACCGATCCCACGACCGCGAAGATCCGGTCGAACGATGAAGAACCCCATGAATCCGAACACCCCGTCGTACGACACGATCGAGCCACTCGCGATCATCTCGCCGTCTCGCTCGGCGCACACGAATCCGTCCGGATCGGTCTCCCAGAACGCATCGGCATCATCGAGACCCGGGTTCCAGCCCTCGCCCGCGGCCCATTCGATCGCCGCGTCGAGTTCGACTCGCGTCGCGCCCCTGTACACCGTCACGAACGACCACCGTACCCCACGGGCCGTGCGGGTCCGGGTGGGATGAGAGCGATGACGACATCGGCCGGCTGCGATGTGGAGCGACGAGGATCGAGATCGATCGTCCCGTCCTCATGGACGACGGCGAGGGGTTCGGATCCATCCACCGAGTCGTCGGTGCTCGCTCCCGGAGCGATCGTCCAGCCTTCGCCGAGCCGCCGATCGAGCTCGGTGCGGGTCAACCTCCCACCGAACGGTCGGGGCGTCCACGGGTCGGACACGCCACCGATCGTGGGAACCTCATCGGGCAGCAACAGAACGTGGCGGCGTCCGACGTGCTCGGTCAGCCGAGCCACGAAAACGCTGTGCACCGCACCCGGATGGAACGACACGAGGACCTTCGCCAGGTCGGCCTGTTCCATCGCCTCGTCCACCGCCACCGCACTCCCGTGGAGCGACACGGTCACCATCTCGTCGTCCTCCACCTTCCCGGCCCGCTCGGCCTCGCTGCTGACGATCAACACGGTCGGCACACCGGCCGTCACGAGCGCATGTCCGAACGAGGCCAGCCACGGGTCGTCGCCGAACAGACCGATCCCTCGTGGCGCAGCACGTGCGACACCGAGAGCCCGGGCGACCGGCTTCGCGCTGAGGCCGTAGATCACGCCGGTGGTGATGATGACGCCGAAGACGACCGGGAGCATGAAGGTGACGTCGTAGCCCTTGTCGGCCAATTGCAGGGCGAACTGCGCCGCAGTCGCCGCAGCCACGATGCCGCGCGGGTCCATCCATGCCACGAAGACCCGCTCCCGCGTCGTCAACGGTGTCTTGAGCAGGGAGACCGCCGCGGTCAACGGCCGCACAACGAGCACCAACACGGTGGCGATGCCCAGGCTCGGCAGCGCGTACTCGACGAGGTCGTCGATCGCGATCAGCGCCCCCAGCACGATGAACAGGGTTCCGATCACGAGAACGTCGAGCGTCTCCCCGAAACCCGTGATCCGGTCGATCTTGACGAGGCGCTGGTTCGCGACCACGATGCCCATCGTCGTCGCTGCGAACAAGCCCGCTTCCGACAGCCCGATCTCGGCGATCGCGAAGGCGGCGACTGCGAACAGCACCGCCACCGATGCCTCCATGTCGTCGGTCAGCAGGAACCGCGACATCACGAACACGAGCACGGCTGCCGCGATCGCGCCCACGACGACACCCAGTCCGAGCCGACCGGCCAACTGGACCAACGGATGGATCTCGGTTCCGTCGGGCCGCAGCACGAGGTTCATCACGATCACGCCGATGGTCGCCCCGAGCGGATCGAGCGTGGTTCCCTCCCATCGCAGAACCGAACCCAGCGGCTCGCGCGGGCGGACCGTTTCGAGGATCGGACCGACGACCGTGGGACCCGACACCGACAGGATCGCCCCGGTCACGAACGCCAGCTCGCGGGGCAGCCCGAGGATGAGCATCGCGGTGATCGACCCGCCCACGAACGTGATGATCAAGCCGATCGTCACGAGCCGAGCCACCGAGCGCCGCGACCCCTTGGGGAGGTCGGCGACGCGGAGCTGGAGCCCGCTCTGGAACAACAGCAGGCTCAGGAGCAGGGTGACGAGCGGGAAGAGCATGTCGCCGAACAGCTCCTGCGGCTCGACCAGACCCAGCACGTCCCCGGACAGGATCCCGGCGGGCAGCAGGAGCAGCAGGGACGGAATCCGCACGCGACGGCCGATCCACTGGGCCCCGATCCCCAGGACGAGGATCGACGACAGTCCGACGATGATCTCGTTGTCGCTCATCGGCGATCGCCCGTCTGTCGCACGGCTGAGGACACTAGGTGCACCCGAGGTTCCGGG
>NZ_JBAVYV010000166.1:0-2333 GCF_049588435.1 Ilumatobacter sp.
AGCCGGGGGCCTTGACGGCCGCGGCGTTGAACGTGCCACGGATCTTGTTCACCACGAGGGTGGCGAGTGCTTCGCCGTCGATGTCCTCGGCGATGATCACGAGCGGCTTGCCGGTCTGCATGACGGCTTCGAGCGTCGGGAGCATCGTCTGGACGGTCGAGATCTTCGCGCTGTGCAGGAGGATGTAGGCGTCCTCGAGGACGACTTCCTGGCGCTCGGTATCGGTCACGAAGTACGGGGACAGGTAGCCCTTGTCGAACTGCATGCCCTCCGTGAAGTCGAGCTCAGTGCCGAACGTGTTCGACTCCTCGACGGTCACGACGCCGTCCTTGCCGACCTTGTCGATGGCGTCAGCGATGACTTCGCCGACCGACTCGTCAGCGGCGGAGATGGTGGCGACCGAAGCGATGTCCTTCTTGTCGTCGACGTCGGTGGCCTGAGCCTGGATCGAGGCGACCGCAGCAGCAACCGCTGCCTCGATGCCCTTCTTGATCGCCATCGGGTTGGCGCCTGCTGCGACGTTGCGCATGCCGGCGTGGACCATCGCCTGAGCGAGGACCGTGGCGGTCGTGGTGCCGTCACCGGCGATGTCGTCGGTCTTGGTGGCGACTTCCTTCACGAGCTGGGCGCCCATGTTCTCGAAGACGTCGTCGAGCTCGATCTCCTTGGCGATCGACACACCGTCGTTGGTGATCGTCGGTGCGCCGAACTTCTTGTCGAGCACCACGTTGCGGCCCTTCGGACCGATCGTGACCTTGACTGCGTCAGCGAGCTTGTTGACGCCGGCTTCGAGCGCCCGGCGGGCCTCGTCGTCGAACTTCAGAATCTTTGCCATGTGGTTTCTACCTCTTTACGAATGTTTGGTTCTGCGAATGGGTTGATCAGCGGGCGTCGGTCAGCCGACGATCGCGAGCACGTCACGGCTGTTGAGCACGAGCAGGTCCTCGCCGCCCGAGCTGACTTCGGTGCCGCCGTACTTCGAGTACAGGACGGTGTCGCCGACGCTGATTCCGACCTCGATCAACTCGCCAGTGCTGTCCGAGCGCTTGCCCGGTCCGACGGCGAGGACTTCACCCTGCTGGGGCTTTTCCTTGGCGGTGTCGGGGATGACGAGACCGGAAGCGGTCTGCGTCTCCGGCTCGGCGGGACGGACCACGATGCGGTCATCGAGTGGCTTCAGGTTCATGTTTCGTGCCTCCATTGGCAGTCATGGTGTTGCGGATGTTGCTCGCTCCGGCGCTGACTGAGCGCCGGCACAGTTCCGAGGCAGCCGCTTTGGCACTCCTCGAATCCGACTGCCAATCATAAACCTCCGCCCTGCGATTGGCAACCGGATCATGAGAGTGCCAACCAGAGTTCGCCTCCCGGCCACCTTGCTCGCGCAGCGGCGTGCCCAAGGACACGGCAAAACCGACACCGCGTCGAGGCCGATCCGATCTACGTTGGCTCAGTTGATCGAATCATCGCAGGGGGAAACTTGACGATGGATCGGCTGCGGGCATCAGACGTGAACAGGCTGGTCAAACATGAAGAAGTCGGTCGAGGCTCCGTGGAGCCGACTCCGTAGTGCTGCCGACGGTCGTGTGACCGTCGGCATCGTCATCGTTCTCGGCACGATCCTCGTGCTGCCATCGGCACTGTGGCTCATCGTTCTGGCCGCGGCGATGGCCAGTCGCCCGTTGAGCGGTCCGCTCCCGAACGCCCCCGAGCGCGCCGCGCTCCGACAGTGGATCGCCGTCAGCGCCGTGTTCGTCGGAGCGGTCCTCGTGTCGATGGTCGGCAAACCGCTCACCAGTCATGGCATCCAGCTGCTCATCTGGTTCACGCTGCTGCCCGCCATCGCCGTGCTCTTCTGGTATTCACGACGTCGGTCGTACACCAGCGCCGCACTCTGGCTCGGCGCCACGATCGGGGCGAGCGGAGCGGGGTTCATCGCGATCGTGCAGGTCGTCCTGCTCGGCAACCCGCGTGCGGAAGGGATCGTCGGCAACGCGATCACCTTCGGCAACCTCGCACTCGTGATGGGCGCGGTCTCGCTGTCGCTCCACCGCGTCACCGCTCTCCCGCGCCGAGTCGCCGTGTCGGCGTCGTTGTGTGCAGCGGGGCTCGGGCTGACGGCGAGCATCCTGTCGGGTGCGCGCGGCGGATGGCTCGTCGTTCCTGCGCTGATCGCTGTCCTGCTGTGGCAGGCGCGTTCCGAACTGACCCCGGTGCGCGTCGCGTGCCTCGCGATCGGCCTCGTCGGTGTGATCGGCTTCGCGGACGTGGCATCGGGCGGGATGCCCACCACCCGTGCGTCGGCCTCGGTGACCAACGTCTCGAGCTACACCCCC
>NZ_JBAVYV010000167.1:0-3304 GCF_049588435.1 Ilumatobacter sp.
GCTGGCGGCTTCGGCGGTGAGCGTCGTCATCGTGGTCTCCGTGTCATTGAAAGGCGGATGTGTAGTGACTGCTACACACCGTACTCGTAGTGATCGCTACAATCAACCTCGAATGGGACACAAGCACACGAAAGACGAGATCCTCATGGGTGCGCTCGACACCGCCTTTCGTGATGGTCTGAGCCAGTTGTCGTTCGGCCGCGTCGCCAAACACCTCGGCATCAACGATCGAACCGTCGTCTACTACTTCCCGACCAAGACCGACCTGATCACCGAAGTGCTTGTCGCCATGGGCATGCAGCTCCAGGCAACACTCGCCCCTGCCTTCAGCACCCGCGTTGCCGACCACCTGGAACTCCTCCAAGTGGCGTGGCCAATCCTGGCCACCGCCGAAGCCGACCCGGTCTTCGCACTGTTCTTCGAGGCAAACGGACTCGCCGTGACCGGCCTCGAACCGTATGCGACGCTGCTCCACGACCTTGTCGCCGCATGGATTGCCTGGGCGAAGGAGTTCATCGACGGCAACGACGATCACCGACAAGTCGAAGCCGAGACCGCCATCGCACTGATCGACGGACTGCTCCTGTTCCGCCAACTCGCGGGCCCGGCCGCCGCTCAACGCGCCGCCCGACGGCTCGGCATCACCGCACCCAACTGACAGTCAGGACGACGCGACGAACGCGAGCGACGCCGCCTATCTATGGTGCGCTCCCGGCGGTCCGGACCCCGCTCCATAATCCCGCAGCCCTGGTGGTGATGACGACTTTGGCTGAACTCGTGAGAGCGGCAGATGCTGCGCACGTCAAGCAGATCAGCGAGCTATGTCAGTGGGCGCGTCGATAGTGCATGGCGACTGCGCCGCATCGGAGCGGATTCGCCGAGACCAGCTCGAGCCGTCGGGTGCTGCGCAGCCCGCTCTCGTGCAGGGTCGGGCCGTGACCGGCGATTCTGGGGTGGATGACGAGCCGGTACTCGTCGATCAGATCCAGCCGGTCCAGCTCGGTCGCGAGTTTGCCGCTACCGAGGAGCACGCCGGCCGGGGTCGCGTCCTTGAGTGCCTGCACGCCTGTGCGAAGATCCCCGGCGATGTGGTGGCTATTGGTCCACGGGAAGTCTGATCGTGTCGACGACACCACGTACTTCGGTTTAACCTCCAGCTTGACCGCCCACTCGCGCATCGCCGGCGGCGCCTCCTCGTCGCCGCGAGCGACCGTTGGCCAGTAGCTCTCCATCATCTCGTAGGTGACGCGGCCCCAGAGCATCGCCCCGCTTTCGTCCATCAGGCGAGTGAAGAGCGCGTGTGTCTCTTCGTCGGCGATTCCCTCCTGATGATCGACGCAGCCGTCCAGCGTGACGTTGATGCTGAAGGTCAGGACACCCACGCCGCGAGCTTAAGTTGTGACTGAACATGGGACAACGAGCGGCCGCCCCGCGCCTGCCGGCGCAGAGTGCCGTTTGCGACCTCCACGCTCCCACCGCACCGGGCAACGGAAAGCTGTCGATGTTATGTTCGGTTCTCAGTCCTCGATGACGTCGAGGCCCTGCTCACGCAGGCGCACGATGTTGTCGATCATTCCCTGGAGCACATCAGGGCTGTGACGATCCCAGATCCCCACTTCGTCGATGATGCGCATCGGGTGCCGGGTTCGGTAGGACTGGGTGACGTTGCCGGGGAACTTCTTGTCGGTGACGTTGGGGTCGTCTTCGAACGGACCGGTCGGCTCGACGACATAGACGCGGCCGCGCTCATCGCTCCCGGCGAACGCTGTCGCCAACTCGGCTGCCCAGACGGCTGGTTCGAGCAGTGCGGCGAAGTAGACGTGGTTGGCAACGCGTCCGTCGTGGTAGTTCGAGAGGTGACCCGCTACGAGCAGATCGCCGGGATCCAAGGCGACCTTCGTGCCGTGGAAGAACGGTCCGATGATGTGATCGCACTGCTCGAACGTCACCGGGACGAGGTCGGTGTCGCTTGCCTCCGCGATCGCGTCGGCGATCGTCTTGGTCCGGTGGTGATGATCGTGACCGTTCACACTGCGCTCCGTGGGTATTGAGGTGGACTTCTGTAAGTGGAGGAATATACTCCGTTTCGTGACTCATGTCGACACCCCTTCGAACGACCCGACCATCCGAGCGGACGCTCGACGAAACCGCCGAGGACTCCTCGACGCTGCGATCGAACTGATCCTCGACATCGGGGGCGAACCGTCGCGCGATGCCATTGCTCAACGAGCCGGAGTGGGGATCGCGACCCTGTACCGGCACTTCCCTGACCGACAGGATCTCCTGCGTGCGGTCGTGCTCGATGTCCTCGACCGTACGGTCGAGGAGGGCAACACCGTCCTCGCCGAGTCCGCCACCGGGAGCGAGGCGTTACGCAGGTACTTACATGCAACCGTCGACATCGGCCTGGGGGCGCTCAACATCATTCACCCGCTCCTGGACGACGTGTCCTGGCCCGACCGGCACGGCGCCGCACATGACCTGCTCGACCGGCTGATCGACGCCGCTCGACACGACGGCGCCATCGACGACGACGTCACCGCCACCGATATCGCACTCGCGACGATCCGGTTCTGTCGACCCTTGGCGATCGGTCTCGATCCCGCGGCCGAACGAGTCATCGCACACCGACAACTCGACAGCTACCTCGACGGACTCATGCTGCGCCGCGATCGGACGGCCTGAACCGCCACGGTGTCAGCGATCACGCCGTCGATGGCGATCAGGCAAGGGCGGCGTCGAGGCGGGCGTAGCTGGTTTCCATCCCGTTGACCATGCCGGTGTCGAGGATCATGTCGCGGACCTCCGCGCTCGGGTAGGTGATGACGAGACTCAACAGTGTCCCGTCGTCGCGCGAGGTGAGGGTCATCTCGTTGGTGGTGCCCGGCCCTTCGACGCCGATTATGCGTTCAGTCGTGACCGCACGATGCGGCGGGTCGGATTCGAGCAGTTCTCCCTCGAAGCCGAAGCGCCCAGGCTCACCGTTCGTCGAGGCGTCGCCGGGCTCCCATTCGTAACGGTAGGTGGCGCCGATTTCGCCGGCCACTTCGCACACGGGCATGGTCCAGCCGTCGGGGCCGAGCATCCATTGCTGCACCAGCTCGGGGTCGTGGTGGGCTCGCCACACCTGCTCGACGGTGCCGCGGATGAGGCGCGAGACGCGCACCTGGGTGTCGGACAGGATCCGGTGTTGGGTGCCGCTGCCGGCGGCGAACGATGCGAGATCAGCGAGCACCTCGTCGATCTGGCCCATTGCCGACGCCATCCCCTCCTCCATCCCCATGCCGAGGAGCTGTTCGAGCTG
>NZ_JBAVYV010000168.1:0-4618 GCF_049588435.1 Ilumatobacter sp.
TCTCAGCCGCGCCGGCGCTTGGGCGGCCGGCAACCATTGTGGGGAACAGGGGTGACATCCTTGATCGACACCACTTCGATGCCGGTCTGCTGGATGGAGCGCACGGCGGCGTCTCGGCCGGAGCCGGGACCCTTGACCTGCACCTCGGCGCGGCGCAAGCCGTGCTCCTGTGCAGCGCGGGCGGCCTTCTCGGCGGCCAGCTGTGCGGCGAACGGGGTGCTCTTGCGGCTGCCCTTGTATCCGGCGACACCGGAGCTCGCCCAGGCGATGACGTTGCCCTGCGGGTCGGTGATCGAGACGATCGTGTTGTTGAACGACGACTTGATGTGGATCACGCCGGTGGTGACGTTCTTGCGGTCACGCTTTCGCGGCCTGCGTGTTTGTGCTTGCTTTGCCATGTCGATCCTTCTCCGGATTACTTCCGGACGGCCTTCTTCTTGTTGGCAACGGTGCGCTTGGGACCCTTGCGTGTACGTGCGTTGGTGTGGGTGCGCTGACCACGAACCGGAAGGCCCTTGCGATGGCGGACGCCCTGGAGCGAGCCGATCTCGATCTTGCGCTTGATGTCGCCCTGCACGTTGCGTCGCAGGTCACCTTCGATGGTCAGATTCTGGTCGACGTAGGAGCGGATCTTGTTGATCTCGTCCTCGGTCAGATTCGAGACCTTGGTGTCGGGATCGAGCTCGAGCGACCGGCAGATGGTCTGCGAGGTCGTGAGTCCGATTCCGAAGATGTAGGTGAGTGAGATCTCCAACCGCTTTTCACGGGGGATGTCGACGCCGGCGATACGTGCCATGTGCTTGATTACCTTGATGCTTCCTGGGCTGATTCCTGGCTCAGCCCTGCCGCTGCTTGTGGCGGGGGTTCGTGCAGATGACCATGATGCGACGATGGCGACGAATCACCTTGCAGTTGTCGCACATCGGCTTGACGCTGGGTCGTACTTTCATGGTTGCTTCTCTACTCGTTCGTTCGATTGGGTTCGCCGGTCACGGAGACCGTCAATTTGTCGCGGTTACTTGTACCGGTAGGTGATCCGACCCCGGGTGAGGTCGTACGGAGTGAGTTCCACCTGAACCTTGTCGCCTGGAAGGATTCGGATGTAGTGCATCCGCATCTTTCCGGAGATGTGCGCGAGCACCTCGTGTCCGTTGTCGAGTTCGACCTTGAACATGGCATTCGGCAACGACTCGAGGATCTTGCCCTCGAGTACGATCGCATCTTCCTTTGGCTTGGGCAGGGGATTCTCCTCACCTGATCGTGCCCACCACCTCCGCAGAGGCCGCTGTTGCTGGCGATGGGCTCGGTTTTCGTTGTTCTGACGGATGGAGGACGAGCGGCATGGCTCGACCTGGCCTGCGAACAGACCGGGAATCGATGCTAACGGTGGAACGCCGCGACTCCACGCGCGAAATCCGCAGCGACGCGAGTCACGCGTGCTCAGGAGCCGCGGCTAGGACGCCGACTGCTGCGGTGTGGCCATCGTGGACGATTGCGGAGGACGGACCAGCTGGCCACGCACCATCGCCTTCAGGCTGTCGATCGCCCGGCGGTGCTGCTCGAGCGACTCGCTGGACCCGTCGGTCAGACCCACCAGGACCAGCCGGACGAACTCCTCGAGGAGCTCGGTGTCCTCGGGGCGGACCTCGCCGGTGCCGACGCCGGCCTGGACCATGCTCATGAAGAACTGCTCACGCTCGGCGTTCGCGTCACCGAGGCGCTCTCCGATCTCGGGATAGCGACGGGTGTCGGCGCGTACGGCTCCCACGAACTTGGCCAACGATGGATCGTCGCGGTTCAGCTCGTGGGCGGCCTCCAGAACCGCCTCGAGCTTGCCGATGAACGTCTGCTCGGACGTGTCGGCAGAACGGAAGCGCTCGTAGATCTTGCGGCGCATGTCCCGATGCACCTGCACGTAGAGGTCGAGCTTCGAATCGACATAGTGGTACAGCGCTCCGGTCGTCACCCCGGCTGCCGCGGCCAGGTCCTTGTTGGTGACCGCTCCGTACCCACGCTCGCCGAACAACTGGCGCGCGCCGTCGAGGATGGCTGCTCGCGTCTCGGACGACTTCGTGTCGGGCGGTCGTCCGCGGCGGCGCGGTTCCGGGGTGTTCGTCATGCCCACGCTGCGAGTATGACCGACGACACAGCGTGCTCCGGCAGTGGACGGGACCCCGGTGCAATCCTGCTGGCGGTACGCCCGCCGAATGAGGCGGTCCGAAACACCCGAACAGGGTGCTGCGGGCGGATCATCGACGGCTCTGCTCGACCGCTTTCACCAGTCGCTCGAAGACGGCATCGGGGTGCCCGATCCCGTTGACGACCGACAACCGATTCTGATCGCCGTAGTGGCGGATCAGGGGAAACGTCTGCTCCTCGTAGAGGTCGAGGCGACGGTTCACGGATTCGGGGGTGTCGTCGTCGCGTTGCATCACGTCACCGCCGCACACATCGCAGATCCAGGGGCTCGGATCGTTGCCGGTCGCCGTGTAGTTGGTTCCACAGTCCCGACAGACCCGCCGTGACGAGATCCGCTCGAGGACGATCTCGCGTGGGACGTTGAGGTCGAGCACGACGTCGATCGGCTTGCCGATCTCGGAGGTGAGTTCGTCGAGCGCCTCCGCCTGTTCGATCGTGCGTGGGAAGCCGTCGAGGATGTATCCGCGGGTGTCGGCATCGGCCGCTTTGAGGCGATCGCGCACGATGCCGATCATGATGTCGTCGGACACGAGCCCACCCGCGTCCATCACCTTCTTCGCGGCGACACCGAGGTCGGTGCCCTCGCGCACGGCAGCGCGCAGCATGTCTCCGGTGGAGATGTGCGGGACGACGAAGTGTCGGCTCAGACGCACGCACTGCGTGCCCTTGCCGGCACCCTGTCGCCCGAGAATGATGAGGCGGGCGCCTGGGATCATGCGCCGCGGCCTACTTGAGGAAGCCCTCGTAGTTGCGCAGCGTGAGCTGGCTGTCGATCTGACGCATCAACTCGAGTGCGACGCCGACCGAGATCAGCACGCTGGTTCCGGCGAAGCCGAAGGAGTTGATGCCGGCGATGATCAACAGAACATACGGAAGAGTGGCGATCACGGCGATGAACACGGCACCGGGAAGGGTGATCCGGTTGACGGCCTTGCCCAGGTAGCGCTCGGTCTGTGGCCCCGGACGGACGCCGGGGATGAAACCACCCTGCTTGCGCAGCTGGTCGGCCTGGCGCACCGGGTCGAACGCGATCGAGTTGTAGAAGTAGGCGAACGCGACGATCATCAGCGCGAGGATGCCCACGTAGACGAAGTTGTCCGGGTTGACGATGTACTCCGTGATGAACGATTGGATCTGGCCGCGCCAGCTGTCGGGATCGGCGGCGCCGAGGACGTTCGAGAAGATCACCGGCAGCAGCAGGATCGAGCTCGCGAAGATGATCGGGATCACGCCGGACTGGTTGACCTTGAGCGGGATGTAGGTGTTCTGTCCACCCATCATCCGGCGTCCGACCACACGTTTGGCGAACTGGACGGGGATTCTTCGTTGCCCGAGTTCGACGAACACGACCGCGACCACGATCGCCACCGTCAGCAGCACCATCGCCGTGAACCAGAACCAGCCGTTGAGGGTCAGGATGCCGAGGAAGCCACCGGGCAACGACGCGACGACCGAGGCGAAGATGACCATCGACATGCCGTTGCCGATTCCTCGTTGTGAGATCATCTCGCCGATCCACATCAGGACGGCGGTGCCGGCGACGAGGGTCGGGATGATCAGGTAGCCACGCGGCCAGATCCCGCCACTGAGCAGCGGAACGTTGGTGGGCGGGCCCTGGGTGAAGAACGCCTGCCCCTGCCCGGTGCCGAAGATGAAGACGAGTCCGGTCGCCTGGAGCGTGGCGAGTCCGATCGTGACGTAGCGGGTGTACTGGGTGATCTTGCGCTGGCCGATCGCGCCTTCCTGCTGGAGTTCCTCCAGTTTCGGGATCACGACGCCGAGCACCTGCATGATGATGCTGGCGGTGATGTACGGCATGATGCCGAGCGCGAAGATCGAGAACGATTCGAACGCCCCACCCGAGAACAGGTTGAGGAATCCGAGTGCGCCCTGCTGGCTGGCCGAGGCCTGCAGCTGTTCGATCGCGATCGGGTCGACGCCCGGAACGCGAATGGCCACACCGAGTCGATAGACGGCGACCATCAGGAGCACGAACAGCAACTTGTTGCGCAGGTCGCTGATCTTGAAGACATTCAGCAGGTTGGAGAGCATCGATGACTTTCGGACGGAATCGGAGGGTCCATACGCGCCAGCGCAGACCAGCGGCGAGGCTATCAGCGAGTCGTTCGGCTTCCCGAGCGACCTGCGCCTCGTGCGGACCTGTCCGGGGTCAACCGGGGTTGCCGGATGCGCCGCCGTCGGTGGCGACCCGCCCCGAAAGCGGCGGGCCGAAGCGCGTTCGGAACCTCGAGTTCACGCGGCGTGGCACCACCAGCTCGATCCCGAGCGCGAACAACCAACCGCCGACGAAGATCAACCCGAGCGTCGCTGCGACCCTCCGCGCGGCCTGACCGATCTGACTGTTCGTCCAGGCTGCGAACGTGTCCTCGCAATCGGGATCCGTGGTGCAGTACTGCAC
>NZ_JBAVYV010000169.1:0-6900 GCF_049588435.1 Ilumatobacter sp.
CCCGGAACACCGGTCCTGGAGACACTGAGCTGGGACGACTACGTCGAACGAGGACGAGCACGCCCCGATCTCCAGGGATGGACCATCACCCGACTCGACATCACCGACCTCCCCGCGAGGTTCCGGCCGCGCTGAATGGACGCGGTGTCCGGAAGGTCAGGTGTTCTTGATGGTGCGCCGGAGCTTCGCCCAGAGACGGTCGAATGCATCGATCGAGTCGGCAGCACGGCTGGCGTAGCTGTGGATCGGGCGGCGTTCGCCGACCGCCTGATTGAGGATCACACGAGCCGGAACCGCCGGTTTCAGAATCGCCTGGCGACCGACGATCCGCTGGAGCTCGGCGATCCGACGCTCGGCCTCGTTCGAGATCGCCGGCACCCGGTTCAGCACCACACCCGACAGTTCCAGATCCGGGTTGTAGCTGTCCCAGACGTCGTCGATCGCATCCGCCACCCCACCGATTCCGCGGAGCCCCAGCGCCGATGGCTCCACCACGAGCAGTGCATGTCGTGCCGCGGTGAGCGCGTTCGTCGTGAGGTTTCCGAGCGATGGGGGACAGTCGATCAACACGGCGTCGTAGGAGTCGAGTACGTCGTGCCCGCCACGGAAGGCGGCGGCGAGACGACCGGTCTCGCCGGCCTCGAAACCCTGCAACTCGTCACCTGCCGGGATCACGTCGACGCAGTCGGGCCACCCGGCAGTGGTGTCGGCCGGGCGAATGGCGTCGGTGACGTGCGCTCCGGCGAGCACGTCGCCGAGGGTGACCTCGTCGGGAGTTCCGAGCGGATCGACGCCCAGCACCCAGCTCGCGGAACCCTGTGGATCCATGTCGACGACGAGGACTCGCCGTCCTGCCGCACCGGCCGCAGAAGCGAGTCCGAGGGTGACGGTGGTCTTCCCGACCCCGCCTTTCTGGTTGAGCACAGCGACCGTGGGCATGGCCGACATCGTGACACACGGCAAACGCTGCTCTCCACCCCACGATATCCCTGGTCCCGCCGCTACAATCGTGTCTCCATGTCAACCGTCCAGTGAGGGAGCCCTGTCGTGAAGAAGGGTCGTCATCGCCGATTTGAAGAGGCGAGAAAACTGAAGCAATCCGGCCCCGGGGCCTTTGACCTGGGGTTTGGTGATTCGTCGACCGACGTCGTCGAGTCCGATGACGACGAGGACGACGACGAGTACGCCGCGCTCGCAGCGAAGTACGGCGTCACGTTCGACGACGACGAGGACGACACCGAGGACTGATCCGCCTCCGCCAGGCCGCGAATCACTCGATTCCGGTCCGGCGCAGCGCCGGATGGGGGAGCGGAACCGCGATCGGCCGCTCGAACACCTCGACCATCAGGTCGTAGATCTGTTCGCCCACCAATTCGACGATCTCGTCGCGCCCCGACACGTAGTACGGCTCCGAGCCGACGAATGCGTCCGGCGTCTCGGTGCACCACCAACCGAAGTCGTCGCCGCCCTCGCCCCAGTCGCGCCGTTTCCACTCGCGTAGTCGTGACGTGACGTGGCCGGACTCGTCCTCGGAGTGCTCGAGCCGGAGCGGAACCTGCCAGCACACCTCGGGCTTCCAGTCCAGCGGGCGTTCTCCTGCCGCCTCGGCCGCGATGTGCAGCGCACAGCCGACACCGCCCTCGAACCCCACGCGATTCAAGAAGATGCACGCGTCGTCGACGAGTCGGCTGACGACCGTCGGCTCAGCCGCGTCGTCGAGTTCACCCCGCATCGTGATCCCGTTCGCGAGGGCATCGGCGTGGAACTGCATGTGCTCGGGTCGGACCCGCTCGAAGTAGCCCTCGACCGACTTCACATCGTCGGCATCGGCGAAGTGGGCGCCGTAGCTGCAACACCCCTGCTCGAGTTCGGGAGCCGGCTCGTCGAGGATGCCCTTGCACCCGCAGCCGTAGATGCACGTGTACGACGAGCGCAGGAAGGTGGCGTCGAACACCCACGTCCGGTGTTCGTCCGGATCGTCGAAGCTGATCCACTCGTGGAGATCCTCGTGTACTGGCGGATTCTTGCTCACTGCCGGTGACCGTACCTCGGTAGCATCCACGGCCGTATGGTGACGAATGATTCGATGACGGCTGATCAGCTCCGTGACTCGTTCACGGGGTTCTTCGCGGACAAGGGCCACACGGTGGTGCCCTCGGCGAGCCTGATCCCGCACGATCCCTCGCTGATGTTCAACGTGGCCGGCATGGTGCCGTTCAAGTCGTACTTCACCGGCGACGAGCAGGCCCCCTACAACCGGGCGACCGCCTCGCAGAAGTGTGCACGTGCGGGCGGCAAGCACAACGACCTGGACGACGTCGGTCGGACCAAGCGCCACCTCGTCTTCTTCGAGATGCTCGGCAACTTCAGTTTCGGCGACTACTTCAAGGAATCGGCGATCCCCTGGTCGTGGGAGCTCGTCACCGGCGATCCCGCATCGGGTGGCTGGGGCTTCGACGGGGATCAGATCTGGGTCACCGTGCACGAGTCCGACGACGAAGCCGAAGCGATCTGGCACGAGATGGTCGGGGTCCCGATGGACCGCATCCAACGGCTGGGCGACAAGGACAACTACTGGCAGATGGGCGACACCGGGCCGTGCGGGCCGTGCAGCGAGCTGCACATCGACCGTGGTCCCGAGTTCGGACCCGACGGCGGGCCCCTCGGAGATCCTTTCGGCGACCGGTTCATGGAGTTCTGGAACCTGGTCTTCATGCAGTTCAACCAGGCCAAGGACGGCACCCGCACGCCGCTCCCACGCCCGTCGATCGACACCGGCGCCGGACTCGAGCGCATCCTGGCTCTGAAACAGGGCGTCGACTCCGTGTGGGAGACCGACCTGATGCAGCCCCTGATCGACGAGGCCCAGTCGCTGACCGGGAAGACGTATCGCGTCGGTGACTACGACGACACCGACAGCTTCGGCCTGCGGGTGCTCGCCGAGCACGCTCGTTCGTCGTCGATGTTGGTCAACGACGGCGTGTTCCCGTCGAACGAGGCGCGCGGCTACGTCCTGCGGCGCATCATCCGACGCGCTGTGCGCTTCGCGTACATGCTCGGCACCGAGTCGCTCGTGATGCCACGCCTGACCGAGACGGCGATCGGCGTGATGGGCAATGCCTATCCCGACCTGGTCAAGAATCAGGAGTTCATCACCAACGTGATCACGCGTGAGGAGGAGAGCTTCCGCCAGACGCTGAAGAACGGGCTCTCGATCCTCGATACCGCCCTCGAGGACGACTCCGAGTCGCTGTCGGGGTCCACGACGTTCCTGTTGCACGACACGTACGGGTTCCCACTCGAGCTCACGCAGGAGATCGCCTCCGAACGCGACGTGGCCGTCGACCTCGACGGGTTCAACGTCGAGATGGACGCGCAGCGCACCCGCGCGAAGGCCGCTGCGAAGGGCACCGTCGACGACGCGTCGCTCGGGCGGTACCGCGAGGTCGTCGAACAGTTCGGGACGACGGAGTTCGTCGGATACTCGGACGATCAGGCCGAGGCGCGTGTCCTCGCGGTGTACGACGGCGATGCTTCGTCGGGTGAGGGCATCTCGGAGATCTTCCTCGACCGCACGCCTTTCTACGCCGAGTCCGGCGGACAGATCGGCGACACCGGAACGATCGTCACCGAGACCGGAACAGCCGAGGTGATCGACACGACGTACGCGATCCCGAACCTCCGGCGACACACGGTGCGGATCACCGACGGCGTGATCAGCGCCGGTCAGACCGCGACGGCATCGATCGACAGTGAGCGGCGCGAGAAGATCCGCCGCAACCACACCGGAACCCACCTGCTCCACCACGCCCTGCGAGAGGTCCTCGGCGAGCATGTGAAGCAGGCCGGTTCGTGGGTCGGACCCGATCGTCTCCGGTTCGACTTCTCCCACTACGAAGCGGTGACCGCCGACCAGATCGCCGAGATCGAACGTCTCGCCAACGCGCAGACCCTGCACAGCCGACCGACGCGCACGTTCGAGACGACCAAGGACGAAGCCGAGTCGCTCGGCGCGATCGCCTTCTTCGGCGACAAGTACGGCGACATCGTCCGCGTGCTCGAGGCGGGCGACACGATCGAACTGTGCGGTGGTACCCACGTGTCCGCCACCGGTGACATCGGGATGGTGAAGGTCGTGAGCGAGGCCTCGATCGGGTCGAACCTCCGCCGGATCGAGGCGTTCACCGGTGAGGGATCGGTCGCGCTGCTCCAGCGCGACGAGGAACTTCTCGGCAACGTCGCATCGTTGGTCGGCACCCAGACCGACGACGTGCTCGGTGGCGTGCAACGCAAGCTCGACGAGATCAAGACGCTCCAGGGTGAGATCAAGACGCTGCGCGCGCACCTCGCGATGGGTCGCGCGACCGAACTGGCGGCGATCGCCAACGACGGTGTCGTCGTGACCCAGATCGACCAGCTCGATCCCGGTGAGCTGCGCGAGCTCGCGATCGCCGTGCGCCAACAGCCGAGCGTGCACACGGTGGTGCTGGTGGGTGAGACCCCGTCCGGTGGCGTCGGCCTGGTCGCTGCGGTCCCGAAGGACTCTCAGAAGCCCGCCTCGGTGCTGCTCAAGGACGCCGCTCGCGCGGTCGGTGGCGGCGGAGGCGGCAAGGGTGACATCGCGACTGCCGGTGGCAAGGATCCGTCCGGGATCCAGGAGGCGCTGCGGCTCGCGGCGACGGCTGTTGGCGAGTTCTCCTGACGCCGGCCCCGAACGCGTTCCAGGGGTTCGGGCGCTCGGCGTCGATCTCGGTTCGAAGCGGATCGGGATCGCGGTGTCGGACATCTCGGGCACGATCGCATCGGCCCTGACGACCGTTCACCGCTCGAAGAGTCGTCGCCACGACCACGCCGAGATCGCCAAGTTGGTGGCCGTCGAGGAGTGTGAGGTGGTCGTCGTCGGTCTGCCGTTGTCGCTCGACGGAACCCACGGTCCCGCGGCGCGAGCTGCCACCAAAGAGACGCAGCAGATGGCTAGCGTCGTCGGGGTGCCCATCGAGATGTACGACGAGCGGTTCACCACGGTGACCGCCGAACGCCACATGCTCGAGGTGGGCCTCGATGCGAAACAACGACGGCTCGTCGTCGACAAGGCCGCCGCTGCGGTCATGTTGCAGGCGTGGCTCGAGCACCGTCGCAACACGTGGGGTCGCAACCCAGCAGCCGATCCCACCGGAGCGCCTTCGTGAGCACCGGACTCGATCCGCTGCTCCCCGAGGCCGAAATCGATCCGGATTCGCGTCCGGCCATCGACTGGGAGGTCGACCCGTGGGACAACGCCGACCGCACCGGAAGCGTCGAGCGGCTGCGCCGACAGACGCGTGTCTTCAAGTGGGGCGTCTACGCCCTGCTGTGCGTCTCCATCGTGATGGTGATGATCGCCGGCGCTGTCGGCTGGTGGTATGTCCAGAAGTTGAACCCCGAGGGCGAGCCCGGCGAGGTGCAGAGCTTCACGGTCGCCGATGACGAGACCTTCGAGACGCTCGCCGACCGCCTCGAGGACGACGGTCTGATCTCGGATGCGCACGTGTTCGAGCAGTACGTCGATCGCAACGGCGGGCTCGAGATCACACCCGGCTACTACGAGATCCGACCGAACGATCACATGGGCAACGTGCTCGGTCGACTGCGCACACCGCCCGGACAGACGTACAGCAAGGTCACCTTCCCCGAGGGCTTCGTGCTGACCCAGATGGGGCGGCGGCTCGAAACCGAGATCGACCGCATGTCGGCCGACGACTTCGCCGCGGCAGCGGCCGATCCTTCCGTCACCTCGACGCTGATGCCACCCGAAGGCGTCTCGTCGCTCGAGGGGCTGCTGTTCCCCGACACGTACGAGGTCTCCAACGCCGAGAGCGAAGCACAGGTCATCAACCGCATGATCGGGCTCATGGAGCGCGTCACCGGCCAGGAGGACATCGTCACCAAGAGCGCGGCACTCGGTCGCACGCCGTACGAGATCCTGACCATCGCGTCGATGATCGAGAAGGAGGCCAAGGTCCCCGAGGATCGCGCCAAGATCTCCCGCGTCATCCACAACCGGCTCTTCGTCACGGCGAACAACCCCGACGATCCGTTCCCGCTCCAGATCGACGCAGCCGTGCTGTACGGCCGGAACCAGTTGGGGATCGACCCCAGCACGCCGTTCTCCGAGGTCCGCCAGATTCCGAGCGACTGGAACACCTATCTCATTCCGGCGCTCCCCAAGACGCCGATCGCCAGCCCGGGCCGTGCGTCGATCGAGGCCGCGTTGAACCCCGCACCGAACCCGGCTCCCGGCGACCCGATCTGTGCCGACCTGCCGCAGCCCGATCAGTGCTTCTACTTCTTCTACGTCCTCGCCGACGAGGACGGCACCCACGCCTTCGCCGCGACGCCCGAACAGCACCAGGCGAACGTCGATCGTGCGGCGGCCGCCGGACTGCTCGGTTGATGGCCGGGCGACTCGCCGCGGTCATCGGGTCACCGGTCGCACACAGTCTGTCGCCGGCCATCCATCGCGCAGCGTTCGCCTCGGCCGGGATCGACTGGTCCTACGTCGCGTTCGAGGTCGCCCCCGGAAACGCTGCGGATGCGCTCGCCGCGATGCGCACACTCGGAATCGCCGGCCTCTCGGTGACGATGCCGCACAAGTCCGACGTCGCCGTACTCGTCGATCACCTCGAACCGGCGGCGCGGGCGCTGCAGTCGGTCAACACGGTGAGCTGGGACGGTGACGACCTCGTCGGCGCATCGACCGACGGCGCCGGTTTCGTCGCATCGCTCGCCGATGCAGGTGTGGAGGTTGCCGGTTCACGAGTCGCGATCCTCGGTGCCGGCGGAGCGGCGCGGTCGCTGATCGACGCGCTCGCCCGTGCGGGCTCGGTCGACATCACGGTGCTCAATCGAACGCTCGAGCGG
>NZ_JBAVYV010000170.1:0-3069 GCF_049588435.1 Ilumatobacter sp.
GCCGAGCACGACGTGCCGCAGCCGATCCGCTCGCAAATGCGGTCGAGGAGCGGCTTCGGTTGCTGGCGATGCCGAATGCTGCCGTCGCCGTCGAGGTGGGTGAGCACGCCGACGACCACCCGGGCGACCGCGTCCGTTTCCTGCTCGCCGCGAACCCGGGGTTGGCATTGCTGCCGCTGAACCGTGTCGCGTCCGGCGGCGAACTCGCCCGTTCGATGCTCGCACTCCGGCTGGTTCTCGCCGGCGCTCGCGCATCCTCATCCTCATCCTCATCCTCACCGACATCGACATCGACATCGACATCGACATCGACATTCTCGTCGTCGGGAGGTACGAGCGACGCGTCGGACACGCTGGTGTTCGACGAGGTCGATGCGGGGATCGGGGGTGCGGCAGCGCAGGCCGTGGGCGATGCACTCGCCAGCCTCGCCGACCACCACCAGGTCCTCGTCGTCACCCATCTGGCGCAGGTCGCCGCACTCGCCGACGCGCAGATCTCGGTGTCCAAGACGGTTCGAAACTCCAGCACGTTCGCAACCGCGCGACGCCTCGACGGCGACGAACGCATCGACGAGATCGCACGCATGTTGTCGGGATCGACGAGTCGTTCGGCACTCGACCACGCGAGGGAACTACTTGCGTGAAGTTCGGTGCTAGCGTGATTTCCCGTCGTGATGTCGAGACGGAGGTTCGAATGCCCAAGCACATTTTCGTGACGGGTGGCGTTGCCAGCTCGCTCGGCAAAGGACTCACAGCATCGTCGCTGGGGCGTCTGCTCAAGCTGCGCGGCCTGCGCGTCACGCTGCAGAAGCTCGATCCGTACATCAACCTCGACCCGGGCACGATGAACCCATTCGAGCACGGTGAGGTCTTCGTCACCGACGACGGCGGCGAGACCGACCTCGACCTCGGCCACTACGAGCGGTTCATCGACGAGAACCTGTCGCGCAACTCCAACGCCACCACCGGATCGATCTACCAATCGGTGATGGCCGCCGAGCGCCGCGGCGACTACCTCGGCAAGACCGTGCAGGTGATCCCGCACATCACCGACGAGATCAAGCACCGCGTCGAGCGCGTCGCCCAGCAGGACGTCGACGTCGTGATCACCGAGGTCGGCGGCACGGTCGGCGACATCGAGATCCTTCCGTTCCTCGAGGCGATCCGTCAGTTCCGGAACCTGGTGGGACGCGACAACGTCTGCTACATCCATGTGACGCTCGTGCCGTTCATCGGCCCGTCCGGCGAGCAGAAGACGAAACCGACGCAGCACTCGGTCACCGAGCTGCGCTCGCGGGGAATCCAGCCGGACGTGATCGTCTGCCGGTCCGAGGAGGCACTCTCCGACGAACTGAAGACGAAGATCTCGAACATGTGCGACGTCGAACGTGAAGCCGTCATCAACGCCGCCGACGCGCGCAACATCTACGAGCTGCCGTTGATCTTCCACAACGAGGGCCTCGACGACTTCGTGTGCAACGTGTTGCGCATCGAGGGACCCGTCGACCTGTCGTCATGGCAGCGAGTCGTCGACAAGGTCGAAGCAGCGACCGAGCCCGTGACGATCGGGTTGATCGGCAAGTACATCGAACTCGCCGACGCCTACCTGTCGGTGGTCGAGAGCCTCAAGCACGCTGGATTCCACCACGGCGCGAAGGTCGAGATCGAATGGATCCAGTCCGAGAGCGTCGAGGGGCTGCTCGCCGACGGACAACTCGGCCACCTCGACGGGATCATCATCCCTGGCGGCTTCGGTCACCGCGGCGTCGAGGGCAAGATCGCCGCCGCCCGCTATGCCCGAGAGAACGCGATGCCCTGCCTCGGCATCTGTCTCGGTCTCCAGGCGATGACCATCGATTTCGCCCGCAACGTCGCCGGACTCACCGATGCCAACTCGACGGAGTTCGATCCCACGACGAAGCATCCCGTGATCGACCTGATGCTCGATCAGCGCGGCATCGAGGACAAGGGCGGGACGATGCGCCTGGGAGCGCACTATGCGGTGCTCGCGAACGAGTCGCAGGTGGCACGGGCGTACGGCGAGACCGTGGTGTCCGAGCGTCATCGCCATCGCTACGAGTTCAACGATCGGTTCCGCGCACAGCTCGAGAGCGAGGGGCTCTGGTGCTCGGGAACGTCGCCCGACAACCAACTCGTCGAGTTCATCGAACTTCCCGGACATCCGTTCTGGGTCGCGACTCAGGCTCATCCGGAGTTCAAGAGCCGGCCCGATCGACCGCATCCGTTGTTCCGCGAGCTGATCGCAGCATCGCTGGAGCACCGCAAGGCGGGGCAGGCCGTCAGTCCCGTCGACGCCGCGACGACCTGACGATGAGCCGGCTTCGATGAGCGAATTCCGTCGCGTCAGCGAGTCGAAGGTGCACCAGGGCCACGTCTGGCACCTGGCGAGCGCCGAGTACGAGGCACCCGACGGTCGCCGTTTCCAGCGCGACATCGTCCGGTCTCCGGGTGCGGTCGGTGTGGTGCCGCTCGTGTTCGACGCCGAGGGCAACCCGTCGGTGGTGCTGGTCTCGCAGTATCGGCCTCCCTACGAGGAGGTCGTCATCGAGATCCCCGCCGGAATGCGCGACATCGAGGGGGAGGACACCGCCGAGGTCGCCCGTCGCGAGCTGATCGAGGAAGCCGGCCTCGACGCCGGTCAGGTCGACCTGCTCGGTGAGATCTACCCGTCACCCGGGATGACCGATTCGGTCACGACGATCTATCTGGCGACGCAGTGCAGCTCCGTCCCGACCGATCGCCAGGGCCCGGAGGAGGACTTCATGGAGACGCTGCACATCCCGCTCGTCGACGCGCTCACCATGATCGATCGCGGTGAGATCCGTGACGCGAAGACGGTCGCCGGACTCCTGATGACCGACCGTCGGCTGCGTTCCTCCGACGGCGGCTGACCGGTCCCGACCTTGGTCGCCGAGGCGCCGCTCCCGCTCGAGGCCGAGGAGTTCCTCGCCTGGATGCTCTCCGAGAAGGGACGCTCGGCCAACACCCTGGCGGCATATCGACGTGATCTGAACGCCTACTGCGCATGGCTCGACGAGCGCGGCGCCA
>NZ_JBAVYV010000171.1:0-3220 GCF_049588435.1 Ilumatobacter sp.
CGAGCGCGTCCGCTCCGGTCCGCATCCACGCTCCGAGCGCGGCGTTGTCGGCATCGGCATCGGCGGCGGGTTCGTCGATGTCTCCGGGCCCGGGAGGCGCACCGGTTTGGGCGGCTCGGGTCGCCCAGCGGTGGACGTACGCGGTGTGGACCCCGAGCGTGCGCAGGTCCCACCCGGGACACGCCGCCACCGGGGTCGCGAGGTCCGCCTGTTCCAGGCACGAGGCGAGGCGGCCGGCATCGTCCCGGAGCCGCTGGTGTTGATCAGCGCGCGTGATCAGGGCGTTCACCTGCTCGTGCATGCGTCCGGTCCTGCTCCGTTCATCATGGCGACGGTAGCCTTTTCACCATGAGTCCCCTCGAAGCAATGGCGAGCGAATCCGACGCTGCGTCGGCCAGCGAACCGATCATCACGATCACGCAGGACGCCATCGAGAACCTCCTGGAGATGCGCGACGACGAAGCCGACGGCGATCAACTCGGCCTGCGTCTCGCGATCGCCTCCGATCCGGGACAGGATTTCCGCTACGACCTCTCGTTCGAGGAGTTCCTCAAGGCCGACTTCGCCGACGAGGTCCGGACCCACGACGGCCTCAAGGTGATCATCCCCGGCAAGGACGTCGAGCTGCTCACCGGTGCGACGCTCGACCACACGTCGACGCAGGGCCTGGTGATCCGCAACCCGAACAAGCCCGAGGCTCCCAGCGTCGAAGGTCTCACTGCGGACGATGCGCTCTCCGCCGAGATCGATGCCCTCGTCGCGGGCGAGGTCAACCCGGCGCTCGCCGCGCACGGTGGCTTCGTCACCTACGTCGGCCACGACGGCGAGGGGACGGCGTACATGACCATGGGCGGTGGGTGTCACGGCTGCTCGATGAGCAAGATGACGATGCTCGAGGGTGTCCAGACGATGCTCTCGGAGAAGATCGAGGAGATCGAACGGGTCAAGGACCTCACCGATCACTCGACGGGAGAAAATCCGTTCTACAGCTGAGGACGCACAGGACGCCGCTCGCTGCGTTCCCTGGACTCCTCATCGACGGCGGGATCAGCGGCGCGCGAGGCGGCGCAGGGGTGGTTCGGTCTTCGGGGGCTGTTTGCGCGGTGGGAGCTCGCTGAGCACGCGGGTGGAGATCGCGGTGATCTCGGCGACGGCGCGTTCGAACGCCTCCTCGGTGGCAGCCGACGTCTTCTGGACCCCGGTGATCTTGCGGACGTACTGACGGGCACCCGCTTCGATCTCCTCGGCGGTCGCCTCCGGCTCGAGCCCGCGGAGCGTGGTGATGTTGCGGCACATCAGGCGACCAACTCGTGGGTCGCCGGATCGTCGCGGATGTACTCGGCGGCGTAGGAGCAGAGCGGGCGGACTCGCTGGTCGCGGGACCGGACGGACTCGATGATTCCATTCATCAGTACGGCGGCGTATCCGTTGCCGCGACGGGCGGGGTCGGTCTCGACGTGGTGGACGGTCAGGACCTCACCGTCGACCGAGTAGTCGGCGTGAGCGATGAGTCGCCCATCGAGATGGAGGGTGAAGCGCGATGTTGCCGGGTCATCGCTGACGATCGGATCGGGTTCGGACATGCGGCCATCGTATCGGCCCGCTAGGGTGATTCTCAATGAGTGAGAATCACGACCACGAGCATCGGCACGACGGTGCCCGGCTCGGACTCGCCGCCGGTCTGAACACCGCGTTCGCCGTGATCCAGATCCTGGTCGGTCTCGCCATCGGGTCGGTCGTCGTCCTCGCCGATGCGGCGCACCAGGCGGTCGACGCACTCGGCCTGATCACCGCATTCGTCGCGGTGAGCATCGCGCGCCGCCCGCCCTCACGCGAATGGTCCTACGGACTCGGCAAGGCCGATGCACTGGGCGGCCTCGTCTCGGCGCTGCTGTTGCTCGGATCGGTCGTCTGGATCACCGTCGAATCGATCCGCCGGCTCATCGATCCCCAGCCGGTCGAGGGCGGTGGGGTGATCGTGATCGGTCTCATCGCGATCGTCGTCAACGGCATCGGCGTGGTCCTCGTCGGCCACGGCCACGGCGACGAAGCGATGTCGATGCGCGCCGCCCGTCTCCACCTGCTCACCGACCTGGCAGGTTCGTTCGTCGTCGTCATCGCCGGCCTGCTGCTCTTCACGACGGATCTTTCCTGGGTCGATCCGGCTGCGTCGCTGCTCGTGTCGGCAGCGGTGCTCTGGTCGACCGCTCGGCTGATCCGGTCGACGGTGGACGTCCTCCTCGACCGCGCTCCGAGCGACGTCTCGACGGCGCAGCTCGCGGCGATGCTGGTCGAACATCCGGACGTGGACCTCGCCCATCACGTGCACATCCGGTCACTCGGCGGTGGGCGCCGCACGGCGTCCGCCCATGTCGTCGTGCATGGCACGACGACGGTTCACCGCTCACAGGAGATCATCGACGACCTCGCCAGTCGCACCGACGAGCAGTTCGGGATCGAGCACGTGACCCTTCAGGTCGAGTGCGAGCACCACTGTTCCGACCACGGTCCGAATCTGGCAGTCTGACCGGGTGACACAGGATGGACTCGGCGTCAGGTATCGATCGGCCATGGAGTCATTCGTCGAGTTCGCGAGAACCCTGGACAACGACGATTGGTTGACGCCGGTGCCGTGCACCCCGCTGTGGACCGCACGCGACCTGTTGTCTCACGTGTCGGGTGTCCCCGACGACGTGCTCGCGGGACGGGTCGATGGCGCGGCGACCGATCCGTGGACGGCGTTGCAGGTGCAGCGCAACGCCGATGCGACCGTCGACGAACTGCTCGCCAGGTGGGAGACGCAGACCGACGACTTCGGCGCGGCGATCGAGGCGATCGGTGAGTTCCGGCCCCCGCTCGACTGCCATTCCCACGAACACGACCTTCGTCAGGCGCTCGGTCGCCCGGGGAGCCGCGACTCGGAACTCGTCACCTCCACCGTTGCCGCGCTGCTCGGCAATCTCGCCGACGTCCCGGTTTCGATCGAGGTCGATCTCGACGACGGGGCGACGATCGAGGCCGGCGACCCATCGGCGGGTGACCTCGTCGGTCTCTCGGCGTCGACGTTCGAGATCTTCCGCTCGATGCTCGGCCGACGTACACGCGCCCAGGTCCGAGGGCTCGAGTGGAGTGGTGATCCGGCGTCGATCGATCGGGTCGTCGACTCCTGGTTCATCTTCGGACCCAGCGAGATCGCGATCATCGAATGACCATTTCCTTC
>NZ_JBAVYV010000172.1:0-13271 GCF_049588435.1 Ilumatobacter sp.
CGGTCGGGCCCGGTCCGGCGCGGGCGCCGCGATCGTGGGCGACCCCGACCAGGTGGTGGCCAAGTTGCACGCCTACCAGGAGGCCGGCGTCTCAGCCTTCATCCTGTCCGGCTACACCCACCAGGCCGAATGCGACCTCGTCGCTCAGCACGTCCTGCCCCGGATCGAACACACGGCGATCAAACCCCGCTTCACGTCCGACCTCTAGAAAGCGCACGGTGTCACGATGACCGACCAGAACGACGCATTGCGCGACGGATCGGGTGCCACCACACCGCCCCCAGGCTCGGGTGTCGTCCCCGCGTCGAGCGATCACGCGACCGAGGTCGCCACGGACGACGCAGCGGTCAGGTTCGCGCCGCCCACTGCGCCACCGTCGGGTGCGGTGACAGCACCGCCGCCACCACCGTCGTCACCCGCGCCGCCGCCACCGCTCGGGCCGCAGCCACCGTCCCGGCCGGGTATCGATCAGCATCCACCTGCACCATCTGCACCACCTCCGGCCCAGTACACGTACGCCCAGCAGCCGCCTCCACCGGCGTTCACGCCGCAACCGTTCGGAGACCATCAGGTCGCGCAGGTCGCGCCGGAAACCCGACGTGGTGGTGGCGCGATCACCGGTGCGCTGATGATGCTCGCCGGCGCGATCGTCGCAGCCATCGGCGCGTTCCTCCCCTGGGTCTCGTTGAGGGCAAACTTCGCCGGCGACGCACCCAACGGCTTCGAGACCTACGGCTTCTTCGGCACGGATTCGGATCCCATCGTCTGGACGAACCCCGGGGCCTACGTGATCGGGAGCGTCGCCGTCGTTGCGGTGCTCGCGATCATCATCGCCATCGCGGGCAAGGCGACGTGGAGCGCCGTGGTGGGCATGCTCGCCACGATGGTCGCGGGCGGGTTCGCATTCGTCGCGTTCGTCGGCATCGCGGACCTCGCATCGTCCTTCAACGGTGTCGGCATCGGGCCGGGCATCGTCATGGTCGCGATCGGCCCGCTGCTGGCGTTCGTCGGCTCGATCGTCGTCACCGCGAGCCGCTGAGACCCCTCGGTCTCCGCTCGGTGTCCGCGCGGCCTCAGCCCCAGATCGACAGGTGCGTCTCCGGATCGAAGAAGTGCATGTTGTCGGTCGCGACGGCGATCGTGACGTCCTCGCGCATCCGCACCCGTGACCGTGGGTTGAACCGTCCGACGGCATTGCTCCCGCTGTCGGACTCCTCGACCGCGTCGGGGTCGCCGGAGTCGACGGTGCGGGCGTCGATGTCGAAGTGCACCATCAGTTCGGAACCGAGTGCCTCGATGAGCCGGACGTTCGAGGTGAGCTGACGCCCCGTCGTGTCGCGCTCGACCAACGCTGCGTCCTCGAAGTCCTCCGGACGAATCCCGACGATCACCTTGTCGTGACCGCGCAGCGCCGGACGCCGCTCGAGGACCTCCGACCCGATCTTCAGGGTCTGGGTTCCGAGATGGATGGTCCCGTCCGCGGCGCCGTCACCGAACTCGACCGTCGCCTCGTAGAGGTTCATCGACGGTGAACCGATGAACGCCGCGACGAACACGTTGTCGGGCTTGTCGTACAGGTTCTGCGGGGTGTCGACCTGCTGCAGGTAGCCGGCCTTGAGCACCGCGACGCGATCACCCATCGTCATCGCCTCGATCTGATCGTGCGTCACGTAGACGGTCGTCACCGCGAGGTCGCGTTGCAGCGCAGCGATCTCGGCGCGCATCTGCACGCGGAGCTTCGCGTCGAGGTTCGACAGCGGCTCGTCCATCAGGAACGCTGCGGGCTGGCGGACGATCGCCCGACCCATCGCGACACGCTGACGCTGACCACCCGACAACTGGCCAGGCTTACGATCGAGGTTGGCATCGAGTTCGAGGATCTTCGATGCCTGGCGCACGCGGCGATCGATCTCGTCCTTGGGCACCTTCGCGAGCTTGAGCGCGAACCCGATGTTGTCGTACACCGTCATGTGCGGGTACAGCGCGTAGTTCTGGAAGACCATCGCGATGTCTCGGTCCTTCGGCTCGACATCGTTGACGACCTTCTCACCGATCTTCATCTCACCACCGGAGATCGTCTCGAGACCTGCGATCATCCGGAGGGCGGTCGACTTGCCACAGCCCGACGGTCCGACGAGTACCAGGAACTCCTTGTCAGCGATCTGGAGATCGAGATCGTGGATCGCGTGGAACCCGTTCTCGTAGATCTTGTTGACTTTGTCGAGTGTGACGGTGGCCATCTGAGTCCTCTGGTGCGCGCGACGGGTAGTCCAGTGCAGAGTAGCCCATCATGCGACGGACGTCACCCGACGACGGACGCGGTCATCCCCGCCCGTCGTGATGCCGAGACGGTTCCGGTAGCGTCGCTCCGCATGGCCGTGAACCAGATGAAGAACCGGATGCAGGCGTTGGGATTGCTGGATCGCGCCTTCAAGGCGGCGACCGACGAGGAGCTGACGACAGCGATCGACGCCCTCGGTGACGACCATCGTGAAGGGCTCGAATCCTTTGTCGAGGAAGTGAGCCCCGACGGTGTGCGTAACGGTGTCAAGGCCGGGCGGATCGACGGTGGGATGGAAGCGATCGCGGCGATCATCACCGACGCCGCCCTCGCCGATTGCATCGAGCAGCTCGGTGATCACGCCGACAACCCCTCGTCGGATCAGCTTCGCGAGGTGCTGCCGGGGATCATCGAGCGCCACAACGTCGGAATCACCCGGATCATGCTCGCCGGCACGGTGGCCGGAGAGGCCCCCGCATCGGCCATCATCCGTGATCTGCTGAAGAACGACGACACGTTGCAGCTCCCGAAGGCCGAAGAGGTCGAGATCGCTCCGCTGATCGACACGTCGAAGCGCTCGGCCGACGAACAGAACGAAATGCGTGAGAAGCGCAAGGCCGCCAAGAAGGCCAAGCAGGAAGAAGCTCGCGCCCGCAAGGCCCAGTCCGCCGCCGCCCGCGGCCGCTGACCCAACCCGTTCTCGTGATCTCTTCTGGCGCTCCGTGCGCGAAGAGTTCACGAGATGCCGGCGCAGTGGCCGGTTCGTGCGTGGTCAGAGGAGGGATCGGCCCGACACGCGTCGCTCGAGGTCGAGCAGGAACCGTTTCGTCTCGATCCCACCCGCGAACCCGGTGAGCGATCCATCTCTGCCGACCACCCGGTGGCACGGCACGATGATCGAGATCGGATTCTTCCCGTTCGCCGCTCCGACTGCGCGTGCCTTGTTCCGGTCACCCATTCGCTCCGCCTGCTCGCCGTAGCTGACGGTCTCACCGAACGGGATGTCGCGCAGCGCACGCCAGGCATCGCGTTGAAAATCCGACCCGACCGGATCGAGCGGAACATCGAATCCCGTGCGGGTACCGGCGAAGTACTCCCCCAACTGCGCTGCAACGTCCGTCATGATCGACTGGACGGCCGTGGGCACCTCGCCGCCAGCGGAACCATCGTCGATGAGCCTGCCGTCGCCGGTGGGAACGCGACCGTCGTCTTCGGGCCACAGCAACGCGCGGACCCCCACGTCGGAGATGACGACGGTGAGCGGGCCGACCGGACTGTCGACGATCGAGCGGTACAACGCTTCGGACGAGTGCGATTCGAGACGAGTGGTCATGATGGGTCCTTTCGACCGGTCGATGGTGACGGTGATGGTGATGGTGATGGTGATGGTTGTGCACGACGTCGGGATGATTTCCGGGCGGGTACCGGCGCTGCGCCGAGGCTTGCCCACAGGTGGTGCACCGCGTATGAGCGCCACGGCGCCCACCCAGTCGGGTCCGATGACCCTCCGATATCGCTCAGGGCATGGACGACGCCGAGGTCGGTCCCGAGCAGGACGTCGGGGTGACCGAGGCCGCGCATGATGACGTAGTCGGCAGTCCACGGGCCGATTCCCCGGAGTTCGAGCATTCGGGCCCGGGCTTCATCGGGGTCGGCCCCGACGTCGAGGACGAGGTGCCCATCTGCGACGGCCGCAGCGGCACGTCGAATCGTGTCACGACGTGAACCGGGCATCGAGAACGCCGAGTCCGGGGCCGCCGCGATCGCGTCGGGACCCGGAAAGACATACCCGAGATCCGACCACCCGTCGATCAGACTGTCGTCCACCCGGGAGCCGACCGCCTCGATCAGCTTCGCGGCGACCGTTCGGGCACCCGCCACCGAGATCTGCTGACCGATGATCCCCCGCACGAGTGTCTCGAAGGGATCGACACTGCCCGGCGATCGACGGCCCGGGACGGCACGCACCAGCGGGCCGAGCACCGCATCACCGGCGAGGTGACGATCGACGGCAACCGGGTCGGCATCGAGGTCGAGCATCCGACGAACGCGTTGGACCGCCGTCGTGAGGTCCGACCAGTCATCCACCCGAAGCTGGACGACGACGTGGTCGCCCGACTCACGACCGGCGGCGTCACCCTGGGTCAGCTCGATGGCGCCGTTCCCATTCGGGAGCGTGAGCGTTCTGCGGAACCGCGGCACACCGTCGACCACGTCGAAACTCTCGATCCCCGGAATCGCTCGCGCTCCGACGAAATCGAGCACCTCCCGGTCGGCGAACGGACGACGCGTCGGAAGTTTCAGTGTGACCGTCGCAGCAGCGAGTCCCGGCGGTGATGTCACGGTGTGACGACCGCGGCCCGATCTCCGCAGGTCGGAGGGCGACGCATCGAAGACGTCACGGATGGTGTCGTTGAACTGGCGAACACTCCCGAATCCGGCGGCGAATGCAACATCGGTCAGCGGGACGTCGGTCGTCTCGATCAGAATCCTCGATGTCTGGGCGCGCTGGGCACGAGCGATGGCGAGCGGGCCCGCCCCGACCTCATCGGTGACGAGTCGATTGAGGTGCCGTTCGCTGTATCCGAGCCGGGTGGCGATCCCACCGACCCCATCGCGCTCGACGACACCGTCGGCGATCAGTCGCATCGCGCGGGCGACGACGTCGTGACGGACGTTCCAATCGGGAGAACCGGGAGTCGCATCGGGATGACACCGCTTGCACGCCCGGAAGCCACTCTGCTGAGCCGATGCTGCCGTGTGGTGAAACTCGACGTTCGCCCGCTTCGGCGTGATCGCCGGACAGCTCGGACGACAGTAGATCCCGGTCGTGCGGACCGCGACGATGAAGCGCCCGTCGAAACGCGCGTCGCGGCTCGATGCTGCGGCGTAGCAGAGGTCGGGATCCAACGGTGGCATGGCTCCATCATCGCCGATCTCGCATCGGTCGACGAGCGGAAATCAGACACGTCGATTGCTCGTCCGATTTCCGCTGGTCGCGGCGTCGCCGTCGGAGCGGAACCGTCGACGGAAAGTTCAGTCGGTGGTCGACGTCGCCGGAGCACCTGAGGCGGGGACGACCTCCGGATTCCGGCCGGGCACGGTGGGCCCGGCATCGGGCGAACCAGCGGGCACGACGTACCGGCGCAACACGAACAGCCCGACGAGCACCATCACGACCCCGCCGTAGAACGCGGACTGCTTTCCGACGATCTCACCGAGGATCCCGACCGTCACGCCACTGAACGCCGAGCCGATCTCGAAGAACATCGTGAATGAGCTGATCGCGAGCGCCCGCTCGTCGTCACCGACCCGGTTCACGGTGAGTGCGTTGAGCGACGGATAGTTGAACGCAGCACCGATGCCGATGAGTGCCGCCGCGAACCAGAGGGCCCACACCGCCTCGACAGCTGCGACGGCAATCAGGCCGACGGCGAAGGCGAGGAGCGCAACGGTGACCATGCGACGCGGGCCGAGTCGTTCGGGCAGCGTCGCGCCGAAGATCCGGATCAGCAGCGACATCAGTGCATAGACGAGGAACAGCCCACCCGACGAACCCATCCCAAGCTCGCGCGAGTACTCGGGGACGAACAGGAAGAACGTCGTGAGCCCACCGACGCCGAGCGCCAGGACGATGCCCGGGAGCACAGCGGCAGGGTGGACGTACCGGGCGAGGCCGGTGCGGTCGGGTGGAGCGGTCGGGAGGACACTGCGCCCGGTCTGCGCGTCGGGTGACACCACGAAGGCCGGCACGAAACAGGCGATTCCCGCGGCCACGAGCGCGAAGACCCCGCCCATAACGAACGTCCGCTCGAAGTTCGTGTCGTTCAGGACCGCTTCACCGAGCACCGGCCCGATCCCGAGCCCGGTGAAGACCGCGACCGAGAAGTAGCTGGCGCCCTCCGCCCGGCGATCACGCGGTGACAGGTCGGCGATCAAGGTGGCGGCACCGACGAACATCGCCGCCTCGCCGACCCCGGTCAGCATGCGGAATCCGAGCAGCGGTGCGATCGCTCCCACCTGGCTCATTCCGAGCCCGCCGAGGGCCGCGATGATCGCTCCGACGACCATCACCGCACGTCGTCCGTAGCGGTCCGCGAGTCGTCCGATGAACGGACGGGCGACGATGGCCGCGACCGCGAAGACGGCGACGTTGAGGCCGACCCCCAACTCGCCACCGCCGAGCGGGCCTTCGATGAACAGCGGGATCAGCGGCAACAACGTGCCGATGTACATGAAGAACGCGAGAGCGCTCACCGTCACGACGACGAACGGGGCGGTGATCAGGCGGTCTGTCGGAGCGACGTACGTGCGTCGGGCGCGCTTCGTCGCGGCTCGCTCATTCGTACGCATCGCAACATCTTGCCGCCGCGAACCACGGGTCAGGCCCGGTGGGGACGTCCATCGCCCGATGTCACAGCCCCCTACCCCGCCCACCCACCCAGACCCCGATCTCGTGAACTCTTCTGGCGCTCCGTGCGCGAACAGTTCACGAGAACGCCGGCGGGGTGGGGTGAGCGGGCGGGAGCGGTACCGTCGACGGCCTCGGCTCCCGCCCGCGTCGGACGCATGTGTCCCTCCACGTCACCGACGGAAGGGTTGTTCCGATGCCTCGATTCTCTGCCCACCTGTTGGGCCTCGCCGCCGCTCACCACGGCGTGATCACCACCGCCGAGATGCTCGACGACGGTGTCTCACGCCACGCGATCTCCCACCTGAGCCAGGAGCGGATTCTCCAGCGACTGCACAACGGCGTGTACCTCCTCGCGAGTTCTCCACGCACGTTCGAGGCTCGCTGCGCCGCCGCCTGCCTCGCCGATCCGGAAGCCGTCGTCACCGGGCCCGCAGCCGCGCGATTGTGGGAGTTCCGCCACGTGTTCCGACCGACCGTGCCCGAGGTCCTCGTGCGACACGATCGAACACCGATCACCTCGGGCGTCACATTGCGCCGCACGAACGTGCTGTGCGACGACGAGATCGTCGAACGGGACGATGCGATCCGCGTCGCCAGCCCACCGCGCGTCTGGTTCGACTGTGCCACGCACCTCACCGACGAACGATTCGAGATGCTCACCGAGTGGGTGCTCGACCAACATTCCGATTTGTCGACACTGTTCCGAACGGTTCGCCGCCTCGATGTTCGAGGCCGCTCCGGGCTCGCCCGCGTCCACCGCGTCCTCTCACAGCGCCCAATCTGGCAGAAGCCGGCACAGTCCGGACTCGAGACGCGGGTGCTCAGGGCATTGCGCCGGGCCGGATTGACCGTGCTCACGAACCAACATCCGATCCGACTTCCGAACGGTGTCCTGATCCACGTCGACATCGCCGACCCCTCGATCGGGTGGGCCCTCGAGATCGATCACGTGACGTGGCACGGAGGCCGTTTCGAGGCCCAGCGGGACAAGGCCCGCGATCGCCAGGCCCGGCGAGCGGGCTGGTGGGTCGAACGGGTCACCGACCAGGCATTGCGCGAGGACTTCGCGTCCGAGATCCGCGACGTCGTCGCCAGCCACGCTCAGCGCGCCGACGAGCGAGCGGCCTGACCGCCGAACTCGTGAACTCTTCGCGCACGGAGCGCCAGAAAAGTTCACGAGAACGCCCGGGTGCGCGAGCGGGCGGTGTGAAGTTGGTGGGTGGCGTCAGTCGCCGGTGGGGGGCTTGGGCTCTTTCGGGAGACCGAGGACCCGTTCGCCGACGATGTTGCGTTGGATCTGGCTCGTGCCACCCCAGATCGTCTCGGAACGCGAGAAGAAGAACGACGACATCATCGGGCTGACCGGGTATCCGTCGCGACGCGTGTCGCGGGTGGCTCCCGGCCAGCTTCCGCTTTCCGGGCCCGCGTCCACGAGCATCCCCTCGGCGCCGTGGATGTCGAGTGCGTGTTCCATCGCCGCCGTGTGCATCTCGGACCAGAACATCTTGTTCGTCGCGCCCAGTGCAAGCGTTCCCATGTCCTTCGCCTTGTTCAGCGTCGACGTCAGATTGCGCAAGCCGTTGATCCGCAGGATCTGGATCTTGGTGTAGTACTCCATCAACCGCTGCCGGATCGACGGGTCATCGATCGTGCCGTTGGCGGTCGCCGCCTCGGTCATCAATCGGTATTCCTCGGCGAAGCGTCGCCAGCCGGTCGTCGCGGAGAGACCGCGCTCGAATGCGAGCGTCGAGTTCGCGACCTTCCAGCCGTTGTTCACGCCACCGACGACGGCGTCCTTCGCGCAGCGCGCGTCGTCGAAGAACACCTCGCAGAACTCGGCGGTGCCATCGGGCTGGACAATGCCGCGCACCTCGATCCCGTCCTGCTTCATCGGGACGAGCATGTAGGAGATCCCCGCGTGCTTCTTGACGTCGGGATCGGTCCGGGTGAGCAGGAAGCAATAGTCGGCGTGATGGCCGCCCGTCGTCCAGACCTTCTGCCCGTTGATCACCCATTCGTCGCCGTCGAGGACCGCCGACGTCTTGAGCGAGGCGAGGTCGGAGCCGGAGTTCGGCTCGGAGAATCCCTGGCACCAGCGGATCTCGCCCTTCAGGATGCCCGGCAGGAATTCCTTCTTCTGCTCCTCGGTGCCCCACTGAAGGATCGTCGGACCGACGAGGGTGTCGCCGAAGAAGTCTCCGCGCATGGGGGCCTTCGCCCGGGCGAACTCCTCGGACAGTGCCACGCCCTGCATGGTGGTGAGACCCTTGCCGCCGTACTCCTTCGGCCAGGTGGCGCAGATCCACCCACCCTCGAAGAGCTTCTGCGGCCACGCGGCGTTGAACGCTTCGCGTTCATCGTCGGTCATCTCGAAGTCGTCGTCGAACCAGCCGGAGGGAAGGTTGTCCTCGAGCCAGCCGCGGATCTCGGTGCGGAACTCTTCCGCTTCGTTCGGGTACGTCAAGTCCATCGCGACAGTGTTGCAGGTGACCGGATGGCCCGACCAAAGTCGGCGACCTGTCGGTGCGAGTCCGATGTCACCGCGCGGTTCACCACTCGTTCACACTCCGCACATCACACGGAAAGACTCGGTGCGTAGCTTCGCTTCCACGGTCGGTTCGCTTCTGCACGCAATCCCCCTCTTCGGTGTTCACCCCCTCGAGCTTCCGAAACCCCCGCAGGAGCGAATCGGCCGTCCAAGTTTTCGCAGGGTGACGAGGACCGGCGTGCCGGTTCGCATCTCGGAGCGATCACTCCGCGGGTTCCGTGACGGGCCAGGTGGCCTCGATCCCGGCCATGATGTCGCCGAGAGCATGGTGAGCGAGTTGCCCGTGCGTCGCTCGAACAGTTCGGTCCGCGTGTACTGCAGCAGCCACAGGGCGGTCGATGACGGCGGCGACCAACTCCCCGACCAGCGCGGGCTCGCAGATCGCGCCGACACGCTCGGCCGGCCCGTTCACCGCTTGCTCGACATCCTCCGGCGACATCGGCGTGAGCACCTCGGTTCCGATCCGAAGAAGTTCGCCGAGCCCGCGGTGGCGCAGCGGCCGGTCGTCGAAGTCGGCTCGCAATGTCGCCACGACCCGCACGCGACTGTGTGGTCGTGGCGGACGGCCTCCACCAGTGCGTCGATGACAGTGCGTCGATGACAGCGCGCCCATGAAGCGCGCCGCGTCGTCGGGCGCACTCTGGGTGAACAACTCCTCGAATTGGTCGACGACCACCACGAGCGTCGCGCCCTCCGCTGCTTCGGCGAACCGAGGTGGACCGGTTCGCCTCCTCGTGTGGCCTCGAGCGGGCCGAGTACGTCGAATCGAACGAGCGACGACTCGCGCGGTGCGCGATCGCTCATGTTGAACCCCTCACTCACCGTAGTCCGTCGCCGTACAGCACCACAGCGGCCTGAGCGACGCCTTCAGGCCACACGTTCGCCCGACACAGATGGGCGAAAGTCGTTCACCGTGGCGTCGAAGGCGCTCACGACGGCCGACAAGGGGCGCGCTCGAAGTTGGCCCCATGTGGAACAACGTTCCGAACGCCACGATCGCGTTGGCGACCGTGCTCACCCTGGGGCTCGTGGCGCCGAACGACGAACGACGGGACCCCGTCCCGACCGAGCAGGTCGAACTCATCGACGCCACCGAGGAATTCGCCGATCTCGCGTCCTGGGCGGTGAATCTGTTCGATTAGGCGGACCTCGAACTCCCGCCCATCCGGTTCGTCTTGCACGGCGCCGACCGAGACCCGTGTGACGGATCGCGTGGGATCCACTACCACGTCGATGGCCGCGGCACGATTCGGATCTGCTCGAACGATCCAGGCGAAGTGAGCGCGGTCACCATCCTCCATGAAGCCGCTCACGCATGGGCAGCTCACGACCTGTCCGAGGACCGCCGCGCGGCGTTCCAGTCACTCTGGGGATGGACCTACTGGCGTGACGATGAGGCGGCCGACTGGCACGAGAACGGTGCCGAGCAGGCCGCTGAGATGATCAGGTGGGGTCTGATCGATCACCCGGTCGGAGTGATCACGATCAACGACCACAGCTGCGCAGACCTGGACGCGGGATACCGGACGCTCGCCGGACGACCTCCGCTCCACGGCTATCGCGACCATTGCTGAGGTCGAGTCCGAGGAATTCCGGTCGTGAGCAGGGGTGTTCACCGCCCGGAAACATCCACCACATGCTGTCGTGATGAGCGTTCACCGAGTCGAAACGCACTGGCGACCCGCGAGAAATCGAGACCTCCTAGCTTGCCCCTCGATCCAGGGCGGCAGCGTGGCAGCCCGGTTCGTTCCACTCACTTTCCATTGGAGGACAAACCGTGCGCAAACGAGCGCTTCGAATCATCTCAGGCCTGGGAGGTGTTGTCGCCTTGCTGGCGATCGCACCGTCCGTGGGCTACGCCCAGGAAGCCACCGAGGTCCAAGCGATCCTCGACAACATCTGGGTCTTCATCGCCGGCTGTCTGGTCTTCTTCATGCAGGCTGGCTTCGCACTCGTCGAAGCCGGACTCACACGGGCCAAGAACGTCGTCAACATCTTCGCCAAGAACATGGCGGATGCGATCATCGGCATCCTGGCGTTCTTCGCCTCGGGCTATGCACTGGCATTCGGCGGAGGCAACGACTTCTTCGGCGACACCGGCTTCTTCCTGAACGGCCTCGGTGATATCAACGAACTCGGCAGTAGCGGAGTCATCAACCTCTCGACCGGGACGTTCTTCTTCTTCCAGGCGGTCTTCGCAGCAACCGCGGTGACGATCTGCTCGGGAGCGATGGCCGAGCGCACCAAGTTCGTGTCGTACCTGATCTTCGGTGCGATCATGTGTGCCGTCATCTACCCGGTGGTCGTCCACTTCACCTGGGGCGGCGGACTCATCGCCCAGATCAACATCGGCGACGCCGTGTACTCCGACTTCGCCGGCTCCGGCGTGGTGCACATGACGGGCGGCATCGCCGCTGCGGTCGGTGCATTCCTCGTCGGTGCCCGCAAGGGCCGGTTCGCTGCGGACGGTTCAGCTCGGGCCATCCCCGGCCACAACATCCCGTTCGCCATCCTCGGTGTGTTCATCCTGTGGCTCGGCTGGTTCGGGTTCAACCCGGGCTCGGAACTCGCTGCTGACAACCTCGTCACCGGCGTGGCACTGAACACGATGGTCGCAGCCGCGGCCGGCGGCCTCGCAACGACCGTCGTCGTCTGGCTCAAGTCGGGCAAGCCCGACGTGGCCTTCATCGGCAACGGCGTACTCGCCGGACTCGTCGCCATCACGGGCCCGTGCGGTGCGGTCACCCCGGTCATGTCGATCGTGATCGGAGCGATCGGTGGCGTCATCGTGGTCTTCGCTGTCGCCTTCTTCGACAAGGTCAAGATCGACGATCCCGTGGGTGCGATCAGCGTGCACGGCGTCGTCGGCGCCTGGGGCGTCATCTCGATCGGGCTCTTCGCCAAGTACGACGATGCCTTCCTCGGCCGCGAGGACGCAGGACTGTTCTACGGCGGTGGCTTCGAGCAGCTCGCCGTCCAGCTCATCATGATCGGCATCATCCTTGCCTGGGTCGGCGTCATGTCCTTCCTCGTCTTCGGAGCACTCAAGGCCACCATCGGCCTGCGAGTCAGCGAGGAAGAGGAGATCGAAGGCCTCGATGTACCCGAGCACGGCATGGCCGGCTACGCCAACGACATCTCGTACGTCTGAACGACTGACTGAACAAGGAGAACTCACATGAAACTCATCACTGCAGTCATCAAGCCGTTCAAGCTCGATGACGTCAAAGACGCACTCAAGGAAGCCGGGATCACCGGCATCACCGTGAGCGAAGTCCGCGGCTTCGGCCGCCAGGGCGGTCACACCGAGACCTACCGAGGAGCGGAGTACAAGATCGACTTCGTGCCAAAGGTCAGCGTCGAGGTCGTCGTGGACGACGCCGTCGTCGATGGCGCCGTCGAGGCGATCAAGACAGGTGCCGCAACCGGGAAGATCGGCGACGGCAAGATCTGGGTCAGCGACGTCGACCGCATCGTGCGGATCCGGACCGGCGAAGAAGGAGCCGACGCCGTCTGACACACCCTCACGGACGGTGGGGTCCGAGGACACCCCCCACCGCCGTCCGTGTCCACCCGAGTTGCGTTTGCGCATCTCGTCCCAGTCCCCGGGTCTCGCCGACTGTCCTCAGGCGAGATCCGGGGCACTGGCCTTTTTCGGCCCCGGTGTCGAGGTTCTCGTCGTGATCTCGACCGATCCGAACACGGCGAATCCGTACGCGCGACCTGAAATCTGCAAGAGTTGCCACGCATCACCGACTCGGAGAAGCCCCGCATGAAACTGATCACCGCCGTCATCAAGCCGTTCCAACTCGATCACGTCAAGGATGCGCTCAAGGCACACGACGTCACCGGGATCACCGTGGGTGAAGTCCGCGGCTTCGGCCGCCAGGGCGGTCACACGGAGACCTACCGAGGAGCGGAGTACAAGATCGACTTCGTGCCCAAGGTGAGCCTCGAGATCCTGTGCGACGACCAGGCTGTCGACGAAATCGTCGACCTCGTCGCGGAGGCGGCACGCACCGGCAAGA
>NZ_JBAVYV010000173.1:0-2093 GCF_049588435.1 Ilumatobacter sp.
CTTCGGCGCGGTCGGGGGTGGGGCATGGGCCGGAATCGCCGCCGGCCTGCGGGCATGGCGCAACGTGCCCGAGGTGCTCACCACGCTGCTGTTGACCTTCATCGCGTTCCCGCTGCTCACCTTCGGCCTCGGGCAAGCGGCGTTGATCGCCGATCGCGACACGACGCGCCAGAACCAACTGAACACCGGCGAGATCATCCCGGGCAGTGCCTTGCTGCCCGACATCGAGGTCTTCGGCAACTCGATCGACTCCGGCTTCCTGGTTGCCATCGGTCTGTCGGCCGTTCTCGCCTACTTCGTCAGCCGCACACTGCTCGGGACCCGGGTCGACATGCTCGGCTTCAACCCGCGCGCCGCACAACGCTTCGGTGTGGCGGCCGGTCCGCTCTCGGCAGCGGTGTTGGTGGGGTCCGGAGCGACCGCCGGCGTGGCAGGAGCGGTGTTGCTCACCGGTGGCGCCGCTGGCGATCGTCTGGTGTTCGGCTTCTCCGGAAACTTTGGCTGGGACGGATTGCTCGTGGCGCTCCTCGCCCGCAACCGGATCGTGGTCGCCCTCCCCGTCGCGCTGATCTTCGCGATGCTGCGCACCGGGTCCAGTTTCCTCGCGTCGACCGGAGTCGACCGCAAGGTGACCGAGGTCGTCCAGGCGCTGTTGGTTGTCGCCCTGCTCCTGCCCCCGGCGCTCATCTTCCTCCGCGACCGTCGTCGATCGCTTCGATCGACCGCCACCCCGATGACCACCCCGGAAGCGGGCTGACATGTTCGACGCACTGGGCACGTTGCTCTCCTCCGAAGCGCTCTACGTCAGCGCCTTCCAGTTCTCGGTTCTCTTCGCGTTCGCCGGTTGCGGCGAGTGGGTCGCCGAGCGTGCCGGAACCCTCAACATCTCGGTCGAGGGCATGCTCATCGGCGGCGCCTTCGGTGCGGTCGTGGGGCACCAGATGACGTCGTCGGCCATCGTCGGGCTGTTGGTCGGCGCGCTGTTCGGCCTGTTGATCGCGTCGCTCCAGGCGAACCTCAGCCACCGACTCACGGCGAATCAGTTCGTCGTGGGACTCGCGCTGAACGTCCTGGTGCTCGGCTTGACTGCGTTCCTCGACTCCTCGATCGGCTTCGACCCGGCCCACGCGAAGGTGATCGAGATTCCGGTTCTCATCGACCTCCCGTTGATCGGCGAGGCACTCTTCGGTCGTCCGTGGCCCGCGTACCTCATCTATCCGCTCGTACCGCTGCTGTGGTGGACCGTGTTCCGCACGCGGTGGGGACTCGAGGCGCGCTCGGTCGGCGAGAACCCACAGGCGGCCGACGTGTCGGGGATCGACGTCAACGCCCGTCGTCGCCAGGCGATCTACATCACCGGCCTGTGCTGCGGCATCGGTGGCGCATTCCTCGTGCTCGGCCAGGTCGGCACGTTCCAGGCCGGGATGGTGAACGGCCGCGGCTACATCGCGCTCGCAGCGGTGATCTTCGGCGGCTGGACCCTGCGCGGAACGATCATCGGATGCGTCCTGTTCGGGTTCGTCGAGGCGAGCACGATCTCGATTCCGGCGAACGGCTACTCGATCGACCCGTTCATCCTGGAGGCGGCGCCATATGTCGTCGCTCTCACCGTCGTGCTCGCGTTCGCGACGCGCGTCCGCCAGCCGCGGGCGCTCGCGCAGCCGTTCGTGCGCGGCCTGACGTGACACCCGAGTTGTTCCGGTGACGTTCTGGGAAGTGTTGCTGCTGGTCGGTGGCGGCCTGGCAGCGGGAGTGATCAACACGATGGCAGGCGGCGGCTCGGCGCTGACCGTCCCGCTGCTGGTGCTGGCCGGCGTGCCCGGCAACCAGGCCAACGGCTCGAACCGCGTCGGTGTGCTCGCGGCGAGCGGAGCCGCGGTCGCCGCGTTCCGACAGGAAGGGATCGACGGCCTGAAGGGCTCGCGCGCGATCCTCGTGCCGACCGTGGTCGGGTCGTTGGTCGGGTCGTTCGGGATCAGTCAGGTCGCCGACGAGACGTTCGAGACGATCTTCGGGTACCTGCTGATCCCGATCATCTTCCTGACCATCTTCAAGCCGAAGCCCGCCGTCGGTGCCGTCCCGTGGTCCACGGG
>NZ_JBAVYV010000174.1:0-3797 GCF_049588435.1 Ilumatobacter sp.
GTCGAGACGCCGGTCATCGGGTCAACGTCCGAGGCGACCGGGGAGCATCTGAGCGTCGAGGGTTCAGGTCTCGACCACGACGGTGAACTTGCCCGAGGGGTGCACGGTGCACGAGTCCTCGAAGACACCTGGCGTGGTGAATCGCTGGCGCAGTGTCTCGCCCGGCCCGACGAACCACGGACCGAGCAGGTGCGCCTGGTCGTCCTCGTTGACGATGATCACGGTCTCGTTCAGTTGTGCGACCAACTCGCGAGGAAGGATGTCGAGCGGCTCCCCCTCGTCGATCCGGTCGCCCGCGCCTGCCGGGATCACGTACGAATACGTCGGCTGTTCAGGACCGGAGTCCTCGCTGCCGCCGCATCCCGCCGCTGCGAGCCCGATGACGCCCGCGAGGAGCATCGCCACCACCAGCCGGACCGAAGTCCGGCTGGAGGATGTGCCCGGGTCTGCAGTGACACTGATCATGAGGGACGATCAGCCGGGGTCACGGCTTGGGGTTGACGATCAGGGCGGTGACCATGCCGAACATGCCCTCGGCGCGCTCGACGTGGGTGAGGATGTGGCAGTGGTAGACCCACGTGCCGACCGTGTCAGCGTGGAACAGCACCGAGTACCGCTCACCCGGTGCCACGTTGACCGTGTCGGCCCAGTACGGGTAGTCGAGCGGGATGCCGTCCTTGGCGTACACCAGTTGCGGGAACTGGTGGAGGTGCATCGGGTGGGCGGTGAGTCCCTCGTTGTAGTAGTGGATGACCCCCCATTCGCCCTCGTCGATGATGAGCGGCTCGGTGGCCGGGAAGCTCTTGCCGTTCAGCGTCAGACCGATCGTGCCGGCGTCGTTGACGACCATCGGCTTCTCCCAGGCCGGCACCAGGTCCTCGGGGATCGTGACCCCGGAGACCGTCTCACCGTACGGGAGTGGGTTCTCGCCGATCTGGAACGGAGCGAACATTCCGTTGATCACCGACGTCTGACTGTGCAGGTGGGCGTGGTACATGCCGATCGCCGGGTCCTCGGCGTCGAACTCGTAGGTGAAGGTCTCACCGGTGGAGATCGGGTCCTGCGTGTAGGGGGAGACACCGTCCTGGTCGTTGGGGGTGTGGATGCCGTGCCAGTGGATGTCGGTCCCCATCGGAGTGAGGTTGGTCAGCTCGATCTGGACGCGATCGCCCTGGTCGACCTTGATGAACGGTCCGGGGACCTGGCCGTTGTAGGCCCACGCCTCGACGAACTCACCGGGCGAGACCTCCCACGGGATCACCTCGGCGACGAGCTCGAACCGCTTCGTGCCATCCGCCAGGACCTCGGGTTCCATCACCTGGGCGCCGAGTCCCTCGGTCTCGGCGGGGAACTCCAGCATCGAATCGATCATCAACTGATCCATCTCCTCGGCGGTCAGTCCGGCGTGATCGCCTCCGAGGTCCGCGTCCTCGAACTCGTCCGCCTCACCGATCGTGAGTTCCGCGACCATTCCGGACTCTGCGTGACCCGAGATGCTGCAGAAGAGCTCGTAGGTCCCGGCATCGAGGTCGCCCAATGCCAGCGTGTCGACGCCACGCGACTGGAGGTTGTTGCTCTGGATGTCGAGTTCCCGAACGGCGAGGTTGTGCTCGATCGCGCCCGCGTTGACGATGTTCAGCGTGACGTCACCGGCGGGAGCGTTCAACTCGCCCTCGATGGCGAATTCGCTGAGCGAGACGTCGAGGGCGCTCGAGGAGGTTCCGCTCGCGCCGTCCCCGCCGCCACCGTCGTCTCGGATCAGGGCGACGAACGCGAGAGCGACGAGACCGGCGATCAAGCCGAGGAGGCCGAGGACGCCGATCGCGAACAGCGCGGTTCCGATCGGGCCGCCGGAGGACCTCTCAGGTGGCGTGGGGGGTGACGCTGACCCAGGGGCCGGCTGATCGATGACAGTCATGTGGGGTTCTCCGTTCGGGTGGCGGTGCGAGGACCGTAACGCGTCGGCGGGAACCCCTCGCAGGGCCATTGGTCCCGAACTTCGGTGGGTCGCGGTGTTGTTCGTCACCCGAGAACTGGATCCGCACCGATCACGGAACATCCCAGCTCAGCGGGCACGCTGAACCCTGAGGTACCCCCACGCTTGAGTGGACAGCATGATCTTCGAAACGCGTTGTGCCGGGTGCGACAAGCCGGGGGCCGCGATCTGTACGACGTGTCGTTTCGCATTGTTGGGTCCGGCTCCGCACGACGCGGCACACGGAGTGATCGCGGCGGTGGCGTTCACGGGACGAGCCCGCAACATCGTGCTGGGCTGGAAATACCGGAATCGGCGATCGGTGAGCCGCCATCTCGCAGGTCTCATCGTCAATCGCATCATCGAGGAGCGTGCCCAGTACGACATCGATGTGGTCACGTGGGCACCTACAAGCTCGAAGCGACGCCGTGAACGAGGATTCGACCAGGGTGAACTCCTCGCGCGTGCGGTCGCCCGTCAACTGGGTGTTCCGTGCCGGCGTCTGCTCGATCGCGACGGCTCCGGATCGCAGACGGGCAGGTCGCGCTCCGAACGGCTGACCGGCCCGCGTTTCGTTGCCCGTCCGGGCCTCGACGGAGCACGCGTGCTCGTCGTCGACGACGTCGTGACCACAGGCTCGACGCTGGGGGCGGCCGCGGCGGCGCTCGACGATCGTGGTGCCGTCGCCCGATTGGCAGCGGTCGCGTCGACGCCCGATCGCCGGCGCGCCGAGGTGCTCCCACTGCGTCGTCCGGCCGCACACGCCGCCTGAACCGGCGAGCGGAGGGGACGAGGTATCCATCAGCACGCCATCGGTCACGTGCAGCGCGTCTGCTCCAGCCCGCATGAGGTCGCGCCGGTAGCATGGTCGGTCGCATGGGAATCCTCGATCGCATCCTCCGGGCCGGTGAAGGCAAGAAGCTGAAAGCACTCCAGGGAATCGTCCCGGAGATCAACGCTCTCGAGAGTGAGCTGAAGGCGCTCACCGACGACCAACTGCGGGGCAAGACCGGAGAGTTCCGCCAACGCCTCGACAACGGCGCCGAACTCGACGATCTCCTGGTCGAGGCGTTCGCGGTCTCCCGTGAAGCCGCCGACCGGGTGCTCGGCCAGCGCCACTTCGACGTGCAGATGATGGGTGGTGCAGCGCTCCACTTCGGTTGGGTCGCCGAGATGAAGACCGGTGAGGGCAAGACCCTCACCTCGACCGCCCCGGTCTACCTGAACGCCCTGACCAACCAGGGAGTCCACCTCGTCACCGTCAACGACTACCTCGCGCAGTACCAGTCCGAGCTGATGGGCCGGGTCTACCGGTTCATGGGCATGGAGGTCGGGTTGATCCTTCCGGGCAGGGGAGCGAGCCCGGCCGAGAAGCGCGCCAGCTACGCAGCCGACGTCACCTACGGGACGAACAACGAACTCGGCTTCGACTACCTGCGCGACAACATGGCTCCCAGCAAGGACGCCAAGGTCCAGCAGCGTGGACACAACTTCTGCATCGTGGACGAAGTCGACTCGATCCTGATCGACGAAGCCCGAACCCCGCTGATCATCTCGGGCCGGGTCGCCGACGCGGCGAAGCTGTACTACCGCTTCGCCTCGATCGTTCGCTCGCTCAAGCGTGACGAGGACTACGAGTTCGAAGAGGACAAGCGCGTGGTCGTGCCGACCGAGCAGGGCATCGAGAAGGTCGAGTCCGCGCTCGACGTCGACAACCTCTACGACAACGTCCAGGCGAACCTCGACCACCAGTTCACCGTGGCGCTGAAGGCCAAAGAGATCTACAAGCGCGACAAGGACTACATCGTGCAGGGCGGCGAGG
>NZ_JBAVYV010000175.1:0-6777 GCF_049588435.1 Ilumatobacter sp.
GACCGGAGCTGGTCGAGCGCTCGTCGGGTCACCATCGTCGTCAGAAACGCGGCAGGGTTGCGCACCTGTTCTCGATCGATGGTCAGCCACCGCACCATGGCGTCGGCGACGATGTCTTCCGCGTCCCACATGCTTCCCAACATGCGGTAGGCGATGCCGAGCAGACGCGGTCGGTGCTCCAAGAACTCACTCGTCAGCTGCTCTGCGTTCTCGCCGAGCATGCGATCGGCGATGGCGGTGTCGGGGATCGGCTCAGGATGCGCCATGGTCACCTCCAGGTGGGGACCCCACCAGTGTGTCGTGTCCTCTGCACTGCTCGCTCGGCAGGCCTCTCGGCCGCCACACTTCTGACTCCGAAATTGCCAGGCGTTCACGTTCGAGAACCTGACAACCTCCTGGAATCCAAGCAAAGTCTGGTGCCGACAGCGGGTTCTTGCTCTCAGTCGCCTCGGAAGTGCGGCTGCGGTCCCGGGCGTTCGATCCGGCGGTTGGCCGTCGCTGTCGCATCATGGCCTCGAGAGGACGAAGGGCCATCCCTGCCGAGCGCTCGGAAACCGGGTCTGCCATCCCGTCAACGCTTCGAACAGTTGGCTGGTGACGCGTTGCGAGCGCACCATCATGGACAGGTCAGCCGGGAGGTCGGCGTCGATCAGTGGCATTTCCAGCGTGTCGATCCCGAGGGCGGCGGCAAGCGCCTGGGCATGTTCGATCCGGGTGAGCGGGTGATCCTCGGCGATGTTGTACAGACCGTGCGGGGCACGGAGGGCGGCGACGACTGCCGAGGCGGCGTCGTCGGTCGTCACCGACGGCCAGTACGCATCCGCGCGGCCTGGAATGGCAAAAACGCCCTGCCGTGCCGCCTCGATCGTCTCGATCGTGTGGGCGCTGTCGAAGCCGTAGAACGTCCCGAAACGGAGCGCGATGCCCACGCCGCCGTGCTGGGTGAACCGTGCAGCTTCCGACTCGGCCGTGAGTGCTGGCTCGGTGATCGCTGTCGGCTCGACCGCCGACGACTCGTCCAGGAACGCGTTGCCACCGTCGGCGTAGAGCAGCGCGATCGATTCCTGGACGTATCTCTCTGCGCCCGCATGGAGCGCGGCATCGACGAGGTTGCGGGCGCCTTCGCGTCGAATCCTGTGGTTGTTCTCCCAGGGGTCTTGGCCGGCCGCCTGCTCGCCAGTCGGCACGGCAGTGGCGAGGTTGCAGACCACCCGATGCCCGGCGATCGCTGCTGACAGTGCGTCTCGATCGAACAAGCTCACCTCGACTGGGGTCGCGCCGACGGTCTGCAGGGCCTCGGCTCTTGCTCGGGTGCGAGCGACGCCGGTGACCTCGGCACCGGCTGCGAGGAGCTGCGCTACGGCCCGCCGACCCAGGACACCTGTCGCTCCTGTGACGAAGATCTTCATGCCGAGTTCCTTTCGTTCGATGTTTGTGCACAGCTGCGGACGAAGGCGCGTGCCGTACCTTTCCAAGCCCGACGGTGCACTCGGTCGAAACGTGACACATCGTGTCCACTTGGTAGGAGCTCTGACACCAGCTCAAACTCTTGGACGGGCCGCCCACAAGCACCGCTCACTGTCGAGCTGGTGCGTCCTGCGGCGAACCGACACTTCGGCTGCGAACGTCGGTCGGAGCACAAACCTGCTCGCGGAACACCTGCTCGTTCTCGTCGACTGCAAGGTCGAGTGAGCCAAGGCGCCCGGTCCACCTGTCACGACAGGTGGTCGAGCTCCGTCGTAAGTGGTTCACGCCGCCTTACCCAGCAGACACCATCGTCGAGGTGTCGTCGCTCTATCCACCCGACGCGATGTTCGAGATCGAAAACATCGCCGTCTTGGACGACGCGGCGGAGTGGATCGGAGTCACGTAGGTCGTGGTGCTCCGGCGAGGACCCTTGACCGACCAAACGTTGCACACGGATGCGCCGAGAGGACGTTGGAACCGATGATCGTGACCACCCATCAGCGTCGCATCGAGGCAAGCGATGACGAGGTCGGCGCATTGCTGGAGACAGTCATCAACTGGACCTAACCCGGAGCCCTTGCCGATCAGAACAACATTTCGATCGGTGATTTGACCCACTCGTGAACCGGCAGCGAAGAGCGCCACGTGGATCGGCAGGGAACCACAGTCGCGGGCGATCATATTGTCGCCCGCGACCGGTCAGGGTTGGTCAGCGGCTGGCGCCGGCGACGAAGGCGGAGACGATGTAGGTGGCGTGTCGGTCGAGTGATACTCGGCCTCGGTCGTAGCGCATCGACGTTCGCGGGTCCGAGTGCGACGCCGCCTCCTGCACGTCACGCAGAGGGACTCCGGCGTCGAGTGCTGCGGTGATCGACCTGTGCCGCAGCGAGTGTGGACTGATCCGCTTGGCGATTCCTGCGGCTTTCGTCAACCGTCTCACGACGCGTGTCGATCGAGTCGACTGGTTCCGTCGTGGTTCGTGAAGATTGGGCCCGATTCTCGTTCGCCGATGTAGAGATCGAGGGCCCGTGCAGTTCTCGGCGACAGGGGGATGGTGGCGGTCTTGTTGCCTTGGCCGGGCGCGCTCATTTCGCGTCGAGGAGTCAACCTTCAGGCTGCACCCCCTGGCGGTGGGATACTTCGAGAAGTCGACTGCGGTCGAACTTCGGTCCGCGGCTGCACGCCGGACAGTGTCGCTTGCCACCGAGCCGACGTGACCATTCCGACGCAACGTCCTTGTCCGCAGCGAATCCTGCCCGGCCATCGAGGTTCTGAGCGACCTCAGAGCAGTCCGTGCTGCCGAGCAGCGTGGACCGCTGGCTTGCGGCCGTCCACGCCCAACTTGCGGTAGATGGCCTTGCAATGCGTCTTCACCGTGTTGAGCGAGACGAACAGCTCACTTGCGATCTCGCGTTGGGAGAGCTGCGAGGGCAGATAGCGCAAGACGGCGAGCTCGCGTTCGGTGATCTCCTCGACGAGTTCGGTCGACGGTTCGGCTCGCACGCCGAGCCGGTGTCGTGCTTCGAGGCGGGCGAGCGTTGCGCCGACGATGCCAGTGTCGGGGCACCGGTCGACGGTCTGGCGTGCTTCGCGGAGCAGCTGCGATCCCGCCGGGTCGTCGTTTTCGCAGGCTGTGTCGCCGATGAGGGCGAGGACGTACCCCAGGGTGAAGGGCTCAGGTGCTCGCCGAGCGAGTTCGACCGCTTGCTCCGACATGGCGGCCCGTTGTTCGGGATCGGATGTGGTGCACGCCAGCACGGCGTGCGACATGGAGAGATGCGGCGACTCCGCGACGCTGTGGCCCCGGGCGTGTTCCAGGCTCGCCGCCGCGTGGTCAGCGGCCGAGGACCGGTTCCCCAGCTCCATCTCGACGACGGCAGCGAAACCGGGCGCGATCGTCAACGCATAGTCGGACGGTTCGGACGCGCCGAGTTCGCGGGCGATCGCGATGTACCGCCGCGCTTCGTCGAACATCCCGGCCCACGTGTATGCGGCGACCAGCCCGATCGCTCGGGTCGACTCGGTCGGGTGATCCATGCGCTGGGCGATCGAGATGGCTTCACCGAGGAGCCCTTCGGCGAGGTGCACCATGATTCCGAGCGACGCGGTGAGGTTGGCGTCGGTTTCGCCGTCGCACTCGACGGCGATGTCGTAGTAGTGACGAGCACCCGCGAAGCGGCCCGTCGCGAGGTTGATCCAGCCGCGCACGAGCGCACTCGGCGAGTGGCGTTCGGGGAGGTCGCCGAGCTGATCGAGCAAGCGGAGCACGGTGAAGATCTGTCCGCCGTTGAGCAGCGCAGTGGCGTGGATCGAGATGAGATCGCCGGCTGCGACGAGATCGCCTCCCGCGATGTAGTGCTCGATTGCGGTGTACATGTCGCCGCGATCGTGATGCCACGATGCGGCAGCGAGGTGCAGTTCGTGAAGGCGATCGGGGATCTCACGCTCGGCCTCGAGACGAAGCAGGTCACGCAGGAGGTGGTGATACCGGAACGTGGTGCCCGTCCGGTCGAGACCGATGAGCAGCTGGTTGGTGGCAGCGGTACGGGTCAGCCATTGGCTGCCGTCGGTCGATCCCGTCACGGCGTCGATCAGCGGACCGGTGAGCTGATCGAGGATCGACGTTTCGATCAGGCGTCGGCGCTCGTCGGGTGGGATCGACGCGAGGAGTTCGTCGGTGAGGTAGTCGACAACGAGTTGATCGTCGCCGCGGAAGCCGGCGATGAATCGGGACGTGTCGTCGACGCCTGCGAGCGACAGTCCGGCGAGGACGAGCCCGGCCGCCCACCCCTCGGTTCGGTCGCACAACGTGAGCAGCGCCTCGCGATCCAGAGACGAGGTCCCGAGCAGGCCAGCCGCCTCGTCGGCGTCGAACCGAAGATCGGACGCGCGGATCTCGGTGAGCTGGCCTCGGACGCGGAGTCTGCCGAGTCGGAAGGCCGGGTCGATTCGCGTTGCGATCACGATTTGGACGTGGTCCGGGCAGAGGTCGATGAGTCGTTCGACGCCGTCGTGGATCGCCGTGTTGTCGATGACGTGGTAGTCGTCGATCACGATCACCAACCGGTTCGGCCCCTCGTTCAGCGCGTTGACCAGCGCCGGGACGACCGAGTCGGGCGACCCTCCGGTCGAGACGATCACCGGCTCCACCATGTTCCTCACGCCCGGTCGAGCACCGTCGACCGCCCCGACGAGGTACGACCAGAACCTGACGGGATCGGCATCGCTGGGTTCCATCTGGACCCAGACCAGGTCGCCGCGATCGGCCAGGCTTCCTGCGAGGAGTGTCGACTTGCCCGACCCGGCCGGGGCACTGACGAGCACGAGCCGGTGACGTTCGGCGACCGCTCGCTCCAGCAGTGCGTCCAGGCGGACGCGCCGAACCAGACCGACCGGCACCGTCGGCACCTGCAACTTGGTGGCGACCAACTCGCCCGCACCCTGCTCAACCATCACCGTCGAATCTAGGCGACGCCGCTCGGATCCGAGACGGGAACGAATCACCCGGGTGAGACGGCCGGGTGAGCGATGACGACTCACCCCGTTCAACGGGATCGTGATCCCATGACCGAACGAACGGGACCCACCCGCTACGAGATCGAGCTCGGTGGCCACGCCTCCGAACGCGCCCTCCGGCCGGTCATCGACGAGTTCACCGTGGAGATGACCGAAGCGGGCACGACTCGCCTGGTCGGCCACGTGCGCGACTCGTCGCACCTCAACGGGCTCCTGGCTCACTACACCTCGCTCAACATCGAGGTGGTCGCGCTCCGCCGACTCGACCAGCACACCAGTGCCCCATCTCAACCTGAAATACCGAATCCCAACCTCGAAGGAGAACAGTCATGACCATCAACACACCCCTGGCGCCGGCCAACCCAACCGCCCACACACCACGACGTACGTGGAGGCTCAGCCGCATCGGCGGCGCCGCCGCACTGCTGGCCGCCGGCACGTTCGGCTACGGCATCGCGATGTTCGCGACATCATTTGCCGACTACACCGACCCCGATGCGACACTCGCCGAGTCGGTCGACTTTCTCGTCGACCACCAGGGCGGATTGCTCGCCTGGTACATCGGCATGTTCATCGTGTTCGGCGCCGCCCTCGTCCCGATGGCGCTCGCGCTCCGACAGCGACTGGTCGACGCCACACCGATCCTCGCGAACACCGCTGCCGCGTTCGCCGGCATCTGGGCAGCGTTGGTGTTCGCCACGGGCATGATCTCCAACATCGGGATCGAAGCCGTCGCCGACCTCGCCGACACCGACCCCGACCGCGCCGCCACGGTGTGGTCCGCGATCGACGTCGTCACCAACGGACTCGGCGGCGGCAACGAACTCGTCGGTGGCATCTGGATCGGCCTCGTCTCGATCGCTGCGCTGATCACCGCCCGCCTGCCCCGCTGGCTCAACGTCGTGGGCACAGTGACGGCGGTGGCGGGCTTCGTCACGGTCGTCCCGGCGTTCGAGGCGGTCGAGATGGTGTTCGGGCTCGGCTCGATCGTGTGGTTCATCGGCGTCGGCCTCGTGCTGCTGACCCATCAGGAACAACCCGAGACTGTTGACCTCTCGTCGGCGGCTGGCGAGATCGAGAACTCGCCGTGAACGCTGCTCAGGGCGGCAACGACGTTCGACCCGAAAACCGAAGTCATCTTCGGACCGGGTCACGGGTGCACCCTCGAGCCCCTCACGTACGAATTCAAGGAAGGACACGCACGAAATGATCAACGTCGCAGGAATCACCAAGCGCTACGGCGACCGAGTCGCCGTCGACAACATGTCGTTCGACGTCGCTGCTGGCACCGTCACCGGCTTCGTGGGCCCGAACGGCGCCGGCAAGTCGACCGCAATGCGCATGATGGTCGGCCTCACGCGGCCCGACGTCGGCGAAGTCCGCTACGGCGGTGTCGAGTACACCGACCTGTCGCATCCGGCCCGCCTTGTCGGCTCCGTACTCGATGCCCGAGTCATGCACCCCGGGCGCAGCGCCCGCAACCACCTCCGGGCAATGGCCGCAGTGGCCGGGATCCCCGCAACACGGGTCGAAACGGCCCTCGACACCGTCGGCCTCGAAACGGCAGCAAAGCAGCGAGCAGGCGGATTCTCGCTCGGTATGCGCCAACGATTGACGCTTGCAGGCGCACTGCTCGGTGACCCCGAGGTCCTGCTCCTCGACGAACCAGCCAACGGACTCGATCCAGACGGCATCCGCTGGCTGCGCACCTATCTCCGCGACTTCGCAGACCGTGGCGGCACCGTTTTCGTGTCGAGCCATCTCATCAGCGAACTTGCGATGTTCGCCGACTAA
>NZ_JBAVYV010000176.1:0-3546 GCF_049588435.1 Ilumatobacter sp.
CACGCAGCCGTCGGCGTACTCGACCGTCTCGAGGTCGGTGCCACCGCGAATACGGAACGGCGCCCCCAGGTTGACGATCAGCAACGGCGCCGGCGCCGCCGGCACCGTCAGCCGGGCGTAGGGCGGCGTACCCTCCAGGTAGTAAAGGTCGTCGATCAGGCCGTCCAGCGGCGGTCGCGGCACTCTGGACACGTACTCCACGCCCACAGCATGGCCGATGCCCCGCCGGGATCGTGGGCCGCCTTGACGGCGCGACCTATCGCCGGTTGCGCGGCGCGCTCTTGGGACCGCTCACGCGGGTGTGCTGCCTTCCGCGAGCGCGACGGATCGGCGGATATGGACGTGCGACAGCGCGGTCAAGGTGTACCGAATGTGCGTGCATATCGACGTGGGGCATCGCCCCGAGGTGCCGGCGGATGGCACGCATATCGCGTGTCGTCATTGGTTCGTTGAACCGACCAGATCGGCACTCTTGCGCTCGGCGAGGTGCGCTGTATTGGTCGGCCTGTCGCCCAGGCCGATCTGCGACACTCAGCTATGGCCGCTCGACAGCTGGCGCGCTGGGAACTCGACGGAGTCGAGGGACCAGTCGTCGTCATCGACGTGATCCGAGCCTTCACCACGGCGGCATACGCGTTCGGTGCCGGAGCGACCGCCATCTACTTGGTCGCAACGGTCGAGGAGGCGCTGGCGTTCAAGGCCGCGTACCCCGATGTGCTGGCGATGGGCGAGGACGGCGGCCGTCGACCCGCAGGGTTCGACTTCCCGAACTCGCCCGTGGCGGTCAGTCGCGTCGATCTCGACGGGCGAACGCTGGTGCAGCGAACCTCGGCGGGCACCCAAGGTGTCGTTGCTGCGGTCGATGCGACCCGGCTGTGGGCTGCGAGCCTGGTTTGTGTGTCGGCGACCGCCCGTGCGGTCAACGAGGCGGGGCTGGGTGAGCCGTCGTACGTGATCACTGGCTGCTTCCCTGACCGTCCCGATGACACCGGAGACGACGATCGTCTCACCGCCGATCTGATCGAGCGCGCCCGTTTGGGTCGTCCGATCGATGCTGCAGCGGCGGCCGAGGAACTCCATGCGACCGGCGAGGCCAGTCGAACGCTGGCGCTCGGCCCCGAGCATTGCGATCCGCTCGACATCGACTACGCAGCACGAGTCGATCACTTCGACTTCGCGATGGAGGTCACGACCGACACCCTCGGCCGCCGACTTGAACGCCGGTAAGCGCTCAGAAACGCGCGCCCGGACGCGCTCCCCGCGCCGCATCAGATCGGCACCTCGAGGGTGCGGCTACCCGCTCGGGAATGTGCGCCTCCCCACCCGACGTCGATACCGGCCGGGTGCGGCTGCATACCGGTGCCGGATACCGTCGGCCTAGCGTGGCGCCGATGGCGTCGGCAACAGGACCGTGGAGATGGCGATGGTGACGGCCGATACGGCCCGACGATTGTTCGAGCTGACCGAGCCAATCGCGTTGGTGACCTACATGGAAGCCGAGCCGATGGAGGCCGTGATGGCGCTCGGGCTCACCGATCCGTGGGACGCGTATTTCGCCGGCCGCGCCGCCCCGCTGGGCAGACAGGTGTCGGCCCAGGTGGTCGATGCGTTGTTCTACAACTTCGCCGACGGCGAGGTCGCCCGACACATCCCGAGCGTGTGGGACCAGGTGAGCCCACACGCTGCAAACCTGGCTCGCCAGGCGGGCTCGGTCGCAGCGCTTCGACGGCTGCTCAGCGATCGCCTCGACTCGCCGAGCGTGGTGCGTGCCGGCGACACGATGATCGACGCGGCGATGACGGCTTCGCACGAAGGTCGGGCCCTGTTCGCCGCCGTACGTACACTTCCGGTTCCGGTCGAGCCCGACGCACGGTTGTGGTTCGGAGCGAATCTGCTGCGCGAGCACCGCGGCGATGGCCACGTCGCCGCCCTCGTCACGTTGGGCGTGTCGGGCACCGAGTCCCACGTGCTTCACACGCTCGCTGACGGTGTCCCGGCCGAGAAGTTCGGACGGCTGTGGCATCTCCCCAAGGAGCGACTCGACGAGGTGGTCGGCGCGATGCGCGAGCGGGGCCTGGTCGGCGACGATGGATGGCTGACCCCTGACGGGAACGAACTGAAGAAGCGGCTCGAGGACCTCACCGACGAAGCCGCCACGGCAGCGTACCGATCGCTCCTCGCCGACCAGCTCGACCACCTCATCGACGATCTCACGCCTCTCGCGGCAGCGATTCCCACCCACGAGTAGCTCCCCGTTGCGCTCGGTGGTGCCACGCATATTGCTCGGCCGATCCGGCAGCCACACCCGCCCGGTACGGCACGACTGTGAGCGATCACCTGCACGAGAATGTCGGCGGTGTTCATGCCGACCGGACCGGCCGGATCACGTCGTCAGTGGGTCGGCGATGTGTAGGCCCTGCCGTTCGGCTGCCTCGCACAGCGCTCGGTCCGCGCTCGTGAGTACTGCGGCGTCCACGAAGATCGCGGCTGCGAGGTGGACTGCGTCGTAGCCCCTCAGTGACTCGGCCTCCGCGAGTTGCGCTGCGCTTTCGATGAGTTGCTCGGTCACCTGGACGAGATGGAGATCGTCGACGAACGCAGCCAACTCGGTCTTGGCAACGTGCAACTGATCGGTCGATAGCCGCTTCCGCCGTGCGGCTGCAGCGAGCGCAGCGCGTGCTTCGACCACGACCAGGCTGACCGAGGCAACCGAATCGGCGGACTGCCAGATCAGTTCAGCTCGGTCCGACCCCTCCTCATCGACGATGAGTTTGATCAGCGTCGAGGTATCGACGTAGGTGATCACCGACGTTGCTCAGCAACGAGACCGCTCACATTCCCCTTTGGCTTGATTCGGGAGCGAGCGCGATGACGAGTACCGCTCGCGGGTGGTCGAACCACACCAGCGGCGACAAGGTCAGCGAGGCGATCGTCCGGTGCGTCGAGTGGAGAGAGCTTGGCAACCGGGCGACCCCGATCCGTCACGATCACTTCTTCACCGGCCTCCACGCGATCGATGTACTTGCTGAGACCGTTCTTCAGGTCGCGGATCCCGACCTCTGACCTCGAAGTGGCTACATTCATGCCGTCAGTGTAGCTACTTCGGCGGCACTTTCAACGGGCCGCCTTGGATACTCGTCGCCGCGCTGCGCCGCTCGAAACCCACGCATATCAACGTTGCCATTCAGACTCCCGAACAGCGCATCGCGGCACAAGGGTGATCGTTCAGGCGCACGAGAATGTGCGTCGACACGGCGGGGTGGCGAGACGAGCTCTGCTGCCCGTTCTGTGCGGCGGAGGTCGGCCTGTCCGTGAAGATTTTGATCGCCGTTGATGGACGACCTGGTTCGCCGCGGGATCGTGTTCCTATGCGCACGACGTCGTCGTATGTGCTCGGCACCGAGTGCAGAACGAATGCTCGGTCTGCGGGGTCGCTCGGACGATCCGCTGTGGACAGTCCGCCGGGGATGTCGATCGCACGCGAGTGGCTCTTCGATGATCAATGTGATCGGCTGCTGCGTGATGGTTCCCTCGCGAGGTTGGAAC
>NZ_JBAVYV010000177.1:0-1520 GCF_049588435.1 Ilumatobacter sp.
AGTGCGCGTCGGTGCCTGGCACCGACGCGCACGTGGGACGGGAGCGAATGTGGGTCCGTCGCCGCTATCATCGTCTGGTCCGTTTGGGCTGGTCGCCGGGTCGCCGGTGTCCTCTGCGCAGACGAGATGCGTGCCGGGTCTCCATCCGGACCGCGACCTCATCCAGAACGAAACAGGAACAGGCGACTCACCACGATGCCGAACAAGACCGCAACCATCGAGCAGCACAAGACCCACGATTCCGACACCGGATCGCCGGAAGTGCAGATCGCCCTCCTCACCGAGCGGATCACCCACCTCACCGAGCATCTCAAGATGCACAAGAAGGACCACCACAGCCGTCGTGGCCTGCTGATGCTCGTCGGCCGCCGCCGTCGCATGCTCGACTACGTGAAGTCGATCGACGTCGAGCGCTACCGCAAGATCGTCAAAGACCAGGGCCTCCGCCGCTGATTCGGTCCAGCTTCGCCGCTCGCGGCGTTGCGTGGACTCCTCATTGACGTCACGTCAACATCGTCGTCACGCGCCTTGCGAGCGACGAACCATGATCCCGAGACAGGATGCATTTCCGACTCCGGCTCAGTAGACATTTCAAGGAATCTCCGGGACCGACTGCTGGCTCTTGCCGGTGGTCGGTTCTCGTTTTCGGCCAGACGCATGGTTGGTCGACCGCCTCGGTAGGCTTGCCTGGACCGGAACGTCCGGTCGACGGAGTTCCAGGCGCTGGTTGCCGGTTGCTGACTCCGAGATGACGTGCGGAATCCGGAATGTTTGGCTGTCGATCTCGGGGTGACCAACTGGGAACCGGCCACTGATCCTCCTTCAGAAGCCACGCGGCAGGGTGCTGCGTGTTCGAAAGGAATCAACATGGCTGAAGCCATTTCCGTGTCCGGCCCCATCTCAGGGACCGACAAGACACTCACCTTCGAGACGGGCAAGTTCGCCCCTCAGTCGATGGGCGCCGTCGTGGCGTCGATCGGTTCGACGAAGGTTCTCACCACCGCCAACAGCGCAAAGTCCGTTCGAGAGGGCATGGACTTCTTCCCGCTCACGGTCGACGTCGAGGAGCGGGCGTACGCCGCCGGCAAGATCCCCGGCTCGTTCTTCCGTCGTGAAGGTCGTCCCACCGAGGACGCGATCCTCACCTGCCGTCTCACCGACCGCCCGCTGCGCCCGAGTTTCCCCGAGGGGTTCCGGAATGAGACCCAGGTCGTCACGACCGTGCTCGGCGCCGACCAGGTCAACCCGCACGACGTGCTCTCGATCAACGCCGCTTCGGCTGCGCTGATGATCTCGGGCATCCCGTTCGATGGCCCGCTCGGCACCGTCCGCATGGCGTACAGCCAAGAGGGCGAGTGGATCCCGCACCCCACGTTCGAAGAAGCCGAGAACGGCACGTTCGAGATCGTCATCGCCGGCCGTGAACTCGACGACGGTGACGTCGCCGTGATGATGGTCGAAGCCGGTGGCTCCGAGAACGCCTTCTACTACTACGACGATGGCGCCAAGAAGGTCACCGA
>NZ_JBAVYV010000178.1:0-8442 GCF_049588435.1 Ilumatobacter sp.
GCTCAGCAGATCGAACTCGACGATCGGCGGAGCGGTCGGATCATCGGAGCTCAGGCGGACGTTGCCGCCCGGGGACTCCGGACGCATCAGCGCGACGAGGATCTTCGCAAACTCGGTCCGGGCGGCCGGTCCGAGATGGTTGAGCGCGAGCAGTTGGATGCCGTCCCGATCGACGATCGATGCCGTGGCCAGCCCGCGCTGTGCCTGGTCGAGTCGAGCCCGAGGCTCGTCGCTCAGGTGCAACAGCAACCCCGCTGCCGGATGGTCACGAAGCCCCGTCCCCGCGGTGGTCGCGCCGGAGCGCAGGAGGATGGTCGGCGTGTGGATCGCCCCGGCGGAGAGCACCACCGCGTCCGCGCCGATCCGCTCACCGTCGGCGAGCACGACGCCGACGGCTGCACCGGAATCGTCGAAGGCCACCCGGTCGACGAGACGGTCGCTCAGGACCTCGAATCGGGGATCGCCCGCGCCCAGTGGTTCCCACAGATACGCCTCCGCCGACGTGACCCGACGCCCGTCGCTTCGCGTGAGTGGGCACACCTCGGCGTCGGCGGCTGCGTCGAGGAGGAGCCGGTCGATCCGGCCGAGCTCGGATTCGTCGGGGCGCTGCTCCGGGATCAGGCACCGATTCCAGGCGGTGTCGACCTCGGAGCGGTCCCAGCCCCACGAGGCGTACACGTCGGGATCGCCGCGGAGCGCGACCATTCCGTTGACCACGCTCGACCCTCCGACGCCCCGTCCACGGAGATATCGCGACTCCGGGCCGCCGACGGTGCGTCGAGCGACCAGTTCGGTGTACATGCGGCCCTCGACGCCTTGAGCGGCGAACGCATCGCTGCCGTCGATCTCGGCGAACGGGTCCTCGCGGTGGAAGGGGGCACCCGCTTCGATCAAGGTCACGTGGTGACCGGCGTCGAACAGGCGCCGTGCCGCGACACACCCGCCCGAACCCGCACCGACCACGACCCACCTCACGACGCGCAGCTCACGGGGAGCTTTCCACCAACGGTTCCGCTCGAGCCGGTTCGCACGATGCCTTCCCCTCGACCTGCGTCACGCAGCGGCGGTCCGGGCGGGCAGGCCGGCGAGATGGGCCGAATCGTTGTAGCGCACCACGGTCCACGGTCGGTCGGGCTCGGCCGGCGCCGTGAAGCCGGTCAGCGAGGTGTTGAGCGTGTTCAGATGGAACCCGCCGGTCGAATCCAGGCCGGTCACATGACGGAACACGGCGTCGACGACACCGCCGTGACACGCCACGACGACATGTCGCCCGGGATATGTCGCGAGCACGCGCTCGAGTGCGCCGCGAACTCGTTCGTGGAACACGGCGGTCGTCTCGCCACCGGGGAAGATCTCGACGTGCGGGTCGCCGTTCCAATCCGGTGTTCCGAACCGATCGACGTACGCATCGAAGGTCATCCCGTCGATCTCGGGTCCCGGGTCGTGCTCACCGAACTCGGGCCAATGATCACCGAATTCGACCGCTCCCAGCGCCGGCCGGATGATCTCGGCGGTCTCGATCGCCCGCGCGAAGTGGCTGGTCAGCAACACATCTGCGTCGAGTTCACCGGTTTCGCCGAGCCGCGCAGCGAGTCGCTCCGACTGCTGTCGACCGAGACCGCTCAGCCCGGTGCAACTCCGGTGGCCGCCGATCACCCGTTCGACGGTCACGTTCGACTCGCCGTGTCGGACGAGGGTGATCGTGGTCGGCTCAGTACTCGGTGTCGACGCCACGACCCGAGCGTACGCCGGAGAGACCGGCGGCCACGGGGCGCGCGATCTTCGCGACGGCTGTGTGAAATTTCTCGCGAAATGCTGGTCGGGAGCGGATCCGCTCCGTATGGTCGCGCCGGTGTCCCACCGACATCGCATGACGATCCGCACCCTCGACCAGGATCCGCGGGTCGACCAGGTCATCGCGGGAGCGGCAGCGCTGGGTCTTCCCCCGGTGAGCGGACTCACGATCGCCGATGTCATCCACATCGACGCCGACCTGTCCGACGTCGACAAACAGCGCCTCCACGGCCTGCTCGTCGATCCCCTGCTGCAGATGGGTTCCTGGAGCGTCCCGACGGACCCCGCGGTCGAGATCGGGCTCCTTCCCGGGGTCACCGACACCGCTGCCGATGCGGTTCGTCACGCGGCGACGTCGCTCGACATCGGCGTCGAATACGCGGCGACGGGTCTGCGTGTGGAGTTCCACGACGAAGTCGACGAAGCGACCCGACGCACCGTCATCGCCCGACTGCTCGTCAACCCGATCGTCGACCGCTGGGGTGACGGCACGATCGAACCCCTCCGTCCCGGATCCGACGACTCGGTCGGCACGGCATCGTCGATCCCGATCCGCGGTCTCGACGACGCTCAGCTCGCGGAACTGAACGCGGAACGCGCGTTGTCGCTCGACCCCGAGGAACTGCGCACGATCCGCGACCACTACGAGTCGATCGATCGAGACCCGACCGACGTCGAGATCGAGACGCTCGCCCAGACGTGGAGCGAACACTGCGCGCACAAGACGTTCCGCGCCGTCGTCCACGCGCTCGAGCCCGGGTCGACCGAGGCATTCCAACGCACGTCGTTGATGCGCCAGCTGCGCTCGTGCACCGAGGAGATCGACGCGCCGTTCGTGCGATCGGCCTTCGTCGGCAATGCGGGGGTCGTGGAGTTCCACAAGGGAACGACGCTCGCGCTCAAGGCCGAGACCCACAACCATCCGTCGGCGGTGGAGCCCTTCGGCGGCGCCAACACGGGTGTCGGCGGGGTCATCCGTGACGTGCTCGGAATCGCCCACAAGCCGATCGCGATCACCGACATCTTGTGTTTCGGACCGACCGATCTTCCGTTGAGCGAGCTGCCCGACGGTTCGCTCCATCCACGCCGGATCGAGGCGGGTGTGATCGACGGGGTGGCCGACTACGGCAACAAGATCGGCCTGCCGACCGTCGCGGGAGCGATCCTGTACGACCCGGCATACACCACCAACCCGCTGGTGTTCGCCGGCTGCATCGGTGCCGCTCCGACCCGACCGCTCCACGAAGGTCCGCATCCCGGCGACCGGGTGATCGTCCTCGGTGGAGCGACAGGACGTGACGGCATCCGGGGTGCGACCTTCTCGTCCGCAACGATGGACGCGACCACGGGTGAGGTCGCCGGAGCGAGCGTCCAGATCGGCGATCCGATCGTCGAGAAGCTGCTCATCGACGTCCTCGTCGGGGCCGAGGACATGTACACCGCGATCACCGACTGTGGCGCGGGCGGCCTGTCGTCGGCGGTCGGCGAGATGGCCGAGGGCGTCGGCGCGGACGTCGATCTCGCGCTCGTCCCACGGAAGTATCCCGGCCTCGAGCCGTGGGAGGTCTGGCTCTCCGAGGCCCAGGAGCGGATGGTCGTGTCGGTCCATCCTCGCGGCGTCAGCGCGCTCGCCAACCGGTGTGAGAAGCATGGTGTGGGCTGGTCCGACATCGGTTCGTTCACCGGCGACGGACGTCTCGTCGTGCGCAACGGTGAAGCGATCGTCGCCGAACTCGACACCGCCTTCCTCCACGACGGACGACCGCAACGCCACATGAACGCGGCGCTGCCCGACCCCAAGCGCAGCGGGGCGACCAGCCGTGTGGTCACCGATCCCGCTGCGTCGTTGCTCGCGCTGCTGCGCCACCCGAACATCGCGTCCAAGGCGGCGACGATCCACCGGTACGACCACGAGATCCTCGGCGCGACCGTCGTGCGACCGCTGATCGGAGCGGCGTCGGACGGTCCCGCCGACGGTGTGGTGATCGCCGGTCCGACCGACACCCACGGCTTCGCGATCGGGATCGGCGTCAACCCCTGGTACGGCCTGCACGATCCGGAGGCGATGGCCTTCGCAGCGGTGGACGAAGCCGTCCGCAACGCCGTCGCCGTCGGCGCCGATCCGGATCAGATCGCGCTGCTCGACAACTTCTCGTGGGGAGATCCGCGGCGCGAGTCGACGATGGGCGACCTGGTCGCCGCCGTCGACGGGTGCTGCGCTGCGGCGTTCATGTTCAACGCCCCCTTCGTGTCCGGCAAGGACTCGCTCAACAACGAGTACATCGGCGGTGACGGCGAACGCCATGCCGTCCCACCCACGCTCGTCATCACCGCGGTGGGCCACGTGCCCGACGCCGACCACTGCATCACGCCCGACCTGCTCACGCCCGGAAATGCGCTGCTGCTGATCGGTTCGACCGAGTCCGAGTTCGCCGGATCCCACTTCGATCTCGTCCACGGCGAACCCGACGACCCGGGCGTCGTCCCGGCTCCCGACACCGATGCGGCGATCAACTACCAGCGGCTGCACACCGCGATGCGCGCCGGTCTGGTGGTGTCGTGCCACGACGTCAGCGAAGGCGGACTGGCCGTCGCACTGGCCGAGATGTGCATCGCCGGCCGACTCGGTGCGACGATCACCGAGCTCCCCCACGACGACCTCGCCACCGCATTGTTCGGCGAATCGATCGGCCGCCTCGTCGTCGAGGTGGAGGAGCGAAGCGTCGCTGCGTTCCGGAGGATCATGGACGACGATGTGACCCGTCTGGGCCAGGTCAGCGAACGGCGGGTGCTCACGCTGCCCGGTGTCGAACCGATCCAGATCGCCGCACTCGTCGATGCCTTCAACAGCCGCGCCCACCTCGGGAGCGACGCATGAGCCGGATTCCTGCGGTCGTCATCACCGGGCCCGGCACCAATCGTGACCACGATGTCGCCCTGGCGCTCGAACTGGCCGGCGCCGAAGTGCGCATCGTGCGCGCCAACGAACTGATCACCAGCCCCCGGTATCTCGATGACGCCCGGATCGCCGTGGTCGCCGGCGGGTTCAGCTATGCGGACTCGCTCGGCGCCGGGCGGATGATGGCGCTCGACCTGACGCTCGGTCTCGGCGACCGACTCCACGAGTTCGTGGGTCGGGGTCGACCGCTGCTCGGGATCTGCAACGGGTTCCAGGTGCTGAGTCGGACCAGCCTGATCCCCGGAGCGCTCGGACACAACGCTCAGGGCGTCTTCGACTGTCGGTGGGTCGTGCTCGATCGCGCGGCGAAGAGCAACAGCATCTGGACGAAGGGGATCGACGACCCGATCCACTGCCCGATCGCTCACGGCGAGGGTCGTTACGTCCATCCGGATCCCGCATCGCTCGAGGCCGCCGGCCAGGTGGCGCTGCGCTACCGGAGCACGAACCCGAACGGTTCGGTCGACGACATCGCCGGGGTCAGCGATCCGAGTGGGATGGTGCTCGGCCTGATGCCCCACCCCGAGAACCACATCGTCGCCCGCCAGCACCCGCACTATCGACGAGGGGGAGGCGGGCCGAGCCATCTGGGTCTACGGATCTTCGAGGCGGGCGTCGCCCACGCCAAACAGCGATGAGCGACCTGCCCACGCCGCTGACCGAGATCGACCTCCCGTTCGGCGACCGTCGGGACGGCAAGGTCCGGGTGTCGTTCGCGCTCGGTGGCGACCGGATCGGTCAACGGCTGTTCGTGACCACCGACCGGCTGTCGGCATTCGACCGGATCATCTCCGGTGTGGCGTACAAGGGTCAGGTCCTCAACGAGTTGTCCGCCTGGTGGTTCCGCACCACCTCGGACATCGTCGCGAACCATCTGATCGAGACGCCGGACCCGAACGTCACGATTGCACGGACCGCCGCTCCCCTGCTCGTCGAGGTGGTCGTGCGTGGGCACATCACCGGCGTGACCGACACCGCTCTCTGGACCGCCTACGAGCGCGGGGAACGGACGATCTACGGCCATCGGCTGCCCGATGGCCTCCAGAAGAACGAGCCGCTCCCGCATCCGATCGTGACCCCGACGACGAAGGGTGACGCCGGCGGACACGACGTTCCGATCACGTGCGACGAGGTCGTCGAGCAGGGCCTGGTCGAGGCGGATCTCTGGAGTCGAGTCCGATCGGCTGCGCTCGCGTTGTTCGAGCGTGGAGTCCAGCGCGGCCGCGACGCCGGCCTGATCCTCGCCGACACGAAGTACGAGTTCGGGGTCGCCGAGAACGGCGAACTGCTGCTGATCGACGAGGTCCACACACCCGATTCGTCGCGGTGGTGGGTCGCGGCGACCTACGACGAACGCGTCGGGTCCGGTGCCGAGCCGGAGAGTCTCGACAAGGAAGTCGTGCGCCGGGCGCTCGCCGCCGCCGAATTCCGCGGCGATGGAGAGATCCCGACCCTGGGCGACGACGTCTGGTCGGCGACGAGCGCCCGCTACGTTGATGCCTACGAACGGCTCACCGGCGAGTCGTTCGAGTACGCCGACTATCCCGCCGCCTCGCGCATTCGTGACGCGGTCGCCCACCTGGAGTGACATGACCCGATCGATCCCGGTCCAGACGGTTCCCACCGAAGTCGTGGGCGAGGACGTCGCGCACGACGAGTGCGGGGTCCTCGGGCTGTCCACTCCCCACGGAGATGGAGTCGCTCAACTCGCGTTCTTCGGGCTCTTCGCGCTCCAACACCGGGGCCAGGAAGCCGCGGGGATCGCGGTCAGCGACGGCAAACGCGCCCGGGTCCACAAGGAGCCGGGTCTCGTCTCGACGGTCTTCACCCCCGAAGCGCTCAAGCCGCTCACCGGGTACCACGCGATCGGCCACACGCGTTACTCCACCACCGGTTCGAACGCCGAACGCAACATCCAGCCGTTCCTCGTCGAGACCATGCACGGGCCGCTGTCGGTCGCCCACAACGGCAACCTCGTCAACGCGACCGCACTCCGCGACGAACTCCTGCACAAGGGATTCGGACTGACGGCCACGAGCGACACCGAGGTGTTCACACTGATGCTCGCTGCCGCGGGCGGGCGCAACTGGCAGGAGCGCATCGAACGCACGCTTCCGGCGTGGAAGGGTGCATTCTCGCTGGTCATCCTCGCCGCCGACCAGGTGATCGCCGTGCGCGATCCGTGGGGCTTCCGGCCCCTGTCGGTCGGGCGTCTCCCCCACGGTGGCCACGCCGTTGCCTCCGAGACCTGTGCGCTGTCGACGCTGGGCTGTGTCGACATCGACGAGGTCAAACCCGGCGAGATGGTCACGCTGCGCGGTGCCGAGATCGAGCGCCAACAGGTGCTCGCGCCGCAGGCGAACTCGGCGCGCTGCACCTTCGAATTCGTCTACTTCTCTCGTCCCGACTCGGTGTGGGATTCCAAGTCGGTTCACCAGGTGCGCCAACAGCTCGGCGTCGAACTCGCCCGCGAATCGCTCGTCGACGCCGACGTCGTGATCCCGGTTCCCGACTCGTCGATTCCCGCGGCGATCGGCTTCTCGAACGAGAGCGGCCTGCCGTTCAACGACGGTCTGATCAAGAACCGCTACATCGGACGGACGTTCATCGAACCCACACAGGACATCCGTGAGCGCGGCGTGGCGCTGAAGTTCAACGCCCTCAGCGAGAACCTTGCCGGCAAGCGGGTGATCATGATCGACGACTCACTCGTCCGCGGGACCACCGCCGGGCCGCTGGTGAAGCTGGTCCGTGACGCCGGCGCGGCAGAGGTCCACCTGCGGATCACCTGCCCGCCGATCACCCACGCGTGCCACTTCGGGGTCGACATGGGCCACGACGGCGACCTGATGGCCGCCCAACTCAGCGTCGCGGAGATCCAAGAACACATTCAGGCCGACAGCCTGGCGTTCCTCTCGTTGGACGGGATGATGCGTGCCGTCGCCGGGCGTGCCGGAGGCGACGACGACGGATACTGCAACGCATGCTTCACCGGCAACTATCCCCTCGCGGTGGGTGACGCTCAGGCGAAGCTCGCGTTCGAGGGTGTCCTGCACTGATGCGAGTCCTGATCCTCGGTGGCGGAGGCCGCGAACACGCGTTGGCGTGGGCGTGTCGTCGTACGGGACACGCTGTCCGCCTCGCTGCGGATCTCGGCAGCGCGACGATCGACGACACCGACCTGGTGATTCCGGGGCCGGAGTCCGCACTCGTCGCCGGGGCCGCCGATGAGTGTGCGCGGCGTGGGATCCCGTGCTTCGGACCGACGGCCGAGCTCGCACGTCTCGAGTCGTCCAAGGGCTTCGCGCGCCAACTCGCAGCAGACCTCGGCATCCCCGGGCCGACGTTCGCGCGCTTCGAGCCATCGCCGTCGGTCGTCGACGATGCGCGCGCCTGGTGGCGCGAACTCGGTGCCGGTGTCGTCGTCAAGCTCGACGGCCTCGCCGGAGGCAAGGGCGTCGTCGTCCCCGATTCCGACGGGGAGACCGATGCGGCGATCATCGACGCCGCGCAATCGGGGGCGTTCGTTCTCGAGGAGCGGATCAGCGGGCCCGAGTTCTCGCTGCTCGCCCTGTGCGACGGCACGACCGCGGTCGGCCTCCCGCTCGCCCAGGACCACAAGCGGATCGGTGCGGGCGACACCGGACCGAACACCGGAGGCATGGGCGCCTACGCCCCGGCCCCGATCC
>NZ_JBAVYV010000179.1:0-2228 GCF_049588435.1 Ilumatobacter sp.
GCTGGCGCTCGCTGCGATCGTGAGGCCGAGGTTCTTCGGGTTGACCCCGGAGAGAAGCAGACCGAGACCGAACGCCTTGGGCGCGGCGAGATCATCGATCGAGGCCATCCACGCGGGCATCTCGGGCTCGGCACCGTCACGCGGTCGGCTCGTCCACTGCTTGACGCCGAGCACGAGGAACAGCACGCCGATCAACACCTTGATGACTCCGCTCGTATCGGACGGGTCACCCGACGAGTCGAGCCCGATCGACAGCACGATCGCGGACGCCAGAACGAGCCCGGCGATCCACCCGACCAAGAACGAGACGCTGTTGCGTCCCGCGGCACGCGAGAACAACATCAAGATCACCGCGATGATCGGGACGGGGCTGATCGCGACGCCGACCGCGCTCCCGAGGATCTGACCGATTGCTGCACCCATTCATGTCCTCCGTTGTGGTTCCGTGTCACATGATGCCCGGTGAGTCGTGCCACCGACGACATCCTGCTGTGTGTTCGCCGTCGACTGAGCGGCGGATCCTCGCGCCGGCCTCGTGCGCCAAGGGGTCGGCGCGTGTGTCGCTGATCTACTATTGGCACCTTTCGCGCCACCACCAATTTCCCACCACCAATCCACCACGAGGAGACCTCCATGGCCGACAAGCCGAACATCCTGATCATCTGGGGTGACGACATCGGGATCACCAACCTGAGCTGTTACAGCGACGGGATGATGGGATACCGCACGCCGAACATCGATCGCATCGCCAACGAAGGTGTGCGCTTCACCGACTACTACGGCGAGCAGAGCTGCACCGCCGGACGCGCTGCGTTCATCACCGGTCAGAACCCGTACCGCACAGGACTGACCAAGGTCGGCATGCCCGGCGCCCGAATCGGTCTGCAGGCCGAGGACCCGACGATCGCAACCGCTCTCAAGGCCGAGGGATACGCGACCGGCCAGTTCGGCAAGAACCACTTCGGTGACCGCGACGAGCACCTCCCCACGTCGCACGGCTTCGACGAGTTCTTCGGCAACCTGTACCACCTCAACGCCGAGGAGGAGCCCGAACTCCGCGACTACCCGACCGAGGAGGAGTTCCCGAACTTCAACGAGCGCTTCGGACCGCGTGGCGTGATCAAGTCGTGGGCGAACGACGACGGCACGCAGCGGATCGAGGACACCGGCCCGCTCACCAAGAAGCGGATGGAAACCGTCGACGACGAGTTCAGTGCCGCCGCCACGGACTTCATCAAGCGTCAGGCCGACGAGGACAACCCGTTCTTCGTGTGGTTCAACACGTCGCACATGCACTTCCGCACACACGGAAAGCCCGAGAGCCGCGGTCGCGCCGGTCGGTGGCAGTCCGAGTACCACGACACGATGATGGATCACGACGATGTCGTCGGCGGAATGCTCGACCTCCTCGACGAACTCGGCATCGCCGACAACACGATCGTGATGTACTCGACCGACAACGGTCCCCACATGAACTCGTGGCCCGACGCCGGGATGACCCCGTTCCGCAACGAGAAGAACTCGAACTGGGAGGGCGCATACCGCGTTCCCGCGATGGTCCGCTGGCCCGGACACATCCCGGCAGGCAGCGTGCTCAACGGCATCGTCAGCCACAACGACTGGTTCCCGACCCTCCTCGCCGCTGCCGGCAACACCGACATTGCCGAGAACTTGAAGGAGGGCACCGAACTGAACGGTGCGGACTTCAAGGTGCATCTCGACGGGCAGGATCAGCTCGCCTACATCACGGGCGAGTCCGACGAGAGCGCGCGGCACCACTTCTTCTACGTCTCCGACGACGGCGACCTCACGGCATTGCGCTTCGACAACTGGAAGGTCGTGTTCCTCGAGCAACGCGCTGCCGGAACGCTGCAGGTGTGGATGGAGCCGTACACCGAATTGAGGGTGCCGAAGATCTTCAACCTCAAGACCGATCCGTTCGAACGCGCCGACATCACGTCGAACACGTACTACGACTGGATGCTCGATCACGTCTTCCTGCTCGTGCCGGCCCAGACCTACGTCGCGCAGATGCTCGAGAGCTTGCGCGAATTCCCGCCTCGACAGGAGCCGGCGTCGTTCAACATCGAGAAGGTGATGGAGAAGTTGCAGGCCGGCGCCACCAGCGCGTGACCCGAGTGGTCCACGACGATCCGATCGCGGACTTCTACGAAGAACATCCGTATCCGCCGCCCGTCGACGATCTCCGCACGCTCCGTGCGCTGAGC
>NZ_JBAVYV010000180.1:0-2902 GCF_049588435.1 Ilumatobacter sp.
TTCGGGGGGATCGTGCTTGCGGTGCTGGTGATCGTCGCCGTCGGTGTCGGCGGGTTCCTCGCCATCGACCGGTTCAGCGACGACGAGCCAACCACGACCGAACCGGTCGCGACAGTGGATCTGGCAGAAGCGACCATCGTCCGCACCGACCTGATCGAATACGAGACCCTGGAGGGGCTGCTGCAGTTCCGCGACCCGGGCACCGTGTTCGCTTCGGCGCCCGGCACCATCACCGCCCTACCGGAGGGTGGCAGTGTGCTCGGACGAGGCGACATCGCCTACGAGCTGAACGGCTCGGGCGTGGTGACGTTCATCGGTGACCGGCCTGCGTGGCGGACGCTCGAGGAGGGAGTCGCCAACGGACCCGACGTCGAACAGTTGGAAACCAACCTCGCCAGGCAGGGTTTCGACGACGAGGGCGAGATGACCGTCGACACTGAGTTCACCCCATCCACGGCCGCCGCCATCGAGGCGTGGCAGGAGTCGCTCGACCGCGAGGTCACCGGTCTCATCACGCCAGCGGACATCGTGTTCATCTCCGCACCCGTGCGGGTCGGGTCGTCATTCACCGAGACGGGAGCGACCGTGGCGCCCGGCTCTCCCGTGTTCGGCACGTCGGCACGCGACCACGAGGTGATCGTCCTGCTCGATGCGGACCGACAGGACCTCCTCGTCCCGGGAGACGAAGTGGACCTCGAGCTTCCCGACGGGACCATGACGACAGCCGTTGTCTCGACGGTGAGCCGCATCGTCACCACCGACGGGGAAGGCCCGGACGCCCGCCGCGTGGTCGAGGTGACCATCGACCTCGAGGACGAGAGCTTCGCCGGCGATCTCGATGCGACCCCCGTCGACATCGACGTCGAGACGAGCCGGGCCGCCAGCGTGCTCGCGGTCCCGGTGGAGGCACTCCTCGCACTTGCCGAGGGCGGCTACGCCGTGGAAGTCGACACGGGAGAGGGCTCTCGGTTCGTCGCGGTCGAGACGGGAACATTCGCCGACGGCCTGGTCGAGGTGTCGGGCGACATCGCCGAGGGCGATACGGTGCTCGTGCCAGAATGACCAGCCAGGTGGGCCCCACCGACGGCAGCGCCCTCCATCTCCGCGGCGTGACCAAGATCTATCCCGGAACGCCGGAGGTGAGGGCCGTCGACGGCGTCGATCTACGTGTCGCCAACGGCGAGCTCGTCGCCGTCGTCGGCCCGTCAGGCTCGGGGAAGTCGACGCTGCTCCACCTCATGGGCGCCCTCGACCTCCCGACGGACGGGACCGTCGAGATCGCAGGCATCGACGTTGCTGGCCTCCGCGATCGCGCTCTCTCGGGTCTTCGGGCCCACCGGATCGGCTTCATCTTCCAGGACTTCTTCCTCATCGACGGGATGACCGCCACCGCAAACGTGGCCGAGGGTCTGCTGTACCGCGGCCTACCCCGCCGTGACCGCAACGAACGGGCCGTCGCCGCCCTCACCCGGGTCGGGCTCAGCCATCGTCTCACGCACCGTCCAAGCCAGCTCTCGGGTGGCGAGCGTCAACGGGTCGCCATCGCCCGCGCCCTCGTCGGCGACCCGAGCATCGTGTTCGCCGACGAGCCGACCGGCAACCTCGACTCCCACACGAGCGACGACATCGCCGCCCTGTTCACCGCGCTCAACGCCGAGGGCTCCACACTCGTCGTCATCACGCACGACCAGGATCTCGCCTCCCGCTTCCCCCGGGTTGTGGAACTCCGCGACGGCAAGGTGCTGTCGGACACCGCCACGGTGTCATCGTGACACGAGGAAGCCCCAACCCGAGCACGCCCATGAAGAGCCGGTTGCGGGTCGGGGACCTCATCGGACTCGGTTTCCGCGGCCTCGTGGCACGTCCGGCGCGGGCGGTCCTCACCGCAATCGGGATCGCCATCGGGATCGCTGCCATCGTCGCGGTCATCGGGATCTCGGCGTCCGGCCGGGCCGACCTCATCGCCACGCTCGACCAGCTCGGCACGAACCTCCTGCGGGTGACGCCGGGGGGTGGCGTCTTCGGGACCGGATCGGAGGTGCCCGAGGAGGCGGGGATCATGGCGGCCCGGATTGGTCCAGTGGAATCCACGACACAGACGACCACCGTCAACGCATCGGTGCGACGCAGCGAGTTCATCCCGGAGTTGGAGACAGGAGGCATCGGGCTCCTCGCCTCGCGGACCGATCTGATCGACGAGCTCGGCGGCGAGCTCAGGTCGGGACGCTTTCTCGATGCGGCGTCGGAGACGGTCCCGACCGTGGTTCTCGGGTCGGTGGCCGCCGAACGACTGGGAATCGCCGACCTGGACCCGCGTCCCCGCGTCTTCGTCGACGGCACCTGGTTCACGGTCATCGGGATCCTCGATGACCTCCCCCTGCACCCGGACATCGAACGGGCCGCACTCATCGGCTATCCGGTGGCGGCCACCGAGTTCGAAACCACCGAGTCACCGACGACCCTCTATGTGCGGGCCCAACCGGAGTTTCTCAACGACGTCGCCGAGGTGATCCCACCCACGGTGAATCCCCAGCAGCCCGACGCCGTCGAGGTGACCCGTCCGTCGGACGCGCTCCTCGCCCGCAAGGCCGCCGACGAGGCGCTGACCGGACTGCTCATCGGGCTCGGGGCGGTCGCCCTGCTGGTGGCCGGTGTCGCCATCGCCAACATCATGGTGATGTCGGTGCTCGAACGGACCACTGAGATCGGTGTGCGCCGAGCGCTCGGTGCGACGAAGCGCCACATCCGTCTGCAATTCCTGTTCGAGTCGGTGCTACTGGCGGGGATGGGTGGCGTCGTCGGTACGCTGCTCGGCGCCGGGATCACCATTGCCTTCGCCTCGAGCCGCGATCTCACCCTCGCCGTGCCGCCCCAGGGCATCGTCCTGAGCATCGCCGGTGCG